>JAGYOR010000050.1 GCA_018399535.1 Deltaproteobacteria bacterium | reverse complement strand
ACCATATCCTGAACATAAAATATTATTTTTTTGAGAGGACGTGAGCACTGCCTGAACGGGCTGAAACGGTGAATGCCGGCCACGGCGTCATTCTCGAATGCGCGCCGCGTCGAACCGAACGGGCTGGGAACAACAAATAATATTCGACGGGACGTGAATATTACTTTGCTTCCGATGACGCCGCCAGGGCGGCCGGCAGGTAAAAAAGACCGGCGTAGTCCTTTACCATGCGGTCGGCGTTAAAGCGCCATCCCAGTGTCTGCATGGCATGTTTCATTCTCTGTACCCATTCGAGGGGTATGTCGTCGACGTGGTCATAATAAAGAGGGATCACTTCATGTTCGAGGGTGTCGTAGAGAAACTCGGCGTCGCGTCGATATTGCTCCGCGGGATCATCATGCATGGCGCCGTGTCCTATGGCAAATCCGTTGGCGCCGTCATAGGCTTCGTTCCACCAGCCGTCGAGTACGGACAGGTTCAGCCCGCCGTTGAGGACGGCTTTCTGTCCGCTGGTGCCGCAGGCTTCCAGCGGCCGACGGGGATTGTTTAGCCACACATCGACTCCCTGCACCAGGTGGCGGGCGAGATTGTAGTCATAATCTTCCACGAAAACGATGCGCCGTCGCAGCGATTCGTCAAAACTGCACCGGGCGATTTTTTGAAGCATCTGTTTGCCTTCGTCGTCGCGGGGGTGCGCTTTTCCGGCGAAGATGATCTGGACGGGCCGGCGGGCGTCGGAAACCAGGCGGACGAGGCGTTCATAGTCTGACAGGAGCAGGTCGCCCCGTTTATAGACGGCAAGCCGGCGGGCGGACCCGATGGTAAGGACGTCGGGGTCGAGAATCCTGTCGATTTCCTTGATCGTACCGGTATGCCCCAGGCGTTCCGACTGGGCCGCCAGTCGTCTTCGAACGAAACGGATGAGCCGCACTTTCAGGTTCTGATGCGTTTCCCACAGTTCTCCGTCGTCGATCTCCTCTAACTTGTTCCAGATATCGGGGTGACACATTCGGGACGGCCAGTTTCCTCCCAACCGGGCGTTGAAAAGCTGCACCATTTGCGGCGCAAGCCATGAAAGGGCGTGAACGCCGTTGGTTATGTGACCGATCGGGATGTCCTCCTCGGGTCGGGACGGCCAGAGTTCCCGCCACATCAGGCGGCTCACGGTTCCGTGAATGGCCGAGACGCCGTTCGCCCGGCGGCAGCTTTTCAACGCGAGAACAGTCATGCAGAAATTTTCGGAGTCGTCGTCGGGGCGGACGCGGCCCAGCGCCATGAGATCATGGTGGGACAGGCCCAGGTCGTCCCGCAGAACGCCCAGGTGTTCTTCCGTCAGGTCGGGAGAGAAGCGGTCATGCCCGGCTGCCACGGGCGTATGGGTCGTGAATACCGTGTAAAGCGACACCCGGCGGTGGGCGCGTCGGAACGGAATGTTGTCGTGTTTCATGACACGCCGGGTTTCTTCGAGAATGGCGAAGGCGCTGTGTCCCTCGTTGAGATGAAGAACGCCCGGATGAATGTTGAGTATCTGCAGCAGGCGCGCGCCCCCGACGCCAAGAAGCAGCTCCTGGCGAATACGGAGCCGGTCGTCGCCTCCGTACAGGCGCGACGTGAGGTCACGGTCTTCCCCGGAGTTTTCCTCCACGTTTGAATCGAGAAGAAACAGCCTGATTCTTCCTACTTGTACCTGCCAGGCCCGCGCGAAGAGCCTGCAGTTGCGGGTCTCGATCACGACGAGGACCGGCTTGCCGTTTTGATCACGAAGCAATTCAAGGGGCTGGTTCGCAGCGTCCAGAGTGGCGTATTCTTCTTCCTGCCATCCGTCGGCGTTCAGCCGCTGATCAAAATAACCCTGGTTGTAAAGAAGACCGACGCCGATCAGTGGAACGCCCAGGTCGGAAGAACTTTTCAGGTGATCGCCCGCCAGTATGCCCAGCCCGCCCGAATAAATCGGGAGCGATTCGTGCAGTCCGAATTCGGCGGAAAAATAAACGACGGGCCGCATGGAAAGATTGCCGCAATGAATCTTGCCCCAGGTATTCCGTGCTTCCAGATATTCATTGAGTCGGCGGAAGGCATAATCGATCCGGCTGTGCAGTGCCAGGTCGGCCGCGCGTTCTTCAACCTGGTCGGAGGTGATGCCGTTAAGAAAGGCAATGGGGTTGTGTCCCGATTTCCGCCAGAGAATCGGATCGAGGTCCATGAAAATGCTGACCACTTCAGGGTGCCAGGTCCACCAGAGATTCATGGAAAGCGCGCGAAGACGGTCATGGAGTTGCATTGTATCATCCGTCACGGAACACCTCCCCCGGTTGTTGTCGTGATTCCCCCGTTTATTCGTGAAGCATAACTGAAAAACAGGATGTTCATTCCTGCTCGTGAACCGTGGCCACCCCCGCGCCATGTCAACCGGAGGATAAAAATAGTATACATTCACGAAAACAAGTAACCCTTTCATGGGGCACTGTCAAGCATTCCCTCCGACCACCCGTTCGAGGCTTTTCGCGATACGGCGTATCAAAACAGCTCTTTTCTTCCTTTTGATTTTCCGGATCCTGTGGTAGCTACATGAAACGCTGTTTGCCGCGGCGTTATTGTGTCCGGTGAATAATGAACGTGAAAAAAGCAGGAGGGAGACAACAATGAGCGACAGAGAAGAAGCGATTCTGCAGCAGGCTTTTGACCGTGCGAAGGCCCACGAGAAAGCGAGCGGGGGATGCCCCCAGTGCACACTTGCCGGAATTTTCGAGGCCCTGGATATCTGGGACGACGCGGTGTTCAAGTCGGCCACGGGTCTCGCCGACGGGGTCGGGCTTACCGGCGATGGTCATTGCGGCGCCCTTTCGGGAGGGACAATGGCGATCGGATACTTTTTCGGCAGGTCACGTGAAGGGTTCAGCGATGTCATGGGTCAATTGAAGGCCTGTATTCTTGCCAAGAGACTGCACGATGAATTCATCGAAAAGTATGGCACCTGTCGTTGCGCCGACCTGCAAACAAAGCTGGTAGGACGGTTTTACAATCTTTACGATCCCGCCGAGTTCGAGGCGGGATTTAAAGCGGGCATGCCTGAAAAATGTTCCACCGTGGTAGGAGAGGCGGCACGGATGGCAACACGCATTATCCTGGAAGAACAGAAAAAAGAGAAAGAGAAAGCGCAGAAGCAGGGAAGCGAAAAATAAACGCAACAGCCGACAGAAGCAGGGGTGAAACGGGAGTCCCGCCGATCCCGGGTTTTTCATCGATAGCAGCTCCTGTTGAAGTGTATACACAGCGTGTGATTTGTCTCCACGGTACGGGATAACGTCATCTGTCTGCCCCGCCGCGGCAGGCAACGTGGCGGCGTGACTGTCTTATGGAAATACGTATTATTTCCACCGAATCGCTTGGCGTGCGCGGCATGTGCGTTCTGGTCGAGACAGGCCGGCGCCGGATTCTCATCGATCCTGGAATCGCTCTCGGCCTGGTCAGACATAAATTGCAGCCTCATCCCCGCCAGGTCGAACGGGGCAGGGAAGTCCGGAACGATATTGTTAACGCCTTCAAAGATGCGACCGACATCGTGTTCAGTCATTATCACGGGGACCACGTTCCCCTGGCCGAGGCGAATCCCTACCAGCTTCCTCTCTCGTGGGTGTCCGGGGCTCTCCGGAACAGGCGTCTCTGGGGATTGAACGCCGGGCACGCGAACCAGGTAATGTCTTCCAGGGCGAAAGACATTGAGGAAGCCGCGGGATGTGCCGTCAGGGAGGCGGAGGATGTGACCGACGGCGAGCTTCGTTTTTCCGTCGCTGTGCCGCACGGTACCTGCGCGGCCGAGGAAAACAAGGTGGTAATGACCCGTATTGAAGAATCCGGTCGGGTTTTCGTACACGCCTCGGACATACAACTCACCGAACGTGAACCCGTGCGAAAAATTATCGACTGGCGCCCGACAGAAGTATTTGTCTCGGGTCCGCCCCTTCACCTTGAAAAAATTTCCCTGGAAATGCGTTCCAGGGCGTGGGAAAACGCTCTCGCCCTGGCCGAAGCCGTGGATACCCTGATCATCGATCATCACCTGTTGCGATCATGGGAGGGGGTGGAGTGGCTGGACGAACTTCGGGAGAAAGCGCATCGTCCAGTTGTCTGCGCGGCTGATTACAACAATGTCCCCCGGTTGTTCCTTGAAGCGGACAGGACACGTCTTTACGAAGAAAATCCCGTTCCCGCGGGATGGCACGAAGCCTATGGACGCCAATGGCGCGAGTCCCGAAGCGGAGGCCGCTGAAACAGCGAAAACACGGCCTGTCGTACCCGCCGTACCGGTTAAACCGGCCGTCCGGCGGATTCAGTTTACAAGATGAAAGAATATGCCCGGTTATTATTCTTCGAGGACCAGTTTTTCATTGAAAGAAATGCCCGATTTGTTTATAAGGTAAGCGCTTTTTGGGGGAACAAACCAGCTAGATCACTTTTTTGAATGTTGCTGTTTCCTTGACCGGTTAAGAAATGCCGCACCGTGAGGTGTCCGGCGTTTTTCAATGTCACAGATACCTTTGTTATTCCAGGGAGATGGCCTTCATTACGACGGGTACCGGACGGGCAATGTTCGTTTGTCCACGCGCCCGCATAAATCAATATCGGAGGGAGTTCTATGAAGAAAGCGGATGTAGTTATTTTGGGAGGTTTGTCGGGCATTTCCGCGGGAATGAGTTGCAAGAGGCATTATCCGGATAAAAAAGTTATTCTTGTACGGAAAGAAGGGACAGTTCTGATCCCGTGCGGCATACCGTACATTTACGGTACCGTCGGCGGTCCGGAGAACAACGTAATTCCGGACGGTCTTCTGGAAACCCTGGGAATAGAGCTGGTCCGGGGAGAAGCCGTCGACGTGGATCGCGAGAAGAAAACCATTGCCATGAAAAACGGCGATATGATCGAATACGATAAACTTGTCTTCGCGACGGGATCGGTCCCGCTGGTTCCCCCCATTCCGGGAGTGGACAAAAAAAATGTGTACTCGGTAAAAAAAGAGTTTGATTATTTGTCGGATGTATACCGCGCGATGCAGGACGTCAAAGACCTGGTGATCATAGGCGGCGGATTCATCGGCATGGAATTCGCCGACGAGTGCAGAAAGGGCCGGGACGTCAATGTTACCGTTGTCGAGGCGATGCCCCATTGCCTGCAGGCGGCCATGGATGATGAATTCTGCGAGTTGGCCCAGGAAAAACTCCAGAAAGCGGGAGTCAATATTCTGGTCAATGAAACGGTTGAGTCCATTCTGGGCGACGAAACGGTCACCGGCGTCAAACTGGCGAACGGTAATGAACTCAAGGCGGACATGGTCATTCTCGGAATAGGCGCGGTTCCCAATACCGAACTCGCGAGGCGTGCCGGCCTGGAACTCGGGTTCAGAAACACGATTCGGGTTGACCGGTACATGCGCTCCTACACGGACCCGGATGTATACGCCTGCGGCGACTGCGCGGAAAAACAGTCCTTTTTCGACGGGAAACCCAGCGGCGTCATGCTGGCATCAATAGCAACATCGGAAGCACGGATAGCCGGCGCGAACCTTTTTTCCCCAACCCACCACAATTCCGGAGTCATCAGCGTTTTTTCCACGGTAATCAACGGGATGGCGTTCGGTGTCGCCGGTCTTACGGAACGGTGTTCGGAACAGGTCGGCGCCAAGATTATCATTACCACGGCGGAAGCACCCGACACGCACCCGGGCGGTATGCCGAACTCCTGTAACACGAAGGTAAAACTTATTTTCTCCAAGGACACCGGCGTGATACTGGGAGGTTCCATATGCGGAGGCAAACCAGTCGGCGAAATGATTAACGTGGTAAGTGCCTGCATCATGCACAAAATGACAGCTGATGATATCGTCAAATTCCAGATGGGGACACACCCCGCCTTGACATCATCGCCGATCATGTATCCCATCGTAAACGCAGCCTGTAAAGCGGTTCTGCCGCTCAAGGGGTGTGAATAAGCCGCAAACGGCACGCAATTGTTTCGATTCCCACGGGTACGGCTGCTGACGGCGTCACGGGAAGGTGACGCCTCGGCCGCCTTGTACCGGCGGGATTGATCGATCGTGGTGTTTTTACTGTTTCTTATGTTCCGGTTCGTGCGGATTCCTTTCTTTACGTAGGCTTTCCGGCCCGGTATCCCTTTCTATGAGATCTTCCTGAGGTAAAAAATCCCGTCGGAGGAAAAAGCATCCTTGACAAGCGTGATATGCTGCATATATTCGATAAAAAGAATATACGAAAACGTTAATATCAGATGTGAACATGCAAATATCGAATGCTGAAGAGATAACAGGATTTTTCAAGGCCCTGAGTAATATCACTCGATTAAAAATAGTGGCCGAACTGGCCAAAAACGATAAGTGCGTCAGTGATGTTGAAAATATTATCGGAACGAGACAGGCAAATATTTCACAGCACCTGGCGGTATTGAAAAAATACGGAGTCGTTGACTGTCGAAGGGACGGAAACATGCGGTGTTACTTTCTCAGGCAGCCCGAGGTGGTAAAAAACGTACTGTGGCTGCTCGGAAAGAAAGAATAAGGACCGGGAAAAAGTCCGCAAAACGCCGGTTACCCGGAACGGAACATCTTCCGTAAACAGTGCCGGCTGACCTATTCCACCAGACAGTCTCCGGAATAAGAGAGCGGAATCGGTGCTGTGAAAACGCGCCGTTCGTGGTGTGACAAGGCGTTGTGAGAAAACATGACGACATTATGACAAACTAAAAAAATGGAAAAAGGAGCAGGAACCGATGGTATTTGATGAGAAAACGCGGCAGCGAATTAAAGAGAAATTCGCGATGGAGCTGAAAAACGACGTTCATATCAGGGTGTTCTCCAGCAACCTGGTCACGGGAGACGGTCCGCAGGAATATACTGAATTCACAAAGGATTTTCTAAAGGAGCTGTCGGAACTGGATGAAAGGATTCGTGTAGATTTTGAGAATATCTATGATGAAGAAGCAAAAAAACTGGGCATCTCCGTATCTCCGTCGGTGCTGATCGGTAACGGGAGCGGCGGTTATCCGGTTCAGTATTTCGGTGCGCCGGCAGGATACGAGGCGGGTTCTTTCATTGAAGCCGTTTCCATGATTTCCAGGTCTGACAGCGCCCTGGAACCGTCATCCAGAGAAAAATTGCGGCACATCGATAAAGACCTGCTTATTGAAACATACGTGACTCCCGCCTGTCCGCATTGTCCGAGGGCGGTCGTCCTGTCCAATCAGATCGCCATTGAGTCCCGTGGCACGATAGTGTCTCGGTGCATTGAAGCCGAAGAAATGTTGGAACGGGCAAGACTTTTCAACGTGTCGTCTGTTCCGCAGCAGGTGATCAATGAAGACCGGGGTTCCGTCACGGTCGGCGTTCAGCAGGAAAGGACATTCGTCAATCAGGTGCTGGAATATGGGTCCGCCCGTGCGAAGGAAATACTGGCGGCAGAGGAAGAGGAACGAAGGAAAAAGGAAGTTTTACACGATAACCCCGATAGCCCGGTTATAATCACCGACGGCAACATGGACGAAGCAATCAGAAAATATCCCTTCCTGGTCATCGATTGTTGGGCCGAGTGGTGTGGTCCCTGCAAGATGATAGGACCGGTTATCGAGAAGCTGGCGTCAGCCCGTCGGGGCGATATAGTGTTCGGAAAGCTGGACGTTGACAGCAACCCTTCCACCGCTTCCAGGTTCAACATCAGATCCATTCCGAATCTTCTCGTGTTCAGAAACGGTGAAAAAGCGGGTGATATCGTCGGCGCCATGCCTGAAGAAATGTTGCTCAAGAAGATCGAGGCGTACCGGTGATGAATTCGCACGTTATAGAGGGAGGCTGATAATGAAGATCGTCGTTCCAAAAGAGTATGAACCGTCTGAAAAACGCGTTCCCGTGATACCGTCTGATGCGGAGAAACTGGTGAAGATGGGCGGCGAAGTTGCAATTGAGACAGGCATGGGGGAAGCCTGCGGGTATTCCGATGATGAATACATATCGGCAGGAGCAACGGTCGAACAGGACCGTGATTCTCTTCTGTCCACCGCCGACCTGGTGCTTCGATTGCGCGCGCCGTCGGTTGCGGAAATACGGCTCATGAAAAAAGGGAGTGTTCACGTCAGTTTCTTTAATCCGTTCAGCGAGCGGGAACTCCTTGAGGAATTTGTGTCGCGAGGGATCGACGCCGTCAGCATGGAGATGATTCCGAGAATAACAAGGGCCCAGAAAATGGATGCCTTGAGTTCTCAGGCCGGGCTGTCGGGATACGTTGCGGTCATTACGGCCGCGAATCGGCTTAACAAGATTTTCCCGATGATGATGACGCCCGCCGGGACGATCACTCCCGCCCGGGTTTTTGTTATCGGCGCCGGCGTGGCCGGTCTTCAGGCGATTGCAACAGCCAAACGTCTTGGAGCGAGAGTGCATGCGTTCGACACGAGACCCGTCGTGGAAGAGCAGGTCCGCTCGCTCGGGGCGAAGTTTCTCACTATCGATCTGGGCGGAACCGGCCAGACAAAAGACGGATATGCCAAGGCCCTTTCCGAAGAGCAGATTGCCAAACAGCGTTCCGCGATGGCGAAACAATGCGCCGGTTCCGATGTCGTGATAACCACCGCCCAGGTATTCGGAAAGAAGGCGCCGCTTATCGTCACCAGGGAGATGATTGCGGAAATGAAAAGAGGGGCCGTCATAGTTGATCTCGCCGCCGAAAGCGGGGGGAACGTGGAAGGCACGATAGGCGGGAAGGAAACAGTAATAAACGGGGTGACCGTAATCGGGCTCGAGAACGCGGCCGGTGACGCGGCGGTTCATGCGAGCCAGATGTATTCGGGAAATCTTCTGAGTTTTATAACAGAGTTCTGGAACACAGACAGTAAAACTCTCGACCTGCGTCTTGATGACGAGATCATACGGGGAAGCCTTGTTTCTCACGGAAACGAGATTTTCAGTGAACCCTTGAAAAAGGCTGTGTAAAAGGAGCGATCATAATGGATATCGCGGTTTGTAGAAGTTCCTGTCTGATCTGCATGAGCATGGTGCTCGTACTCGCTATATTTCTCGGGTTCGAGATCATATCGAAAGTACCGGCGCGTCTGCATACGCCGCTCATGTCGGGCAGTAATGCCATTTCGGGTATAACGCTCGTCGGTGCGGTTATGGTGGCGGGTTCGGCGGAGAGCAACCTGAATGTTATCCTGGGGACCCTGGCGGTCATTGTCGCCACGATCAACGTGGTAGGAGGCTACCTGGTCACCGACCGTATGCTTGGAATGTTCAAGAGAGGAAAAGAAGGGGGCGGGAAATGACTGTAGAACACCTGGTGAACCTGGCTTACATCATTTCCGCGGT
Source organism: Deltaproteobacteria bacterium (assembly GCA_018399535.1). Lineage (GTDB taxonomy): Bacteria > Desulfobacterota > Syntrophia > Syntrophales > UBA2210 > MLS-D. Next base: position 3,660 of record JAGYOR010000050.1, on the reverse strand, counting down.
CCTGTTTGTCTTCGGCCTCAAGCTGCTTACCTCGCAGTCGACTGCGAGAAAAGGTAACCTCATGTCAGCGGTCGGCATGTTCATTGCCGTCGTCATGACGCTTCTCATTAGAGACATTATAGATTACAAGTGGCTCGTTGTGGGCGTTGTCGTGGGAGGGATAATCGGCGCGTTTGCCGCCCGGCTCGTCGCCATGACCCAGATGCCCCAGATGGTTGCCTTGTTCAACGGGTTCGGCGGCATGGCAAGCCTGCTCGTCGGCTGGGCGGCGTACCGTGTGATGTATAATTTCGACCTGTTCACGGCAACCACGATTTTTATCGCCGTCCTCGTCGGGGGCGTCACGTTTTCCGGGAGTATCGTGGCCTGGGGCAAACTTGCGACAGTTATAAGCGGACGTCCCATTCTTTTTCCCGGCCAGACCGTTTTGAACAGCATTCTGTTCATCGGCACCCTGGTGGCGGGAGGAATACTGCTGATGGATGCGCCGATAAGCAACATCATGTTGGTTACAATCATCCTGTTGTCGCTGATCCTGGGGGTGATGGCGGTTGTTCCTATCGGCGGCGCCGACATGCCCGTCGTAATCTCGCTTTTGAACAGTTATTCCGGAATCGCGGGATGCGCGGCAGGGCTTGCGATTCAGAATAATATTCTGATAGTCGCCGGTGCCCTTGTCGGGGCGAGCGGAATCATATTGACGAACGTTATGTGCAAGGCCATGAATCGTTCGCTTACCAATGTTCTTTTCGGCGGTTTCGGCGCCTCAACGGTTCAGGAGGAAGGCGGTCCCGAAGGAGAGGTAAAACCGATTGTGGCGGAAGATGCTTACTTCATTCTCGAGGCGGCGGATTCGGTGGTTTTTGTGCCCGGATACGGCATGGCGGTTGCGCAGGCGCAGCACGCCGTTCACGAACTGGAAAGGATCCTCGAAGAAAACGGAAGTGACGTCAAATACGCCATCCATCCGGTCGCGGGCCGCATGCCCGGTCATATGAACGTGCTTCTCGCCGAAGCCAACGTGTCCTACGACAAGCTTGTTGAAATGGATGATATCAACAAGATAATCGAGGGGGTGGATGTTTGCGTCGTGATAGGCGCAAACGACGTCGTCAATCCCGCCGCCAGGGAGACAAAGGGCAGCCCGATCTACGGAATGCCGGTTATCAATGTCGATAAGTCCAAGACGGTTATAGTCCTGAAACGATCGATGGCGGCCGGGTTCGCGGGAATTGAAAATAATCTGTTTTATAAAGAAAATACGCGGATGCTTTTCGGCGACGCGAAATCGAGCCTGGAGGCGCTTGTCGCGGAATTCAAGAAAAAATAAAAATTGTTGGTTGGGGCAGGCAGGCAAAAGGGCGTCGCGTACATAATCTGTCGGGTTCTTTTGGGAATATAAGGAGAAAACAGGAGGAGTGGAAATACAGGCGGTAATGCACTGAATATTGAAAAGGAGCGGAGATATTGTGAGATTGATGGTTGCTTTCTCAACGGACGATGGAGAACGATTTAACGATGATCATTTCGGAATGGCGCAGTATTTTCACGTTTACGAATTTTCAGGCGGAAAAGAGAAACTTGTCGAAGCACGGGAAAACGTGAAATATCAGGAAGATGCTTCGCAGAAACACGGGGATCCCGGCAAGGCGAAAGCGACGTCTTCCGTGCTCGGCGGCATTGATGTGATCGCGGGCAGAAAATTTGGTCCAAACATTGTGAGGTTGCTTAAAAAATACGTTTGCGTGGCGGTAAAGACAGACAGAATTTCTGATGCCGTACAGATGATACATGACAACATGGACGCGGTAATGGCGGCGAAAAAACAGGAAGAAAAAAGAAAACACCTCGTGTTGAGAAATCGTCATTCGGAGCGGAAGGCTTGACGACAGCGGTGTCTTCGCAGGCAGGGATGCCCGCGCGGATGTTCCGAATGCTGTGATAAAGAAAGGAGATGGTGATAATGCCGAGAGGAGACGGAACAGGACCGAGAGGACAAGGCCCGGGAACCGGGCGTGGACTGGGACGTGGCGGTGGCGGCGCCGGCGGAGGCGCCGGACGCGGTGCAGGTGCGGGAGGTCGCGGAAGGACGGGCGGCCAGGGCCTCGGAGGGGGTGGAGAATGCGTGTGTCCAAATTGCGGCCACACTGTTGCCCATCAGCTGGGGACTCCCTGCTATGATCTTGAATGCCCCCGATGCGGAACCAAAATGACGCGGTGACAGGGGACTCCGATTACAGCGATAGTAGTGCCGGTGCCGACAGGCGTACCGGAACTCGAGCAGGAAAGAGTTTTCGGCTTCGGCCCGGAGATCCGCCGCCGTTGCCCGTGTGCGTCGTGCGCGGGTGGTTTTGAAAAACGGGTAAAAAATACGGCGTTGCCGCAGGGACTGATGCCCGGAAGTCGTCGGGATACCGTCTTACAGAGCAACATTCCGGAATTATGACCAGGCAACTCTACCTTGGAAAACCACATGATCAACATGGATTGTAACTGTTTGCCATGATTATTGAAACCACCATGCACGCGTTGATGATAACGGGCTTCGTGTTCGTTATGATGTTGATAATTGAGTACATCAACGTGCAGACACGAGGTAGCTGGCAGGAATCGTTAAAAAAATATCTCTGGGCGCAGTATCTCATGGCGGCGTTTCTGGGGGCCGTGCCCGGTTGTCTCGGCGCGTTTACCGTGGTGGCGCTCTACGCCCATAACGTGGTGAGTTTCGGCGCACTGGTCACCGTCATGGTCGCGACGAGCGGTGACGAAGCATTCGTGATGTTTTCGATGTTTCCGGGCAAGGCGTTTTTGCTGACGGCAATTCTTTTTCTGATCGGCATGGCCGCGGGATACGTTGCGGACATCTTTTTCAAGCCGGAAAAAGTCACCGTGCGCGGGTTTGATCAGCGTCTTCAGTACCATGATGAAGCCTGCGCGTGTTATCCGAAGGGTGAAATACTTGACCAGCTGAAAGATTTAACCCTTCAGCGCGGACTGTTGCTGACTGTTATGCTGGTATTTATTTTTTTACTGGTATCCGGCCGGCTGGGTCCCGAAGAATGGAACTGGATAAAGGTCACGTTGCTTGCCGGTTCTCTTGCCGCGCTTTTTATCGCCGCGACGGTTCCCGAACACTTTCTCGAAGAGCACCTGTGGAATCACATAGTAAAAGTTCACATACCGCGGGTATTTCTCTGGACATTCGGGGCCCTGCTTGCCCTGGCCCTGCTGTCGGACTACTTTGATGTCGATGCCCTGATCCGTTCGAATCAGCTTGTGGTTCTGCTTGTTGCCTGCCTCGTGGGACTTATTCCCGAATCCGGGCCGCACATGATGTTCGTCATTCTTTACGCGGAGGGATCGCTTCCGTTCGGAACACTTCTGGCAAGCTCCATTGTTCAGGACGGCCATGGAATGCTGCCCCTCCTCGCAGAATCGAAGAAATCTTTCCTTCGCGTCAAGGTCGTCAATTTCGGTATCGGATTGCTGGTCGGTCTGCTCTGGTACGCGACCGCCCGGTATTTCTGACGTATGTTGCAGCACTGTCTTCACGATAGAAGCGACACGAATACTATTGAGTTCTTTGCTTGTTGTCCGTGAGCCAACTATTTGAAGCGGAAGGCCTGTCATTGCGGCAGGGGAAGGAGGATTTTACATGAA
>JAGYOR010000005.1 GCA_018399535.1 Deltaproteobacteria bacterium | reverse complement strand
CGCGGCCGCGACAGGTTCCGCCCAGCGACTGGGCGGCGTCTTCTATGACGAAAAGATTATCTTTGCGGGCGACGGCGTTGATTGCGTCGTAGTCCGCGGGAAGTCCGAAGAGATCGACCGCGATGATGCCTTTCGGGATCAGGGGCGCCGGGTAAGCGTTCCGGGGGAGGGGGTATATCGATGTGTTGCCCGCCCGCGCGGCCCGGACGGCGGATTCGAGTTTTGCCGGGTCAATGTTGAACGTGTGTGCATCAATGTCGACAAAGACAGGGGTGGCGCCGAGCAGACTGATCATCTCCGCCGTGGCTATAAACGTAAAGGGCGTGGTGAGCACAGCGTCGCCCGGGCCGACGCCGTGGGCCATCAGTGCCATGAGCAACGCATCCGTGCCCGAAGAGCAGGCGACGGCATGGGTGACGCCGGTAGAGGCCGCGAGGGCGTCTTCCAGCGCGGAAATTTCTGGTCCGTTGATGTACTGGCCGTGGGCCAGCACCTTCTGAATATTCTTGTCAATCGCGTCCTTTATGCGGCATTGCTGAGCTGCCAGATCAATAAATTGCATGTTTTTGCCCGGCCGAAGGCGGCCCGCTCCTTTCCGTTTTTCGGGAACCGCCGGTCAGTGATGGCTCAGCGGCCGGGAAAGTATGTCACAGGCGGCCCGGTAATTCAACGTCGAAACATAATTCCGGAGGCTTCGCGGTTGCCCCGTGAAATACGGGCGGTGAGAGCTGCCAGTCATTACGAAACGAGATGAGAAAAGAGAGTTGCGCCGCCGTGTTCCGTATTTTTCCTTTGATCCCGCCTGTATTTTATTCTATATGTCGTGAGCGGACCGATGCAATCTATGCCGCCCGGCGTGAAGCGCCTGCGACAGCAAATGGATGATTCATGGCGATATTGTTAAAAAACAGGAATTTCTGGTTCATGGTGGCCGTCGACCTGGTAATGGTCGCCCTTTCCTATTATGGAGCCTTCTGGATCCGCCTGGAGGGAGCCATACCACCCTACATGGCGGACCTTTGCAGGAAGACGATCCCCATGGTTGTCGTCCTGAAGCTTGCCTTTTTTTATTATTTTAATCTTTACCGGGGAATGTGGCGCTATACCAGCCTTCTCGACATGATCAATCTTCTCAAGGCGGGAGCGGCGTCAACGTTCTGCATCGTGCTCTTGATCTTTTTTCTGTATCGGCTTGAAGGTTTCCCCCGGTCGGTCGCCATCATTGATTTCATGCTGACACTTTTGCTGGTGGCGGGAACGCGCCTGGGTGTCCGCCTGTTTTTTGCGCGGAAAGGGTCGATTTTTCCACTGGCCGGTTCGTTCGGCAAGCGGAAAGGCAAGAAACTGCTGCTGGTAGGCGCCGGCGACGCGGGCGAACGGGTCGTACGTGAAATGATGGAAAATCAGTCGATTCACATGATTCCCGTGGGTTTTCTCGATGACGATGAAAGAAAACAGGGTAAAGCTATACACGGGGTCCCGGTGTTGGGAACCATCGACCAGGTCGGCAGCATCCATGATGATTTTGATGAAATTCTGATTACGTATCCGTCGGCGTCGAGCGCCGACATGCGGCGCATCGTGGAGGCCTGCGAATCAACGGATAAGCCCTTCAAGACTATGCCGCCCCTGGGGGAGTTGATCGACGGCAGGGTGTCGCTGACTATGGTGCGGGAAGTGACGATCGCCGACGTAATCGGGCGGGAAGAAGTACGGCTTGACACCGGCGGGATCAGGTCATTTCTTACCGGCAGGCGTGTCCTCATAACCGGTGCGGGCGGTTCCATCGGTTCCGAACTGGCGCGCCAGGCGGCGCGCTTTAAGCCCTCGGCACTTGGAGTAGTGGATTTCAGCGAATTCAATCTCTACCAGGTGGAAACCGATATTCACGAACTGTTCCAACACCTTGACGTGCAGTCCTATCTTGCCGATTTGCGGGACGCGGACAAGACCGCCCGGGTCATGAGAGAATTCGCTCCCGACGTCGTCTTTCACGCCGCTGCGTACAAGCATGTTCCCATGCAGGAAAACAATCCCTGGGAAGCCGTTGAAAACAACCTGGCGGGAACGCGGAACATCGTGCGCCTCTCTCTCGCCGCGGGTGTCGACAAATTTGTCATGGTGTCAACCGACAAGGCGGTGCGACCCACCAACATCATGGGCGCGACCAAGCGTGTCTGCGAGTGTCTGGCAATGGGCGCAAATCAGCAGGGGAAAACCAGGTTTATGGCCGTGCGTTTCGGCAACGTGATCGGCAGTTCCGGTTCAGTGATCCCCCTGTTCAAGCGCCAGATAGCGCGAGGGGGGCCCGTGACCGTGACGGATCCCGATGTGACCAGGTTCTTCATGAGCGTGCACGAGGCGGCCCAGCTCATTCTGCAGGCGGGCGCCATGGGCACGGGAGGCGAGGTGTTTATTCTGAAAATGGGCGAACCGGTCAGAATACAGGACATGGCCCGCAGTATTATCAGGCTCAGCGGATTTGAACCTGACCGCGACATTCAGATCACCTTCACGGGGCTCAGACCCGGGGAAAAACTTTATGAAGAACTCATAACGGAGGGTGAAGGCATCCTTTCCACCGGTCACGAGAAAATCATGGTCCTGCGGGGAAACGATATCGACCCGGAAGGTCTCGACAGCGAGGTTGACGAGCTGCTTGAACTGTCGCGCACCTTTTCTGCAGATCAAATCAGGCACAAACTCCGCCAGATTGTCCCCGAATATGTGCCCCGGTGAAGCTTGTTGAGTAATGTTTCTTGACAGGGATGGAATAATCAGACTTCATGGAACCATTCGGGGTTTGTGAACAGAAAAATGGTTCCCCCCGAAGCAAAAGCAGGTGACGGCAAAAAAATAATATTTTCCAGGAGCGCGGCATGGAACTGGTGAAACGAATCGAATCGCGGGACGCCCGGATCGGAGTTGTCGGTCTGGGTTACGTTGGTCTGCCGCTGGTGATCGAGTTCGTGAAAGCGGGGTTCCCGGTGACAGGTTTCGACGTGGACGAGGTTAAGGTCCGGCTTCTTGACGAGGGTACGGGTTACATCAGGCACATTGACGTGGCGCCCCTGGCGGAGGCCGGCAAGGATCGTTTTCGGGCGACGGCGGATTTCTCACTCCTGGAGCACATGGATTGCATCCTTATCTGTGTTCCCACGCCACTCACCAGTAACCGCGAGCCCGACATGCGGTTCGTGGAAGGTACGGCGAGGACTCTGGCTCAATATCTGCGGGCGGGGCAGCTGGTGATTCTGGAATCGACTACCTATCCAGGTACAACCGACGAAGATGTGCGGACGATTCTTGAAGAAAGCGGACTAAAGGCGGGGGAGGATTTTTACCTGGCCTATTCACCGGAACGGGAAGATCCGAATAACAGTGATTTTTCGCTGGCCAGGGTTCCCAAGGTTGTGGGCGGATTTACCCCCGATAGCCTGCGGGCGGCTGTAGCGCTGTACAATACCGTCGTGGGAAGCACCGTGCCCGTGTCTTCCACGAGAATCGCCGAGGCCTGTAAATTGCTTGAAAACATCTACCGTTCGGTCAACATCGCCTTGGTTAACGAGCTGAAGATGCTTTTCGATCGAATGGATATCGACACCTGGGAAGTAATCGAAGCAGCGAAGACGAAACCTTTCGGCTTTCAGGCCTTTTATCCCGGGCCGGGGCTGGGAGGCCACTGCATTCCCATTGATCCCTTCTACCTGTCCTGGAAAGCCCGGGAATACGGCATGTCGACCCGTTTCATCGAACTTGCAGGCGAGATTAACACGTCTATGCCGGATTACGTTGTGTCCCGCGTCATAACGGTTCTCAACGAACGGGGGAAAGCACTCCGGGGATCGAACATTCTCCTGATGGGGCTTGCCTACAAGGGGAACGTGGATGATGATCGTGAATCGCCCTCGTATCATCTGATGGAAAAACTGGAAAATCTGGGCGCTGTGGTGCGATACCACGATCCCTTTATTCCTGAAATCAGGCCGTCGAGGCGGTTTCCCAAGTTCGCCGGCAGGCGGTCGGTTGAGCCCGGACCCGGCTATGACCTCATACTTGTCGCAACGCCTCATGATGTATTCAAAACCGTTGATTTCGCTTCCTTCGGTGTTCCCGTGGTTGATACGAGGAATATCGTCTCCGGCGACAGGGCGTGGCTCTACGGGGCGTAAGCATTCACCGGGACCGCGCGGCCGAATCGGGGAACGAGTCTGTACCGGAATCGATAACACGACTTTCAAAACTGCGGAGCTACTGCCATGCGTACCATATTAGTAACCGGCGCCGCCGGATTCATCGGCTATCACCTGTCGGAGCGTCTTCTCGGTCAAGGTGACCGCGTAGTGGGCGTTGATAACCTGAATCCCTACTATGACGTTTCGCTGAAGAAGGCGCGTCTGGAACGGCTTCGGCGGAACGACGGCTTCCGGTTTGTCAGGATGGACATCAGCGACCGCGAGGACATGAAAAATCTCTTCGGCAGCCGCAGGGGTGTATTCGACAGGGTGGTTCACCTGGCGGCCCAGGCCGGCGTCCGTTATTCCATTAAAAATCCGCATGCCTATGTCGACAGCAATGTACAGGGATTCCTGAATGTCCTGGAGGGGTGCCGCTACACGGAGACGCCGCACCTTGTTTTCGCGTCGTCGAGTTCCGTCTACGGCGGCAACGCCGCGACTCCCTTCTCGGTACACCACAACGTGGATCACCCGGTCAGTCTCTACGCCGCCACGAAGAAGGCGGGCGAACTCATGGCTCACGCTTACGCCGATCTTTACGGAATTCCCTGCACGGGGCTTCGTTTCTTCACCGTATACGGCCCCTGGGGGCGGCCCGACATGGCCCTCTTCCTGTTCACGGAGGCCGTTCTCGAGGGACGGTCCATCGATGTTTACAACCGGGGCAACATGAGACGCGATTTCACCTATATCGACGACATTATCGAAGGTGTGGCGCGGGTGATGGAACTTATTCCCGTGCCGGATCCGCGCTGGGACAAGTTTCAACCCGATCCGGGATCAAGCTTTGCGCCCTACCGGATTTACAATATCGGAAACAACCGGCCGGTGCTCCTCAAACATTTTATCAATCTCCTGGAAGATTGCCTGGGGAGGCGGGCCAAAAAGAACATGCTTCCCCTGCAGCCGGGCGACGTGGTGGAGACCTGCGCCGACGTTGACGATCTGATTCGGGACACCGGGTTCCGGCCGACGATTCCCGTTGAAGAGGGAATAAAACGATTCGTCGACTGGTACAGAAGTTATTACGGGCGATAACCGGGTACCAGGCACGGGATAAAGTCAGTGAGGAACGCACCCGCGTCGGTCGTCAATCGCCCGCGGTCCAGGGCGTATCGCCCGACCTAACTTATCGCTTGCATTTGAGGAAACGATGTTCTAACAGAGCACCTCCCCGATGCGGGACAGGATGGTGCCGGGGGCTGGGCGGAGGGAGTTGGCCGGCACTTCATAAGCAATATTATAAAATAATTATAGGTAGATGCGGATCTGTCGGGGCAAGCCGACGATTATTGACAATTGTGTCGTCAGTAACTATATTGGACATAGTGACGGGCGAGAGTGGCGGAACTGGAAGACGCACTGGACTTAGGATCCAGCCCGCTTGCGCGGATAGGGGTTCAACTCCCCTCTCTCGCACCAATGCTTATGTTGAAATGAAGGAGTGTTCACGTGGAAAACATTGCGGCGGATGTGACCATCGAAGAGGTCAGTTCCATCAAGAAAAAGCTGTCTTTTGATATTCCCTGGAGGAATGTAAAACATGAGCTTGACTCGGCATACGACGCCGTCGGCAGGCAGGTCAAAATAAAAGGATTCAGACCGGGCAAGGTTCCCCGGAAAATTCTGGAGCTGCATTACCGGCAGGACGCAGAAAGAGAGGCTCTCTCGAACCTGATCGAAAAACATTATGAAGACGCCGTGAGGAAGCATAACCTTCCCGTGATCGCTCAACCCGAGATCGATCAGCGGGGCATCGAGCAGGGAGAAAATTTTTCGTTTACGGCAATGGTGGAAATCAGGCCCGAGGTTGAGCCTCATGATTACGAGGGACTCGAGGTTGCCAGGGATGAGATCGATGTGGTCGACGGAGACGTTGACGACCGCATCGATCAGATGCGCGATATGTATGCGACGTTGGAATCCGTAAAGGAGCCAAGGGAGAGTAAACAGGGAGATTTCCTGGTTATCGATTTCGAAGTGACCGTGGACGGGGAGATCCGTCAGGAACTGACGACGGAGAATTACTCCATCGAAATCGGCGGCGGCAAGTTTATTCCGGGGTTCGAGGAACAGTTGACGGGTCTGAAAAAGGACGATGAAAAAACCGTTGATATTACCTTTCCCGATGACTATGAGCCGGCTGAACTGGCGGGCAAACAGGGATTTTTCAAAGTCGTCGTGAAGGATATTCAGGAGAAGAAAGTTCCGCCGCTCGACGACGAATTCATAAAAAACTTCGATACCTTCGAAAATATGGAGGATTTGCGCGAGGCTGTCAAAAAGAGCATGGTCGATGAGGCGACGCAGAAGACGAACGAAGATTTACGCAAAAACATCATCAGCGCGTTGCTGGAAAAGCATGAATTCGAAGTGCCCTCGATCTGGGTTGAAAGGCAGATATATCGGCTGATGCTCGATGCACAGCAACGCATGATGTCTTCGGGACTGGGCAAGGACAAGGCGGCCGAATTGAGCTTGAGTATGCGGGAGAGTTTCAGGCCTCACGCCGAAAGAATGATGAAAACGGCCCTTCTCTTTGAGAAGATAGCCGAGAAAGAAGCCATTGCCGTGGATGACGCCGAGGTCGAAGCCCGGATCGATGAGTTGATGATAGTAAACGGCCAGAGACTCGATCAGGTCCGGGAGGTCTTTGAAAATGAAGAAGCCAGGGAACAGTTGCGCGACGAAATACTCGAAAACAAGATTTTGGACTTTTTGATCGACAAAGCACATGTTACAGTCGAGCACAAATCGTTCGCCGACCTGCAGAAAGAGGGTGCCTGATGCTTATTCCCATGGTTATAGAGCAGGATGGTCGCGGTGAGCGGGCATTCGACATATATTCGAGACTCCTGAAGGACCGGATCGTTTTTCTCGGTTCATCCCTCACTGATGAAGTGGCGAACGTGATCATCGCCCAGCTGCTCTATCTTGAGTCGGAAAATCCCGACAAGGATGTCTATTTTTATATCAATACCCCGGGAGGCGTGGTAAGTGCGGGAATGGCGATTTACGACACCATGCAGTACATAAAGCCGGCGGTGGCAACGGTCTGTATCGGCCAGGCGGCAAGCATGGGAGCGATTCTCCTGGCCGCCGGCGAGAAGGGCAAGAGGTACGCGTTGCCAAATGCGCGGATTCTGATACATCAGCCCCTGGGAGGTTCACAGGGACAGGCGACGGATATCGGCATCCAGGCCCGCGAGATATTGCGGTTGAGAGAGGAATTGAACGCAATACTCAGTAAACACACGGGTCAGTCGGTGAAACGTATTGAAAAAGACACGGATCGTGATTATTTTATGACCAGTCGGGAAGCGTGCGATTACGGAGTTGTCGACGAGGTGATCGAGCAGCGGACGTCCATAATGGACAAGGCGTCGAAATAAAAAAGCGCGCCGACCGGGGACGGCCGGCGCCCGGTCGGGAATGCGGAAATAAAGCAAGGTGATACGGTAGAGAAGGGGCTTAACGATGTCTAAAAGGCGAAAAGACGACGAAGGAGAGCAGGGCCTGCTGTACTGCTCGTTCTGCGGAAAGACACAAAATGAAGTACGAAAGCTTATCGCCGGGCCGGGTGCCTACATCTGTGACGAGTGTATCGAACTGTGCCGTTGTATCGTTGAAGAAGACGGCGGGATTCACGACATTCGCGAAGTAAAGGAAGATATTCCCAGCCCGAAGGACATCAAGAAGTTTCTCGACCAGTATGTCATAGGACAGGAACGGTCGAAGAAAGTTCTGTCAGTGGCCGTCTATAATCATTATAAGCGCCTTTTCGCGGACCGTGACCGCGACGGCGTGGAACTGCAGAAAAGCAATATTCTGCTCATCGGCCCGACGGGGTCGGGAAAAACGCTGCTGGCGCGTACGCTGGCGCGCATGCTTAACGTTCCTTTTACGATTGCCGACGCGACAACGCTGACCGAGGCGGGGTACGTCGGTGAAGATGTGGAAAATATAATTTTAAGCCTGTTGCAGAACGCCGATTACGACGTCCAGAAGGCGTCCCGGGGGATCGTCTACATTGATGAGATCGACAAGATTTCACGGAAGTCGGGCAATCCTTCCATTACCCGTGATGTTTCGGGGGAAGGCGTCCAGCAGGCGTTGCTGAAGATTATCGAGGGAACACTGGCGAATGTGCCCCCCAAGGGTGGCCGGAAGCATCCCCAGCAGGAATTCATTCAGGTAGACACGACGAATATTCTCTTTATCTGCGGCGGCGCCTTCAACGGGTTGACGGACATCATCGAAAAGAGAAGCGCCGTTAACTCCATGGGATTCGGCGCCGATATACGGAGCAAAAACGAAAGAAATATAGGGGATATTCTGGTAGACGTGCAGACGGAAGACCTGTTGAAATACGGCCTGATTCCCGAATTTATAGGCCGTCTGCCCGTGATTGCCACCCTTGATGACCTGGACGAGGCGGATCTCGTCAAGATCCTGGTGGAGCCGAAAAATTCGGTTGTTCGGCAATACAAGAAGATGTTCGAGCTGGAAAACGTGAAGCTCTCCTTTACCGAAGGTGCTCTCAGGGCGGTCGCCAAGTCGTCCATCGCCCGAAAATCCGGTGCCCGGGGGTTGCAATCGATCCTGGAAAACATCATGCTTGATATCATGTATGATATTCCTTCCCGCGATGACGTGCGGGAATGTCTCATAAGCGAGGATGTGGTTTTGAACAGCGAGAAACCAATACTGTTATTTGAAACACAAACCGAGACTGCCGAAACAAAGCGGCAGAAGGAGATAGGATAACGTGGGAATGTTCGGAAGTACAAAAAAAGACGATGAAACGATGAACGCGGGGATCACCGTTCCACTGCTTCCCTTGAGGGACGTGGTGGTCTTTCCCCACATGATCGTGCCGCTTTTCGTAGGACGGGAACGGTCCATCCACGCCCTCGAATCGGCCATGAAATATGAAAAGGAAATATTTCTCGCAGCGCAGCGGAATGCCGAAAACGACAATCCCGAGGAAGAGGATATTTACGGAGTCGGCACCATCGGCTCTATTATTCAGCTTCTCAGGCTTCCCGACGGAACGGTAAAGGCGCTGGTGGAAGGGAAAACACGGGGGCAGATCAGGGAGTATCTGCCGAATCCTGATTTTTTCTATGTCCGCGTCGACGAGGTGCCGGAGTTCTATGATTCCGAGCGCCAGAAGGTCACTGTTGAAGCCCTGATGAGAAGCATCGCGGAGTCCTTCGACAAGTATGCCAAGATGAGCAAGAAAGTGCCCGCGGAAATGGTGACGACCATGGCGTCCACCACGGACCCCGTTAAACTGGCCGACGTGGCGGCATCCCATCTGCATGTGGCTCTTGAAGAAAAACAGAAACTTCTTGAAACCTGGGATATCGGAGAGCGCCTCGAAAAGATCTATTCACTTCTGATATCGGAAATAGAAATTCTCGAGGTAGAAACCCGCATCAAGAAGCGCGTGAAAAAACAGATGGAGAAGACGCAGAAGGATTATTATCTGAACGAGCAGATGCGGGCGATTCAGAAAGAAATGGGCGAGGATGACAGCTTCAGGAACGAGATCAGGGAGCTCGAAAAGAAGCTGGAAGAGAAAAAGATGACCGAAGAAGCCCGTGAGAAAGTGGAGCACGAGATAAAGAAACTGAAAATGATGGCGCCCATGTCGGCGGAATCAACAGTGGTACGCAATTACATCGACTGGATTCTCGCGCTTCCCTGGTACGAAAAGACCGAGGACCAGAACGATCTCAAGGTTTCCGAGGCTATTCTCGAGGAAGATCATTACGGTCTCAAGAAGGTGAAGGAGCGCATACTGGAATACCTGGCAGTGCAGATACTGGCAAAGAAAAAGAAAGGATCGATTCTCTGCTTCGTGGGACCTCCGGGGGTTGGAAAGACATCGGTAGCAAAATCGATAGCCAGAGCCACGAACCGCAAGTTCGTGCGATTGTCGCTGGGAGGACTCAGGGACGAGGCTGAAATCAGGGGACACCGGCGGACGTACATCGGCGCCCTTCCGGGGAAAATAGTACAGCTTCTGAAGAAAGCCGGTTCGAACAACCCCGTTTTCTGCCTTGACGAAATCGACAAGCTCAGCTCCGATTTCAGGGGCGATCCGGCGGCTGCGTTGCTCGAGGTTCTCGATCCGGAACAGAATCACGCCTTCAACGATAATTACCTGGAGGTGGATTATGATCTTTCCGATATCATGTTCATAACGACGGCGAATGTACTGCAGACCATCCCGGCGCCGCTGCAGGATCGTACCGAGGTGATCCGGATCGCCGGATACACGGAACCGGAAAAGTTGAGTATCGCAAAACAATATCTCGTCTCCAAGGAAATGGATACGAACGGCCTCACGGAGGAGAATGTCAGCTTCACCGATGGAGCGCTTCTGAAAATCATCAGGAACTATACCCAGGAAGCCGGCGTCAGGGGGCTGCAGCGTGAAATAGCCTCTATATGCAGGAAAGTGGCCAGAAAAATCGTGACCGAGGGAAGCAAGGGTTCGGTGCGGATAACGTCGAATTCCATTGAGAAATACCTGGGTGTCGAGAAATACCGACACGGAGAAACGGATCTCAAGGACAAGATCGGGTTGACCGTCGGGCTGGCATGGACCGAGGTGGGCGGGGAGCTGCTCAATATCGAGTCCACGGTCATGCGGGGAACGGGCAAGCTTACGTTGACGGGAAAACTCGGCGACGTGATGCAGGAATCTGCCCAGGCGGCGCTTACCTATGTGCGTTCAAAGGCCGATGAACTGGGGTTGGACGAAAATTTCTACCGCAAACTGGACGTGCATGTGCATGTTCCGGAGGGCGCCATTCCCAAGGACGGTCCGTCGGCGGGAATAGCCATGGCGACTTCCATTGCGTCGTCCCTGCTGAAACGGAAAGTGCGCAGCGATGTCGCCATGACCGGTGAAATCACCCTGCAGGGCCGGGTACTTCCCATCGGGGGATTGAAGGAGAAACTTCTTGCCGCGCACCGGGCGCACATAAAAACAGTCATTATTCCGAGGGAAAACAAGAAACACCTCGAAGACGATATCCCCGCGAACGTTCTCAAGGAAGTTGAGATTGTACTGGTGGATACTATGGACGAGGTGCTTGAACGGGCGTTGCTGCCTCCCGACGACGATACGCAGGTTGAATCAGAGTCGAAAGGCGGGGTCGCTTACTCGGGAAATCGGGAGATACGGGTCAATCTCTGCCGGGACTGTAATTAATGCAATGCCGCGCTCAGGTTTTTCTTTTTACAGACGGACAGATTGTTCTTGACAAGGGTGCGGTTTTTGAATACATCTCTCGAGCTCAGGCTATGTTGCTCGATTGAAGGGGCGGATAGCTCAGCTGGGAGAGCGCCACGCTTACACCGTGGATGTCACAGGTTCAAGTCCTGTTCCGCCTACCAGAATATTACACGGGGTCGTAGTTAAGTTGGTTATAACGCCGGCCTGTCACGCCGGAGGCCGTGGGTTCGAGTCCCATCGACCCCGCCAGACATGAAAGGGATCACGATAAACGTCGTGATCCCTTTTTTATTGCAGCCGAACTGTTTCACTCATTCAGACAGAGGCGTTTCAGGCGCCGCCGGAGGAACAACGATAGGCACTTCTTCAATAACGCGCATGGATTTCCAGGCGCCGCCGAGGAACCGGTACAAAAAGATGCAGCCGGTGGACATGATATAAATAGATGCAATAGTCCACAGAAGGTACAACCCCCCGGAAAACAGGACGGCTGCGGTCCAGGCGGGTACAACGAGCAGGAGCAGGGAAAGGACGAATGTCACTATCATGATGTACCGGGTATCCCCCGCTCCCTTCAGGGCCGATGAAAAAATAATGTTCATCGTGTCGAACAGTGAATACACCGCCACGAACCGGAGCAGGAAGATGGTATATTGTTCGATGGCGGCAAATGTCGAGGTGTCGGACGTCCGGGCGAACGGCATTATAAAGAGATCCGGCAGGGTGACATACAGTAGAGACAGCAGGGCCATGTAACCAAAGGTCACGTGAAAGGCCGACCAGGTGGAATCAGAGGCCAGGTCCGGCCTGTTTTCACCAAGGCGGCGGGCCACCAGGACCGATGTGGCGATCCCGATACCGATCATGGGCATGAAAGCCAGCGTGCTGATGTTGAAGGCGATGGTGGTGGCGGCCAGTGCCTCCATTCCGAGACGCCCCATCAGGAGGGAAAAAATGGTAAACCCCGCCACGTCGATAAAAAACTGTATTCCGCTGGGAAACCCGTACCTGACCAGTGAACGGAAAAGAGGACGGTCGTAACGCCATCCCCGGAGCGTGTCGAATTTTTTCCGGTACCGGGGGCCGGCGATAATAAATCCGTATATTATTGTTCCGATCGCAAGCGCAGCGACAGTGGCGACTCCTGCTCCCGTTATTCCCATTTCAGGAAATCCCCAGTTGCCGAAAATCAGAAGCCAGTCGAGAAAAAGGTTAACGGCAGTGGCCGTGATATTTACCCACATGACCGGCCGGGTGCGGCCCAATCCTGAAAGAAAGCCGGCCATTGCCGACGAGGCGATGATAAAATAGCCGCCGCCGCAGAGAATCGAGAAATAAAGACGTTCCAGGACAAGGATTTCCGGTCCGTGGCCAACGATCGCGAACAGGAATCCGGCCGGGGGAATGAACATGAGCTGCACTGTTCCGCCGATAAGGGCGACGTACAGGCCCTGCCACAGGGAGGGACCGCATCTTTCGGGAAAACCGGCCCCGAAGTACTGGGCGGTAAATGTTCCCACGTAACCCGCCGTTCCGATGAAGATACAACTGACAGTGAATGAAAGCAGTCCCGCCGGCATGGCGGCCGCCACCGCGTCCGGCGAATACCAGGCCAGAAACATCCGGTCCACGAAATGCTGGACCGACCACGTTGCGGTACTGGCGATAAGGGGAAGCGCTATGATGAGCAGTTCACGGTAACCGCCGTCCATCTTCCAGCGGAGGCGGAAAAACCGGGCAAAACGTGGAAACACCGGCTACTCCTTCAGTGATTTCGAAACAGCGCTCTTTCTACGCTTCCGCGGATCGTAATTCAAGGGAATTGATGGAACGGGAAAGGGGTTGAAAAGAACATCTATGGTAGATTATATTTTTCCGTAATCGGTAGGCTGGTTCAGCGGCAATCGGGAAAGAACGGGAACGGTGATGAGAGCTCGGGAACAAGAGGGAGGGAGATTGAAGGCGCGACTGTTTTACCTGTTCTTGTTTCTGGCGCTTTCAGCCTGCACAGTTCGCACCGCTCCGCCTCCACCTGTATCTCCCCACCCCCAGGCATATCCAGAACAACCGGCGAAACTGGCACCTCTGGGATTCACGATTCAGGCCGGTGCTTTTTCA
Organism: Deltaproteobacteria bacterium; assembly: GCA_018399535.1. Classification (GTDB taxonomy): domain Bacteria; phylum Desulfobacterota; class Syntrophia; order Syntrophales; family UBA2210; genus MLS-D. The sequence continues at coordinate 21,157 of JAGYOR010000005.1, read as the reverse complement.
AACGTGGGCAACGCGAGTCGCCTGACCGATTATCTCAACGAATACAACCTGGACGCCTATTATTTTGTTTATGAACGGGATTTGTACAAGGTCCGGTTCGGCGATTTTTCCACCCGTGAAGAAGCGCTTGCAAAGGCGAAAGAACTTGAAGCACAGAACATTATCGAAGAGTTCTATATAGTCAGGCCCGACCAGTACACCCTGGCCAGCCGGGCCCGCCTGGGCGACCGGTATGTTCGAACGAGGCTTGTACAAACGGCCCGGAGCTTTCTCGGCGTTCCCTACAAGTGGGGAGGAAATTCCCCGAAGGACGGTTTCGATTGCAGCGGGCTTGCCATGTCGGTATACCGACTCAACGGGTTCAGCCTTCCACGTACCTCCCGCGCCCAGTTCATGGCGGGAGATCCCGTCAATCCAAAAGCCCTGTCGGAAGGCGACCTCGTGTTCTTCGACACCGCGGGAAAAGGACAGGTGTCGCATGTCGGTATTTACGCCGGCGGTGGGCGTTTTATTCACGCACCCAGGGCGGGCCGACAGGTCTCCGTTGATTCACTTGACAATGCCTATTACCGGCGTCGATTCCTGGGGGGACGGAGTTATCTCTGAAGGTTTTCTTGCAGGCGTGCGCAAAAAAAGAAAGCATGTTTTACGTTGACAGGCGTGTCCTTTTGCTGTAGTGAGAAGAACCTAAGCTTACGAGGACAGGAAAACGTGACAAACAGGGACTTTTCCACCATCATTATTATTGGCGGCATAATTCGGGGGACGCATTCGTGCGCGGCCTGGTGATGGAATAGTCTACGGAAAAAGGACTTCAAAACCCGCCACCAGCGGCTTGCTGGGGGCGGGTTTTTTTTTAAGGAGTGAAAATGATGAAACGCACGGGTGAAGACGTAATTATCTATGACACCACACTACGCGACGGGACCCAGGGCGAGCAGGTGAGCGTAACGGCAGAGGAAAAAATCAAGATCGCCCGCAAGCTTGATGAGGCCGGCTTTCATTATATCGAAGGTGGCTGGCCGGGATCGAATCCAAAGGACTTGCGGTTTTTCAAACTGGCGAAACGGGAGAAATTTAAAAATATTCGCCTGGCGGCGTTCGGAAGCACTCGCAAACAGGGCATGACACCCGAAGAGTGTCCCAACATACGTGCCCTGATCGACGCGTGCACGCCTGTGACAACGATTTTCGGCAAGAGCTGGGATCTGCACGCGACGGACATTCTCGGTGTTTCGCTCGAGGGAAATCTTGACATGATAGGAGAATCCGTCTCGTACCTGAAATCCCGGGGCAAGGAAGTCGTTTACGACGCCGAGCATTTTTTCGACGGATTCAAGCATAATCCATCATACGCCTTAAAAACGATTGAGCGGGCCCTGTCGGACGGCGCGGACTGGATTGCCCTGTGCGACACCAACGGTGGAACCATGACATGGGAACTGGCCGATATCGTGTCAGAGGTCAAAAAGATTGTTCCCGCAGAACGCCTGGGAATTCATGCCCACAACGATTGCGGACTTGCCGTGGCAAACACTATTACCGCCCTGAGAGCGGGAGTCCGCATGGCCCAGGGGACCGTCAACGGATATGGAGAGCGTTGCGGCAATGCCGACCTGGTAACTGTTATCGGAAACGTGCATCTCAAGATGAACGGACGTTGCGTTCCCGGATCCTCGCTGGAAAATCTCACGGCCCTGTCGCTCTACGTCAGCGATGTAGCGAATGTTCCCCCGGTGAACGCCCGTCCTTACACGGGCAAAAGCGCGTTTGCCCACAAAGGTGGTGTTCACGTAAGCGCCGTGCTCAAGAACCCGACCGCTTATGAACATACCGACCCGGAACTGGTGGGGAACCACCGACGCGTTATCGTGTCCGATCTTGCCGGCAGGAGCAACATAGAATACAAGGCCCGGGAACTGGGAATATCTCTTGATGATTCGGACGACGTAAGCCGCAGGGTTGTCCGGGAAATCAAGAAAATGGAGGACGAGGGATACCAGTTCGATACTGCCGACGGATCGCTGGCGCTGCTCATTAAAAAAACCCTGGGGGAATTCAGGGAACCTTTTGAGCTGGTATCATTCAACGTGATCGACCAGAGAAAGCGCAGAAGGATTTCCAGTTCACAGGCGACCATCAAGATTTCCGTCGGAAAGGAACAGGAAATTACCGCCGCCGAGGGGAACGGTCCCGTGAACGCCCTTGACAACGCCCTGCGGAAAGCCCTGAGAAAATTTTATCCCGAGGTGGATGAAATGCACCTGGTGGATTTCAAGGTCCGCATTATCGAGGGCAGCGACGGCACCGCGGCCAAGGTCAGGGTGCTTCTCGAATCGGGAGACGGTGAGGATGTCTGGACCACCATCGGTGTTTCGAGCAATATTATCGAGGCCAGCTGGCGGGCGCTGGTTGACAGCCTGCAGTACAAGCTGAGCAAGGAAGAAAGAAAAAATTGAAAAGCACTTGTCGCGTACTGCAGGAAGGCGTGAAAATAATCGTTGACACGGGTTTATTCATAATGTAGAAGCTCTATCTAATCTTTTCAAGGAGTAGCACGGGTGACCGGTAACGGACGAACGATTCTTGGCAACCTGTTGAGCCTTTCGGGTCTTGGACTCGCTCTTACCGGTGTGCATATCGTTCGCGTGTCGCCCGCCCTTCTGACCGAATAAAAGTTTTACACGAAGAAATGAGAGAGGCCATGGGCGCCACGCCCATGGCCTTTTTTATTTGTATGAAAAGGTGAAAGCCGAACGTGCACAAAGGAGGAGGAAATGAGGAAGACGGCACAAAAAGGGGAAAAGGTAAAAAAGCGGAATGATAACAGGGTATACATTTTCGACACGACCCTGCGGGACGGCGAGCAGTCGCCGGGATTCAGCATGAATCTCGACGAAAAGCTCCGCATGGCCCGCCACCTTGAAAAACTGGGGGTCGACATTATCGAGGCGGGCTTCCCCGTTGCATCGGAAGGTGATTTCATCGCCGTCCAGGAAATAGCCAGGCGCATTCGAAAACCCCAGATCGCGGCTCTTGCCCGTGCCGACCGCAACGATATCGACAGGGCGTGGGAATCCATCGCCGAGGCGGCTCATCCCCGCATTCACACCTTTATTTCGTCATCCGATATCCACCTCCGGTATCAATTGAAGAAAAGCAGGGAGCAGGTCTTGAAGGAGGCCGTGGACGCCGTGCGGCACGCACGTAAATACACGGACAATATTGAATTTTCTCCCATGGATGCCACCCGAAGTGACCGTGATTATCTGGTCGACATGGTTCAGTCCGTCATCGAAGCGGGGGCCACGACGGTGAATATTCCCGACACGGTGGGCTACGCCATGCCGGATGAACTGGGAGATCTCATCGCCTATCTGTTCGAAAAGGTGAAAAACATCAATGATGCCGTGATATCCGTCCACTGTCACAATGATCTCGGCGTGGCCGTCGCCAATTCCATGGCGGCACTTAAACAGGGCGCCCGGCAGGTGGAGTGCGCCGTAAACGGCATCGGCGAGCGTGCCGGCAACACGTCGCTGGAAGAAATCGTCATGGCCCTGGAAACACGAAAGGATATTCTGGGGTTCTCGACAAACATCGACACGAAACACATTTACCGGACGTCGCGGTTGCTCACGGACATAACCGGCATTCCCGTGCAACCGAACAAGGCCATCGTGGGGGCGAACGCGTTTGCCCACGAATCGGGCATACACCAGGACGGGCTTATCAAGGAAAAAATTACCTACGAAATCATGACGCCTCAAAGCGTGGGAGTGACGGATACCAATATCGTGCTGGGGAAACATTCGGGCAGACACGCCGTGAAGGAACGCCTGAAAAAAATCGGGTTCATGCTGACCGACGATGAACTCAGCCGGGCCTTCAAACGCTTCAAGGAATTGGCCGATGTCAAAAAACAGATCTTTGACGAGGACCTGGAGGAACTCATTTCGGATACCATTTTCAGGAAACCGGACAAGTACAAGCTGCTTTACCTGAACGTGATATCCGGCAATGCCGCAATGCCGATGGCGGCGGTGCGCATGGAAGTGGACGGGAAAGAGAAACAGGACGCCGAGTTCGGCGTCGGTCCGGTTGATGCGACGTTCGCTGCGATCAAAAAAATCACCCGGACAAAACATTCACTGATCAAATACGCCGTGAATGCCATAACCGGCGGGACGGACGCGCAGGGCGTCGTCACGGTCCAGCTCGGGTTCAACGGGCACAGCGTCATCGGCCGGGGATCCGACCCGGATGTCCTGGTGGCGACGGCGAAGGCCTATATCAATGCCCTGAACCGTCTTGACTCGCTGAGGACCCCGGACACGAAACGAACGGAGAAGCCGTCGCTCTGAAAAAAGAATTAAAAAAACGTTTACCGCCGTGCCGTCCTGTATTATAGAGCACGGAAATTTTATAATTGGAGTTTGCCTCATGCCAATGACCATTACAGAAAAAATACTGGCGGAACACGCGGCCAGGAAAACCGTTTCGCCGGGAGACCTGATCCAGGTGAAGGTCGACATGGCCCTCGCCAACGACATCACGGCCCCTATCGCCATCAAGGTGTTCAACGAGATAGGCCGGGAGACTGTTTTCGACCGGGATGCCGTTGCCCTCGTGGCGGATCATTTCGTTCCGAACAAGGATATAGCGTCGGCCCAGCAGGTGAAATTCGTGAGAGAATTCGCCCGCCGCCACGATATAACGCATTACTACGAGGGAGGAGACGTGGGCATCGAGCACGTGATTCTTCCGGAAAAGGGGCTTGTTCTTCCGGGGCAGGTAGTCATCGGCGCCGACAGTCATACCTGTACTTACGGAGCGCTGGGCGCTTTTTCAACAGGCGTGGGAAGCACCGACCTCGGCGTCATTATGGCGACCGGAGAAATATGGCTGAAAGTACCGCCCACTATCCGGGTCAACATCGAGGGCACACCGTCGCCGTTGGTGGGGGGGAAGGATATTATTTTACATCTCATCGGCATGATCGGTGTCGAAGGAGCGCGTTACGCGACCCTGGAGTTCGGTGGAGAAACCGTTCGGCGCATGCCCATGTATCAGCGGCTCACCATGGCGAACATGGCTATCGAAGCGGGGGGCAAGAACGGCATTTTTGAACCGGACGATATCACCCGCGCGTTTGTTGATGAACGCTCCGAGACAGGCGCAATTTATCGTATGAGCGACGCCGATGCCCGGTATGAACGGGTTGTTACCATCGACGCGGCGTCCCTGGAACCGCAGGTGGCCTTTCCCCACTCGCCCGCGAACGTCCGGAATCTCTCGGAATGTGGAGATGTGACGCTGGACCAGGTATTCATCGGGTCATGCACCAACGGTTCTCTGGAAGACCTTCGGGACGCCGCGTCCGTGTTGAAGGGAAAAAGGGCGGCCCGGGGACTTCGATTGATCATCATTCCCGGTTCCCCCAAGATTTACCGTGAAGCGGTCAGGGAAGGCATCGTTGAAACACTGCTCGACGCGAATGCCGTTATCGGCCCGCCCTGTTGCGGTCCCTGCCTGGGAGGTCACATGGGTATTCTCGCGGCCGGCGAACGAGCCCTGGCAACGACCAACAGGAATTTCGTGGGGCGCATGGGACATCCTGAAAGCGAGGTTTACCTCTCGAATCCCTTTGTCGCGGCGGCTTCGGCTGTATTGGGAAAAATCGGCGGTCCCGGAGAACTCTGATGGAAACAGTCGGCACGAGGGTGAAAACGGCCATGTCGGGCGTATGTAATGACACATCTATAACAGCGAAAGGAAATTCCACATGATGTTTCAGGGTAAAATCTGGAAACTGGGTGATGATATCGATACTGACCTGATCATTCCCGCACGTTTTCTCAATGTTTCCGAGGCGTCCGAACTGGCGCGGAACTGCTTTGCCGATCTGCGGCCGGAGTTTGCTTCTTCGGTGCGTCCCGGTGATGTCATCGTTGCGGGCGGCAATTTCGGGTGTGGTTCTTCTCGGGAGCATGCACCGCTTGCAATCAAGGCTTCCGGCGTATCGCTCATTATCGCCCGCAGCTTTGCGCGCATATTTTATCGAAACGCCTTCAATATCGGGCTCCCCTTGCTCGAGTCCCCGGAAGCGCCGAAAGAACTCGCGGAAGGCGACGAAGTCAGGGTGAATCTCGCCGCCGGTTCGATTGAGCGTATCGACGACTCACGGCAGTTTGCGTCAAGCCCCGTTCCTGATTTTATGGCGGAGATTATAAAAGCCGGCGGTCTCGTTCCCTACACGATCGAGCGTATTCGAAAAGGAGAAGCTGTCTGACGGGCCTTCGTCCTCTCAGCCCTTGATCCGCTGCCCGCATCGTCCGCAGCGGAGGTCACCGTCCTCCGGAATATCTCCACGAAGGATCAGGTCTTCCTCGGATGCGACGGCGGCAAGATCCCTGTCGTCGGCGCATTCCATGCAGACAAGGAGTCCTTCAATGGTTATGATCGCCGCTACGTCGCCAAGGCGTACTCTCGTCATCGTTGCAACCTCGCGTTGCCGATTCTTGTCAACTCATTGATTCCCTGATTGTGTCGGCAACGGCGTCTCCCATGGCAGCCGTTGATACGGCCCGGGAAGGGTCGGCGGCGATGTCGGCTGTGTGTATTTTCCGGGCTATTACATCGTCCACCGCCGCCTCGATGAGGTCGGCGGTCGCCGGTTCATCGAGACTGTATCGGAGCATCATGGCCAGCGAAAGTATCTGGGCCACGGGGTTGGCGATACCCTTGCCGGCTATGTCCGGCGCCGAGCCGCCGGCCGGTTCATAAAGACCGAATTTCAACTCGTTAAGACTAGCCGACGGGAGTAATCCCAGGGACCCGGTCAGCATGGCGCACTCGTCCGAGATAATGTCGCCGAACATGTTGCCGGCCAGAATGACGTCGAACTGCAGGGGATCACGGACCACCTGCATGACCGCGTTGTCTATGTACAGGTTGTTCAGCGATATATCGGGATATTGCAGGCTCGTTTCTCTCACCACATCCCGCCAGAGGACCATGGTGGTCAGGACGTTCGCCTTGTCAATTGAGGTCACCTTTCTTTTTCGCAGCCGTGCGAAATCAAAGGCCATGCGGGCGATCCGCTCGATTTCCCGGCGGTGATACACCATGGTGTCGAATCCCCGTTCGTCGGATCCGGTTCCCTCGCGTCCCTTCGGCGTCCCGAAATAAATGCCCCCTGTCAGTTCCCGGACGCAGAGTATATCGAATCCCTCGCCGATAATTTCCTTTTTCAGCGGACTGGCGCCCGCGAGGCCCGGGAATATTTTCGCCGGGCGAAGATTGCAGAACAGGTCGAAATGTTTTCGCAGGGGAAGCAGGGCGGCCCGCTCCGGCTGTTGTTCCGGCGGAAGGTGTTCCCATTTCGGACCCCCCACCGATCCGAAAAGAACGGCGTCGGACGATTCGCACAGCGCGAGAGTTTCAGCGGGAAGTGCCGTCCCCTGCCGGTCTATGGCGCATCCTCCGACATCGCCGAATTCGTAGTCTATCGGCAGGGAAAGCTGTTCCCTGGCGACATTGAGCACCTTGACGGCCTCTTCCATTATTTCCGGTCCTATTCCGTCACCGGGAAGGACGGCTATTTTTCTCATATATGTAATCCTCTTCGCGTACGGCGACCGGGAAACGCGTGGGCGTCCCGAGACAGGGCGTTCCACCGTTTAAAAACCGCTACGGTGATTCTTCCTCCAAAACATACCTGAAAACAAGAGGGGCCACGATGGTGGCGTCGGACTCAATAATAAAACTAGGTGTGCCGACAGCCAGCTTTTCCCAGGTGATTTTTTCGTTCGGCACGGCGCCTGAATAGGATCCGTAGCTGGTTGTTGAGTCGCTGATCTGACAAAAATACGACCACAGGGGTGCGTCATGAACGCCCATGTCCTGGCGAAGCATGGGAACCACGCAGATGGCGAAATCCCCGGCGATGCCGCCGCCTATCTGAAAAAAGCCGATGTTCCGTTCCGCCGAAGTCGATCGATACCATTCGGAAAGCTGCATCATGTATTCGATTCCCGTGCGAACCGTGTGAATATTTTTAATGGTTCCGCGGAGGCAGTGTGCTGCATAGACATTGCCCAGCGTCGAATCCTCCCAGCCGGGAACGAAAATGGGAAGCTTTTTCTCGCAGGCGGCCATGACCCAGCTGTCTTTCGGATCAATCTGGTGATACTGGTCAAGCAATCCACTGTCAATCAGCTGGTAGATGAACTCGTGAGGGAAGCAGGATTTTCCGGAGGCATCCGACTCTTTCCAGAGGTCGATGATGAACCTTTCAATTCTTCTGAATGCTTCCTCTTCGGGAATGCAGGTATCAGTGACACGGTTCAGGTGCTGTTCCAGAAGCTCCTTTTCTTCCTCCGGCGTCAGGTCTCGGTAATGGGGTATTCGCTGATAGTGATCGTGAGCCACGAGATTGAAAATGTCTTCCTCGAGGTTTGCTCCCGTGCAGCTTACGGCGTGAATTTTGTCCCGGCGGATCATTTCGGCCAGGGAGAGACCGAGCTCGGCAGTGCTCATGGCGCCCGCCAGGCTCATGAACATGGCGTCCCCCCTGTCAATATGCGAACGGTATGCCTCGGCGGCGTCGACGAGGACGGCTGCGTTGAAATGCCTGAAATGATGCCTGATAAACTCGGCTACACTGTCTGACTTTGTTCCGGCGGTTCGCGTCTGCGCTGAAAAAAAGTTTTTCATGGGCTCCACATGTATATGCCCCTCCCCGTGACAAAAGGGAGGGGCCTGTTTTAGACCGTTACTCCGGGTCGGTGCCCGCTGAATATCAGCGCCCCTTGAAGTCGGGCGGTCTCTTTTCGAGGAATGCCTTCGAACCTTCGGCGAAGTCTTCCGAGAACTGAAGAGTCCTGCTCGCCGCGCGCTCGATAACCAGTACACCTTCTCTTATATTGGTTTCCAGTCCCAGCCTGATGGCCTTCATGATTTCCCTCTGGGCCAGGGGGGCTCCGGCCGCCAGTTTTTTGGCAAGTGCCTTTGCTTCATCCAGCACCTTTTCCTGCGGTACGACTTTATTCAACAAACCCAGCGAGAGAGCCTCCGATGCCGGCATGAAGTTACCCGTCAACATAAGTTCGAGGGCCTTCGTTTTGCCTATGAAACGGGGCAACCGCTGCGTGCCTCCCCATCCGGGATTAAGCCCGAGCTTTACTTCGGGAAGCCCCAGCGTGGCGCTTTCCGACATGACGCGCAGGTGGCAGCAACAGGCGAGCTCGAGTCCTCCCCCGTAGGCGCCGCCTTGAATCGCTGCGATGATAACCTTGGGGTAGTTTTCGATTTTGAAATAAATTTCGTTGCCGTCATACTTGGGGACATTGCCTTTCTGGAGATCGGCGAATTCTGTGATGTCGGCGCCGGCGGAAAAAAGCTTTTCTCCCGTACCGGTAATGACGATAACCCGTACATTGTCATCGTTCTCACACCTGTCGAGCAGATCGCTGATGTCGCGCAGAACGCCCTGGCCCATGGCATTCGCCGGCGGATGGTTTATGGCGGCGACAAGCACCTTGCCATCCTGCTCCACGTTTAACTTTTCGTACTCAAAAGCCATTATGATTTTCCTCCTTCTTCCTGATTGATAATAATGCAGCCCTTCGGGGCACATGACTTGCAGACGCCGAATGTAACTGTTTTTCTATGCAGGGGATACTCATTTTTACAAGCTGTGTATTTCATACACACGACACGGTTTTTGTCAATGATAGTTTTGCTTCCATACACGCGATTGCCGAGTAATGTCATCGCCGGCGATCAACTGCCTTTCATGAAATCGATCACAACCCGGGCAAAGTCTTCTCCCCGGTCTTCCTGCAGGAAGTGACCGCCGCCCGTAATCGTGGCGTGCGGCTGATTGCTAGTGCCGGGGACCATTTTGAGGAAAACCCTGTCGCCTCCACGGGTGATCGGATCCGAGTCGCTGAAGGAGGTGATGAAAGGTTTTTTGAATCTCGACAGGACTTCCCATGCCCGGCGATTGGCTTCGGCAGCCGGATCGTCGGGAGTGATGGGGACGAGCGACGGAAAGACGCGGGCTCCCGCTTTGTAGGTGTCGTCGGGGAAAGGGGCGTCGTAGGCTGCAATGACCGCGTCGGAGAGAGGGGTAACGCAGCCACCCTTGATGATGCTGCCCACGTGAAATTCGGGGGCGGTCCGCGAGTATTCACGCCAGGCCGAAAAGGCATCCGACATGGGATGATCACCCGTGGGAAGTCCCGTGTTCGCCACCACCACGCGGGCGAAACGTTCCGGGTGATCGGTCGCCAGTCGCAGGCCTATCAGGCCACCCCAGTCCTGGCAGACCAGCGTGATTCTGCTCAGGTCCAGGTGGTCGAGGAGGGCCTGCATCCAGTCGACGTGCCGCTGGTATGTATAGTCGTTCATCTCCGCAGGCTTGTCCGAGCGTCCGAATCCCACCAGATCGGGGGCGACAGCGCGGTATCCCGCGTCGGTGAAGAGGGGAATCATTATCCGGTACAAGTAACACCAGCTTGGTTCTCCGTGCATCAGAAGTATCGGCTCGGCCATCCGCGGTCCCTCATCCAGGTAGTGCACTCGAAGCGAGTCTCCCTCACCGTCGGGGACCTGAAGGTAGTTCGGTGCGAAATCGAAACCCGGCAGATCTCGGAATCGCTCATCGGGAGTGCGTAATACTTTCATCTCGACCACCCTTTCTTCCGGCACTGGACACATCAGGGAATAGTCCAATCAGGCCGCAGGTTTTTCTTGACGGGGTACCACCTTTGATATAGTTTGTCTACAAATTATTTGTTTACGAGGTAAAAGCATAGACCCATGGCTCTTCGTGTTGAGGACTGCATCTTTTTTTTGTTCGCTCGGGCCAATCAGGCCGCAACGAGGTTCTGGACCGCCTGCCTGACGGATATGGATATTACCGCGGTCCAGGCGATGATCCTCAACTTCCTGGGACAAGAGGACGCGGTTACCTCACGGGAACTGAGCGAACGGAGCGGGCTCGACCCGGCCACCCTGACCGCCTTACTGGACCGTCTGGTAACATCCGGGCTGGTCGAGAGGCGGCCGCACCCGGACGACCGCCGGGCTGTTTGTGTCTGTCTGACTTTGAAGGGACGGAACCGGGTTCCCCTGATCCGTGTGAAGCTGGAACGGGCCAACAGCGATTTCCTGGCCACACTCAATGATGTAGAACAGGTAGAACTTTGCAGGCTCCTGCGTGCCGTCCGCAAAAGCCCGGATTCCGGTGATGTGCGTGTAAAGAAAGGGGAGATATGAATAGTACCATGAGAGACGTGATGGCCAACTATCTGGACCGCAGCGTGTCGGCGTTCGGTTTTGCCCCGGTGAATCGTTTCGATGAAGCCCCGGAGAAACATCACCCGTCAAATATATACAAGGGGGCGAAGACGGTGGTCGTCTTTGGAATCGAAATACCGCGCGTTATCCTGCAATCACCCGACTATAATCTTCACGCCCTTTACCGCTCCTACCACACCGTTTATCGCCGGCTGGATGAGATCAGCCTGGAGTTGTGCAACCTGATCGAATCGCAAGGCCGCTTCGCCGCCGTCATGGTTCCCAGCTACGCTCCGATGGTCTTTCACGAGTTCGAGCCGTGAGGGATTCTCTCTCTCAAGCATGCCGCAGTCCGTGCCGGCCTGGGAGCCTTCGGCCGCAGCGGGCAGGTATACCACCCAACCTTCGGCGCCCGATTGCGACTGGCGGCCGTGGTGACCGATGCAGAACTCCCGGGCGATCCCATTATTGACGAGGATCCCTGCCCTCCAAAATGTCGTGCCTGCCGGGACGCTTGCCCGGCAGGAGCGTTTTCGGCAGACGGCACGTTCCGGAAGATGATCTGTATGGCCCATACCATAAAACACGCCATTTATCCGCTGGCGCTTAAAGATGCCGAGGGACTCAAACATATCGAGCGGGTCATTAATACTGCGGGTTACGACTATTGGCTCAACTGCGACGAATGCCTCAGGGTCTGCCCCAATAACTGCCAGGAAAGCAATCCGGATTCGTATTACACGAGTAAATTGTTCCCGGGGAGCGCATCGAACCACTTGAATACATTCATAAAGGGGAACAGCGTCTTCAGAACGGAAAAGGGAATGTTCACCACGGAGCAATGGTTTGTTTGTTGACGACATGATCGCCCGGTCTGGAATCGGAAACGTCGGCGGAGAAGAGATGACAGGTGGACGGATCTGTGGTATGAACAGCAACGTACCGCGGGAATGCACGATGATTCAGTCAATGGAAAAAAGATCATTCGTCGGAAAAAGCAACTTCAGGCACGGCAACGGCCGTCTTCACCTGAAAGAAGGGCATCGTCATCATGGATAAGGAAAAACTGGCGCTTTTTTTTCTTGCCCTGCTTGCCCTTGTAGCGGGTGGATTCGTTCTCAACGCGGCTCAATCGGTGATCCTCCCGCTGGTAATTGCCTGGCTGCTCACCTTTGTTATAGGTCCGGTCATCAACGTGATGACGAGGCATAAAATCCCCCTGCCGATCGCCGTTCTCTTCGTCATCGTTCTTCTTTTCGGAATCGGGTACATAGGGGTGGTTTTTCTTTACGACCGCGTTTTTGCCATCATGGCGGAATTTCCCAAATACGAGGAGCGTTTCGGACAGTTGTTGGAGGAATTGAGCGGTTTTGCCTACCTGAAAGACAATCCACTGGCGGACTTCGACTGGGCGAAGACGATCCGGGATCTCCTGGTGCGGCTGTCGGGATCAGTGTTTTCCATTCTGGTGAATCTGGTATTGATTATCATCTTCCTGGTTTTTCTGCTGCTTGGCAAGCCTTACGCCCACTATAAAATAGGCTACGCCCTGTCCGATGACCAGGCCGAGCGCGTTACCCGCATCATCGCCTCCATATCGTCGGAGATCAGCCGATATCTCTCGGTCCAGGTACTTATAAGCTTCGTGACGGGAGTACTGGTATGGCTGGCCCTTTCGATTATTGGGATCGACTTTGCGGTGACATGGGGCGCGCTGGCCTTTGTCCTGAATTTCATTCCCAACATCGGCTCGATCATCGCGACAGTTCCGCCGGTTCTGCTGGCGCTTGTTCAGTATTATCCGGGTATCTGGCCGACCGTCGTGTCTCTTGTAGCCTTGATAACCATCCAGATGACCATCGGCAATTTCATCGCACCGAAAGTACTCGGCGACCGTCTGAACCTGAGCCCCGTGGTCGTTCTGCTCTCCCTGCTCTTCTGGGGCTGGCTCTGGGGGATCGTGGGCGCCCTGCTTTCCATTCCCATAGCCTCGTCAATAAAAATTATCTGTGAGAATATCGAAGAACTGCGACCCATAAGCGTCATGATGGGCTCCGGCAGGCGATACTGGCAGGAGTCCCAGGGAAACGATTGACGGGATGAGCGGCACGTTTCAATTCATGGGGGCGAGGGTGAATATGACGGCGCTCCAGAGGGCATGCGATATGATGACGGGCGTCAGTGTTTCCGTCCGTCGATAAAGAGCGCCCCAGAAGGCGCCGGCCACGGCGGCCGCTCCAACGAGCATGAAATTGAGAGACCAGATGTGAACGCCCGCGTACACTATGGTCGCGCTGATCCAGCCGGCGTTCTTCCCGTACCGTTTCATGAGATTGTCCTGAAGGAATCCCCGCCAGAAAATTTCCTCGCAGGGCCCGGTGATAAACAAAAGGACGCAAAGAATGATACAGGGATTGTATCCCGAGGCTTTGTCATACACGGACCAGATCTGGTCGCCGGCAAAAGGAAACAGGAGAAGTGAAACAGTCCTGCCGATCCAGAAAAGGCCATAGAGTGCCCCCGCCGAAAGAACACCCCACACGAGGGCCCGCGCATTACACGTGACCCGGTGCCTGATATCCGGCGCCGCCCAAAGAGCAAAGGCGGCAAGTATTACTGTTGACAGAGCGATCTTGGTCCAGAAAACGCCGACTGTGAGGTAGAAGGTGATGAACCAGAGAAAGGCGACCAGTATTATGGCGACGGGTACCGTGATATTCGAATCAGCTTTCCGTATCACAGGATTTTCTCCACCAGGAGCGACAGAAGCAGGAGCGCTCCGAAGGCCGTGACGACACCGGCGGTTCGGGCATCGGCGTCAATGGGAACAGCCCGAAGAATTTCCCGCGCCAGGTTGACGGTATAAGGAAGCGAAAGCAGGACTATCAGCGACCAGGGGGTAAGTGGTCCGAAAAACGACATAAGGGCAACCGCCGTGTAGGCGGCCGCAATCAGAAACAGATACAGACCGACGGCGGCGGTTTTACCTGTGAGCACGGGGATGGTTCGAATTCCTCGCGCATGGTCGCTTTCCATGTCGCGAATGTTATTTGCCAGGAGGACAAGTGCGACCAGTATCCCCAGCGGGATGGAGACCAGGAAGGTTTCGCTTTTCAGCGATTGACCCTGAACAAACGAAGCGCCTCCCACGACGAGGGGGCCCCACACGATAAAGACCGCCGGTTCTCCGAGGGCGCTGTACTTGTACTTGAAGGGCGGCGCCGTATAAAAAACGCTGGCGAAAAGCCCGGCAAGGCCGATAACGAGAACGGTAAGACCGCGCGTAATGGTGAGATAGAGACCGATAACCAGGGCTACAAGAATGAACACCACGGCTGCACTTCGAACGGCCTGAAGAGACAGAGAACCTTCGGCAAGCGGATGGGGACGATACCGGGCGGTTGCCACGCCGGCGTCGTCGACATTGCTTGCCACGTCATAATAATCATTAAGAAAGTTCGCCGCTCCATGAAGAAGAACGACACCCAGCAATGTGAGAACATACAAGAACCATGAAAAAGGTTGATAGATGCTTCCCGTCATGCTGCCCGTGGTGACGCAGAAGAAGGTCATGACGAACGACCAGGGCCTGACGGCGAGAAACCAGTTGCGGTAGTGTTCACGGCGATTGTTCATGTATCAATTCCTGCCCCGGCTGTTGGTATCATGATGTTTCGGTTGTCTTGAGGCATTTTTCGATTTCGTCAAGAATAAAACGCCCCGCTTTTTC
This sequence comes from Deltaproteobacteria bacterium, assembly GCA_018399535.1. GTDB lineage: Bacteria > Desulfobacterota > Syntrophia > Syntrophales > UBA2210 > MLS-D. Next base: position 6,120 of record JAGYOR010000005.1, on the reverse strand, counting down.
ACTGTGGGTCTCGCGGTTGCTCTCCATAATTTCCATGCGCGCGTCGGGAATGAGCTTCGCCATTCGTTCAATGTCTCTGACGCCGTGCAGGCGGTCGGTCCGCGCCGCCACGATGACCACCGGGGCGGCAATCCCACCCAGTTTCGGCCAGAGGCTGTATCCCTTCATTGCCAGGGCGCTTGCTTTCAGTCTTCTGGGATCGGCCCAGTCCAGCGAACGCTGGTATTTAAGTGCCTGTTCCTTCTCGTGAAGACTGTCGATACGGTAGGTGCACAGGTAGTGCTTGATCGGCGCCCTTACCAGGCTGTATGCGGCCGGCGGGATGAGGCGTACCAGGGGATAGAACCAGCGGGGAATGCCGAATTCGGCATTCGGGGCGATGACGACGGCCAGTTCCGGTTGTCGCCGGCATCCGCTCAGAAAATCGAGAATGACCGTTGATCCGAGAGAACTGCCTGCGAGAAAAAAGACAGATGACGGAGGAACGAGTTCTTCCAGCAGTTCCCGAAGGTCAAACACCATACGGGATATTGAAAAATCCGTCGATTTCGTCCAATCGACCAGGGCGCTCCTTTTTTCACGCGTTTCCACGTAGAGGATTCTCATGTACGGCGTCAGCACCGAAAGGACCGGACGCCAGGCGGAGATCATGGAAATCCAGCCGGCAACGAAGACGAGAACCGGTTTCCCTCCGTCGTTTTCGGGAGGAATAAAATCGATGATCCTGAGATGAACGCAGTCCGAAGTTTTAAAGAATCTCTCGGCGACGGTAACCCCCGGGCCAGCGCAGGCGGTTGCGTCATCGTCCGAAGCGGGTGCGCCGGTCAGCGCTTTTTTTACATTCTGTTTTCTGATTGCAGTCATTGCTGTTCCTGCAGCTCGGCCGGAAAAACCGGGCACGGGATACCGGTTTTTCAGACGGCTGTTTTTTTGTGCCGGAATACATCAGTGTAATCAGCACGCCGAAAAACGCGAAAATCAGCCCTTCATTCATTTCTTTGATTCGGTTCGGATTTTCAGGCCGGAGACGGACGTGTTCTACAAGGATCTGGAAAACGGTTCCGGACCGGCCCGTCCTGCGTGGCGCAGTGTTACTTTCCGGAATACCGCCCTGGAATCATCGCCGGTAACCAGTCGGCGTGATGCTGCCGGTAGAAGACGGGACGGTCGCGCACCGCCTGCCATCGGGGAAGCCGCACCCCGCCGGTCGGTAAACGGTTGCCGCGGCTCTGCACCTGACAGCTCGGGCAAAACAGGGTTATGAACGAACCGCCGTTTCGCCGGTCCGCTCATTCTTCCTGGAATGTTTTTCCCTCTTTGAAGAAATTGAAAAGGAATTCCTGCTCCATGGGAGACAGATTGAATTCCTGACCCGCTTCCTGGACGAGCCTGGAAAGCTTGCTTCCGTCCTTGTCTTCGAGGCGTAATGATATGCGTTTGATCGCCTGACGAATTTTGTCCCCCTTCTGCTGTATAACCGTCATCCGGTGTCTCCTTTCTAGCCGTCGTCTTCAGTGGTTTTTCATTCTATATTATTAAACAATATTATCCAACGCCTTTTTCGTATTCGTCAGGTGCGGGTCGGCCTGCGAAGGTAGACCGCCTTTCTTCACCCGTTGTAAGGGATATCCTATTAAATAGGTTATTTTTCTGGGAAGCCGGAACGACTTTATGCTTCCCGCCCTCCAGATATAAGCTGTGCCGTCACAGTTCCCGGCAAGTCGACGCAGTTCTTCGGGGGTATAGGTTCTCAGTGATGACAGGACGCCGTCCAATGTAATAACCAGGGGAAGGAGCGGAATGATGTAGGTGAAGAAGAGACGGGAAAACCGTACCGGCCGGAGAAACGGGGTCAGAACCCAGACCAGCGGCGGAAGCGTGAAGATCATCTGAATAATGGAAAAAAGACTGCGTTCTGTTGCCTCGAAAACGGCGATGCCCCTGCCCGTGTTGACGGCATCGCTCAGAATTCCGCGGGCCTCGCAGGGTGAGAAATGATGGAAGGCGTTAAAAAGCGTCAGAAACCCGTCGAGATCGGCGGAAACGTTCCGGGCGTCAATGGGCTGCGACGAACAGGCGATGGTGTCGCCGTTCGAAGAAAATATTCGGCAATTCCTGAGTAATCCCGCTTCCGGGTTCTTGTCGGTAAGAAGAATCGAAGGGCGCGACCCGTTTTGCCGGTTCATCTCCCGCGCGAGGCGGGGCCAGGGACCGCCCCCGCCCGAGCAGAGGTCAATGACGATGTTGGTTCCTGCCCGGTCCAGGGCGTGTCGCAAAAGGGGCGCGACAGTACTGAAAATATTGCTGATGTTTTCGAAATAGTGCAGGAATTCAACAGATTCGCCAAAAAGAGACGATGGAAACCAGTGTTGTTCAGATATTTCAATGCCGTGATAGCGGTTCACCGGCGGCGTCCGTCCTTTTCGTTGATTGTTCAGGCCGGGAAGAAAACCGGCTGTTCGGTGGTGACGGTGACGTCACAGTGTCATGATCGCCATCGTATCGGTTCCGCCCGGTCCGGTTCCTCCGCCCGGCCCGGAGAACTGTCCTTCAGTGAGAATAACCCGGTCGCCCGGCGAGATAATACCCCGAAGTTTTAATTCTTCTACCACGTTTTCATGCCACGATTTCGTTTTTTTGTCCATGATAAGCGGATACACTCCGGACGACATGAAACAGAAATTCATCACCGCTTCGTTATCGCACGCGGCGATGATCCAGCTTGACGGTTTCAGGCGCGATATGCGCCGTGGCGTCATGCCCGTCACGGTCGACGTAAGCACGAAGGAAATGTTGAGTGCGAGGACCGATTCGGCCACGTTCAGCGATATCATGTCGGCGATGGAAATCTGTTTGCGGACGAGGTTGTTCTTGAGTTCTTCCCGGAGAGCGGATATCCACAGCAGTTCACTGTGTCGTCGTTCAAAGGAAGCGGCAACGGCGGCCATGGTTGTGACTGCAGTAACGGGATGTCGTCCCACGGCGGTTTCTTCGGAGAGCATGATCGCATCGGTCCCGTCCTGAATCGCGTTCGCCACGTCCGTAACTTCGGCACGCGTCGGACGCGCGTGCTCAACCATCGACATCAGCATCTGGGTGGCCGTGATGACTGGCCGACACCGCTCGTTCGCCTTGTGAATCAACTCTTTCTGAACCGAGGGCATGTCTTCTATGGGGATTTCGATACCCAGATCCCCGCGGGCGATCATGATCGCATCAGCCTCGTCGAGTATGGAATCGATGTTGTCGATGGCGGCGGCCCGCTCGATTTTTGCCACAGTATGGATTGTCTTTCCCCGCTTCGCCGCGAAATCCCTGACTTTGACAAGGGCGTCGGCGTCTTCCACGAAGGAGACGCCGAAAATATCGATTCCCTCGGCCAGGGCGAATTCCATGATTTCCAGGTCCTTATCGGTTGGATTGTCGAGAAAGACCTTCCGGCCCGGCAGGTTGAGCCCCTTTCCGGAAAGCAGGCTGCCGCCGGAGGCGACCATGCAGCGGACTGAATCCTTTTGCACGTCAAGCACGGTGAGTTCCACAAACCCGTCGTTCAGGTAAATCGTGTCGCCTTCCGAAAGGCTTTCGGGAAGCCGCTTGTAGCGGACGGAAATGCGGGAGGCCGTTCCCGGCATATCATCCGTCGTAAGGATGATTTCATTGCCTTTTTCCAGCGTAAGCGGGTCACTCGCAAGCTGCCCGATTCTGATTTTCGGGCCGGGAAGATCGGCAAGGATGGTTGAAGGTCTCGCCGCCGCCGCGGCCGCCGACCGGAAAGCGGCGATGTTGTGTCGATGGTCTTCAAAAGTACCGTGAGAAAAGTTCAACCGGGCCGCCGTCATGCCGTGTCGTATCATCGTTTCGAGTGTAGACGCGTCTCCGCAGGAAGGACCGACGGTACCGATAATCTTGGTCCGGCAGGGAGGAAGAAATATTTCCGTAGAACCCCGTGGCGGCATATGCTATATTTTCCTTTATTCGAGGGAATCTTTACATCATTCATACTACAGAATTACCTGCATGTCATCGCAATTGAACATCCATCCGGAATCCCGGATTATTAATTAAAAGGAGGAGTACCATGGGCATTCGAACAGTCGAAGAATACAAGGAGAGCCTTCGGGACGGACGGCGCGTCTACATCAGCGGCGAAAAAGTGAATGACATAACAGCCCATCCGATACTGGGAATCACCTGCAATACTATCGGTGCGGGTTACGAACTGGCAGCTTCGAATGATCCCGAAATACGGGACCTGTTCGTGGCGAAACACCCTGAGACGGGCGAACCAATCAACCGCCTTTTCGTCACGCCGAAAACGGTGGAGGACCTGCAGAACAGGACTAAAATCATACAACGGGCCATCGAGCTTACCGGCGGTCTGCCCTTCGGAAAAGATATCGGAACGGATTGCCTCAACGCGGCCTTCGTGGTGGCCGGCCAGATGGGGAAAAAGGAGTACCAGGAAAACGCAACGAATTTCCTGGAACATCTGAGGAAAAACGACCTGCATACCTGCGGCGCCGTGAGCTGTGTGAAAGGCGATCGGTCGAAAGAGCCGGCAAAGCAAAAGCATCCCGATTATTATCTTCGCGTAGTGGACAAAAACAAGGACGGAATCATCGTCAAGGGCGCCAAGATTCATATTACCAGCGCTCCGGCGGCGAACGAGATCATCGTGGTTCCCACGCGCCAGATGCGTGAAAACGAGGCGGAATACGCGGTAAGTTTCGCGATTCCCGCCAACACCGAGGGCGTGACCTTCATCTGCAGAGGAGGGCGGGGCGCCTGGTCGGATCGTGAATTTCACGCCGATCACCCCGTGCGGGAATTGACGGAAGCCATGATTGTTTTCGACAACGTCTTTGTCCCCTGGGATCGCGTTTTCATGTGCGGCGAGTGGCAGTACTCCATGCTGCTCGCCTATACCTTTGCAACCTTCCACCGGTTCACGGCCATCAGTTACAAAGTGCCCTCCGTGGAGGTACTGGCGGGATGTGCCGTGGCCATGGCTAAATACAACGGTCTCGAGAAAGTCGGCCACATCCGTGAAAAACTCGCCGCCATCGCGGCCTACGTTGAGACGCTGCGCGCCCTTACCAATGCCGCGGCCCGCGAACCGGTCATGTACGGCGAAATCGCCGTTCCCAATCCCCTCATCGCCAACATGGCCAAGCTCCACTTCGCCTCGAAATATCACGAGATACTTGAACTCGTGCAGGATATCAGCGGCGGCATCATTGCCACGTCGCCGGACAAGCGTGACTGGGACAATCCCGATATTCACGGATACCTTGAGCACTACCTGGGAGGATCGGACCGGTACACCACCTTGGAGCGTATGCACATGATTCATGAAACCATGCGCCAGGCCTGTTCCCATGAATCCGCTTTTCACGAGGTAACAACTGTTCACGCTGAAGGTTCCATGGCGGCGCAAAACATGATGATCCTCGCCGAGTCTCCGCTCGACCGGTACGAGAAACTCGCAAAGGCGGCGGCGGGAATTATTTCCAGGGAAGAGGCGTTTTGAAAAAAGTAGAATCTTGTCGTGTGAACGTCCGGGCCGGCCAAAGGCCGGCCCGAATGCCGCACTGACGATGACAGTGAAAATATTTATTTGACATGCAGAAGAACTTATTGATAGAAAAGCGAACTTACAGCGTACGGAATTTGAATATACTTCTTCTTCTGTAACCGCAATTTTCACCATCCCACACTCAATCATCCTGTGAATCCGCCAAATGCAGCTAACCCAGGCTGTAAATGTATCTCTTCCAGTTCCACTGTCGACAGCGAGGAGGTGATGCCGGATTCAGTAGTATCTTACCGCGGCGATGTTCTGCGAAAAAACGCAGGGTGAAGGGAATAATCCTCTCTTCTGAAATACGTCAGCCAACCATTACAAGGAGGGAGTAAACACAATGTCTGTTTTTTCAAAGAGAATCCTTACCTTTCTGGTCGCGGCTGCGGCGGTGTTTCTTTTCGCCGCCTGCGAACCGTCAGGAATTGAAACCTATGATATCAGCAGTCTGAATACCGGGTACGACGTCAGTTCGGCCCGCGTCTTTTATCCGACCAACATCGCCGACTTGACCAACGTGCCTACCACTACGCTTTCCA
>JAGYOR010000049.1 GCA_018399535.1 Deltaproteobacteria bacterium | reverse complement strand
CGATCCCCTTGCGTTCCATTCTTCTGAACCAGGTCTCCTGTCTCTTCGCGAACTGGCCGATTTTCACTGCGAGCCTTTTCACCATTTCATCGAGGGACAGATCTCCGCGCAGATAACGGCTTACGTAACGATATTCGAGACCGAACCGGTCAAGGCGATCCCATCCCAGTCCTGAATCGTGCAATGCGCGGACTTCGTCGATCATTCCCCTGTCTATCCGCTCTTCCAGTCGTCGCTGTATACGGCGCCGTAATTCCGCCCGTTCCACCCTGACACCGATTACGAAGGCGTTCACGTCCGGTCTGACCGAATCGCCTTTCACATCTGTGCGTCGCGCTTCCTCGACGGCGACAGCCCGTGCGAGCCGCTCCCGGTCGAGAAGGTCGGTCGTATTGTGCGGTTCCGGACGGAATGCAAGAAGCCGGCGGCGCAGTTCCCCCGTTTCCAGCCGCAGGAGTTCTTTGAGTCGCTCTCCCCCGGGCGACAGCGGCGGAAGGTCGTAGCCCTCGATGACCGCCTCGATGTACAATCCTGTTCCACCCACCATGATCGGCAGGTGTCCGCGGTTTCGAATATCACTGAACGAGCGGCTGAAGGCCTGCCGGTACTCAAAAAGATTGAATTCGTAGTCCGGGTCCACGAGGTCGACCAGGTGACAGGGCACTGCCGTGCCGCCTTCGACAAACTGTTCCCGATCCTTCCCGGTGCCAATATCCATGCGGCGATAAACCTGCCGCGAGTCCGCCGATATAATTTCACAGCTTACGGCGTGTTCCTCGGCCGCATACCTGGCAAACCGAACGGCCAGCGCCGTCTTGCCGGACGCTGTCGGTCCCAGGATGACCGGGAGATTATTGAATCGCCCTTCATCCATAACGTTTTACATAATATTTATAATTATTATACCAGTAAGACCAGAGAGTTACCATGCTTTTAAGCACGGTACGACGCCCTCAGTCACCGCAGGGTTTCATCCAGTGGATGGACAAAAAGACCGCTCTTGATTTTGGGTTCGAACCAGGTTGACTTGGGAGGCATGATCCTTCCTTCATCTGACACGGCCAGGAGCGATTCCATGCTCGTGGGATACAGGGAAAAAGCAACGGCGTATTCTCCGGAATAAACAAGCCTGGCCAGTTCACGCACGCCCCGGACTCCTCCGACAAAATCTATTCGTTCATCGCTCCGTGGGTCTCCGATACCGAGAACCGGGGCGAGCAACCTGTCCTGCAGAATCGATACGTCGAGCGAATCAACCGTATCGGTCCCGGCATCGTTCTTTACGACAAGCCGGCGCCATCCGTCCGCAAGGCACATGCCGAAGATGCCACCGTGTTCGGGAATCACCGGCTCCGCCGACAGTTCCAGGACAAAATCACGCGAAAGCGCCGCGAGAAAGTCTTCGTGAGCCATGCCGTTCAGGTCGCGAACAACACGATTGTATGCAAGGATGCGCAACCTGTCATGGGGGGTTATCACAGCCATTATTCTCCGGTACTCTTCATTTTCAGTCGTCTCCCGACCTGTTTCTTCCCGCAGAGCGGCCACACGGACAGCCGCGGCAACGCGGTGGTGTCCGTCGGCAATATACAGGTTCTCGACACGGTCGAAGGCTCGGGCAATCCGCTCTATAGTTTCTCCGTCATCAACGACCCAGGCCGTATGGGTCGTTCCATCGTCAGCCCGGAAATCATACTCCGGTTGCCGCGATGCAACGATCTCGTCGATCAGGCCGTTCACTTCGGGATCACTCCGGTACGCCAGGAGCGCCGCCCCCGTCTGGGCGTTCACGCGGTCGATGTGGCGGGTCCGGTCGTCCTCCTTGTCCTTCCTTGTCATTTCGTGCCTGCGGATACGCCCTGCCTCGTATTCCCCTGTACCGACACAGCCAACGATGCCGCTCTGTTCGTGATCCGCCGTTTTTTGCCGGCAAATATAAAAACAGGGGGCCCCGTCCTGAATCATCACGCCGTCACGAATCATCGCGCGGAGGGTATCGCGGGCGGACTCGTAAACCTCGTCCGCATACGGATCGGCTGTGGCGGGAAAGTTTATTTCCGATTTCTCCACGCGAAGAAAACTGTAGGGATTATTTTCGACCAGCTTTCGCGCTTCATCCCCGTTGATGACATCGTAGGCCTGTGACGCAACATCGCCGGCCCTTGACCGCGACGGTCTCACCGCCCTGAAGGGCCATATTTTCATCGAAACACCTCTTCACGCACTATCCTCATGTTACATTCCTTTCCTTTAAAAGTTCGTATGTGCTCTAGCACAGATGTCTTAAAATAACCAATATTTTCAGCACTCCCAACCATTCCGCTTCACCGGATTTTCTTCAGTGATTCCTTGCAATATTCTTTCATGAATAGTAAAAAAGCGCTTCCGGCGGTGAAACAGCTTTAAAATTACGCCGCGACACGAACGGTGGAGGATCATGGGATCGGATTTTACCAGAGTTTTTATTCACGGGCTTGAAAGCAGCGCGCGGGGAACAAAGGGAAACTTTTTCAGGAAGTGGTACCCCGACATGATCATCGAGGATTACCATGGAAGCCTTGACGAACGCATGGCCCGTCTTCGCACCATACTGCGCGGCAGGAGCGACCTTCTGCTCGTCGGATCGAGTTACGGCGGGCTCATGGCAGCCATGTACGCCCTTGAACACCCGCAGGAAGTCCGCCGGCTGGTCCTGCTGGCCCCGGCACTTTCCCTTGACGAATTCGGGGAGTACCCGGACAGGTCACTTGATATTCCCGTGATCGTCTACCACGGCACGCGAGACGATGTGGTACCGCCGAAACCGGTTCGAAAAATTGCCTCGACGATATTCACGAACCTCGAATACAACATGATTGAGGACAATCATCCTCTCGAAGCGCAGTTCAAACTGCTGGATTGGAATCGACTCCTGTGTTATGAGTGAATGCTCGTGACGTCCCCTCCGGGGTTCCATTCCCGGCGGCGGTCGCTCCGTACACGGTGAAACGAACGATGGATGAACAATACTCACAGAAAATCGTCATACGTTACACGGCGGGAGTCGTGGACCAGCCGATTGTCTGCCGTCTTGCCAAAGAGTTCGATCTCGATTTCAATATTCTGCACGCCCGCGTGCTGCCGAAGCGCGAGGGCGTCCTGGCTCTTGACCTTTCGGGAACAAAAGAAAATTTCTACAAGGGAATCGCCTTTCTGAAAGAAGCGGGCCTGAAAGTTGAACCGCTTTCGAAAAGCGTGACTCACAACGAGGAACGCTGCGTGCACTGCGGCGCCTGCAAGGCCTTCTGCTCTACCGGCGCGCTTTATATTGATCCAGTTACCCGGAAAGTGCTGTTTGACCCCGAGAAGTGCAGCGGATGCTCGGTCTGCGTCAAGGCATGCCCCGCACGGGCCATGGAAATCAATCTCATCTGAAAATTACTTTTCGTCGCCGTCCGAGAACAGTTCCCTGCCCTTTTCCACGACACGGTCCAGAACGCCGATGATACCGCCCTTTTTTTCCAGGGCTTCCCGGCCTTTGTCTACAATGTCGCCGCCCCGTTCATGCATCTCAGCAATGTTGGTTTTTAACTTATCGGGGAATTCATCGGGCGCCTTATAATAAGAATACCCGGAGAGGGCTATGAAAACGACCAGCGAAATAATCGCGTATTTTAATATTTTCTTCAGAATGAAATACACGACAACGGCGGCCGAAACAATTATTATCGCCGCCATGACGGGATTCTCAACAAAATAGCGTAACCAGTTTTCCATCACTCTTTACCTGCGGATTCATCCCTGTATGAAGATCGAACCTACCTCAGAGACGGTGCAAATAGCAAGCGGCTCTTTCATGCACCTCGCCGTAAAAGCCCTTTAGATCAACATGGTCTGAAACGGTCTGGGTTTTCTGAACGAGGCGCCGGGAGCGGCCGACCGCACCCGCTCCGTAAATTCTTTCATCCGCAGGAATGAAAGCTGCCGATAATGGCCGCTCCGTCTGACGGGACGAGTGAAATCGTCGAAGTGAATGGGAATGACCACCTGCGGTTTTGTTATCTCCAGAAGGCGTGAAACGTAACCCGGCGCCTTGTGCCAGCCAGGGACGCACATAAGCAGAACATCGCACCGATGACCGTCGAGTTCCTCCTCAACCAGGTTGGCGCTCCCCACGTGGAGAAACGTTTTTCCACCGATTTCCAGTTTTGGCGTAAACATTTCTCCCAGCCGGTACCCTGATGCCTTAAGGGGAACTTTCCCGGCAGGGTCGATTTCGCCGGGAAAGGGAAACCGGCCGAAAAACGCGCGCCCATGCCGCGAAGGAATCATGGTCAATCGGGCTCCGTTGAAAAGGTCAATACGTTTTCTGCCCCAGGTGACGGTAACTTCTTTTCCGGCGCCGCTTATGTCCATCAGTGTCTTCAGGCTCCGGCTTCCCACCACGGGACCTTGGCACCAACGGGACAAGACTGGCACGTCCATCGCGTGATCCAGGTGCGTGTGACCCACGATGATCGCCGACAGCTCGCCCGGAATTTCACCAACGTACCGTTCCAGAGATTCACTGAGCGGTTCGTGACGCCCGAAAAAGAGTTTCCATGCTGAAAGACGCGTATGATACGGATCGATAAGTACGGTTTTACCGTCTTGAGTAATCTCAACTCCGGCACATCCGGTCCAGCGAAACTTGATCATGAAAATCGTCCTCCGTCACTCGAATTCGGTCGCCTCGGCATTATATTCCGAAAAACGATGGAGAGCATTCCTACTAGGCCGTTATGGGTATTACAAGAAAAAAATAACCGTGTGACTCCAGGAAAAACACTCATAAGCTCCGACATGGCTCCTTGCTCCATGCAGCGTATACGACCGTCTGTCCGCGGAACATCCACATCGCTTTCTTTTCTCCCGTGGTTGTAGTGAAAGCGGCTGTCCGAAAACGGCTTTTTATAACTTTAATTATATAGTATGCTAAATGTAATAAAATACAAAAATGAATGCGAAAAAACAGGATTGCTTCCATGAACATGGTCAGCCGAATCTGCAGAATTATTGCCGTCGCGGCCATAACCGCCCTGCTCGCCGCCTGCACCACCGCGCCCGTTACGGGACGGACCCAGCTTCACTTGGTGGGATCGTCAACCATGCTCTCCATGAGCCAGCAGCAATATGACCAGGTTCTTCAAGAAAATGAATTGAGCCACGACGTCGAAGCGACGGCGATGGTCAAACGGGTTGGAACGAACATTCAGAGATCGGTTGAGCGATATTTCATTCAGCAGGGCATGAAACGTGAGCTTGACGACTATGAATGGGAATTCAACCTCATCGAAAGCGATGAAGTGAACGCCTGGTGCATGCCGGGCGGAAAAATCGCGGTCTATACGGGGATTCTTCCCGTAACGAAGGATGAAAACGGCCTCGCCGTGGTCATTGCTCACGAAGTCGGCCATGCCGTCGCGGGCCACGGCGCAGAACGGATGAGCCACATGCTTGCAGCCCAGCTGGGCGGCATCGCTCTTTCGGCAGCCATGGCCAATAGTCCCGACACCACGCAACAACTCTGGATGACTGTCTTCGGACTCGGGGCGCAGGTTGGATTTATTCTTCCATACAGCCGCGTACAGGAATACGAAGCAGATCACCTGGGACTCGTCTTTATGGCAATGGCGGGCTACGATCCCGAAGGTGCCATCGAATTCTGGCAGCGCCTGGCGGCGGAAAAGAAAGGTTCGTCGCCCCCGGCCTTTCTGAGCACTCACCCCACCGACGCTTCGCGCATTCAGCGAATCCGGTCCCTCATGCCGGAAGCGCGCCGTTACTACGACGAATACCGCCGGACGTCTCGGGCCCGCTGAATCGTGCCGAACTACTCTCAGGGCAGATAATCCTCGCGGACCGGCGAAAACACCTCCACGACAAGAGAATCTTCGAGGACCTCCACTCCGTGTTCGCAGTTGCCGGTGAAGCACCATCCGTCGCCCGGAGCGGCCTCGTAGGTCTCACCTTCCGAATTGAAACGAAGCCTGCCCGAAACCAGGTACCCGATCTGCTCATGAGGATGACTGTGAGAGGGAATCACCGCGCCTTTTTTTAACCGGAATTCCCCGAGCAGCATGGCCTCACCATGGGTCAACGTTTTCAGCTCGACCCCCGGCAGCATTTCACGGTAATTTCGTTCGTCGCATCGCGTAAACATATCGGTTCTCCTTTCTTGTACAGCGTGGCTACAACAACCGGACTCATGGCGATCCGTCCGACTTTTTGCATTTGCCAAAATGAATCACCCTTGAACGAATCATCTTGAACGAATCATCTTGGATTTTTATTTTCCATACACTACAATGCAACAACGTATCAACAGGAAGGCACCGCACTGCATGCTTTCACAGGGAAACGACAAAACGGGCAAGGGTACGGAAATACTGTTCCCGCGCCAGCTTGAAGCCGACGGTACCGCCGACGCTCTTCGACACTCGCTTTTCGAGCGAACGTTCAGCCTCCGGCCGGACGTTGAATCCGATATTCCACTTATTTACCCGGACGGGAGACTTGAAGATGCACTGCGAAAAGCCGCCCTCGCCCGTCGCATCGTCTATGGGTACGACGACATAGAGAAAGAACTCTCCAATGAAGAGCGGGGCATAGATGCCGTCTCACGTCGAAGCGCGTCACCCAGGCGCAAGCGCATATCGCGTCTTATTCTGTGTTCCCGTGACGGATCCGGGCGCTTTTACCGACGCATCGAGCGACTCCTTCAACTTCACTCCGCGCGGGTGCTCGTCTGTCTTGTCGATTGCGACGCCGACACTTTCGGTCGTATATTGACCGGCAGGGAACGGCGTATAAAGGTTGTACTTGTCGAACACAAAGACGCCGTCTCGGCCATTTTTCGAGTCCTGGCACTGAGGACTCGAGCAGATGCTCCCTGAACCGTTTTGTGAAAAACCCGATATCGTTTTCCGACTCATGCCGACAATTGAAATATCCCCGATTTTTTCGGCGTTTCTCCGCACAAGACATGGAATCGAATTTAAAAGCGTGTTATCAAGTACCTGTGGCCGCAACCGTTATGTATCATTTCACCCGGCTGCTGAGTTTCCGTTGTCCGCCGCGTAACCGCACACCGAGCGGAGCCCGGAAGGGGTTCAGCCGAAAGAGGACGATCTATGGATAAAATAATGTCAACCCTTGGACGAATCGTCAACTTTATAAGTCACGACATCTGGCGGATCCGCCTGACGGACCTGCCGAAAAAGAAATCCTTCTTTCTTCGTGAACTTCGCATATTCATTCTCTCGATACGCGGGTTCGACGAGGACAAGTGCCTGCTCAGGGCTTCGGCGCTCACGTTTTATTCGCTTGTTTCCATCGTCCCCGTGGCTGCCATGCTCTTCGGCGTCGCCAAGGGATTCGGCTTCGAGAAACGCCTCGAAAAACAGCTGATGGAGCAGTTTCATGGACATGAAGAAATTATCGCCCAGGTCATCACCTTTGCCGAATCCATGCTCGCCAACACGAAAGGGGGCCTGATCGCCGGTATCGGCGTGATCCTCCTTTTCTACGCCGCCATCAAGGTGCTCAACCACATCGAGACTTCCTTCAATGACATATGGGGGATACAGGAACCGAGAAAACTGGGAAGAAAATTCAGCGATTACCTTTCCGTTATGGTCCTGGGACCGATACTGATCATTCTCTCGAGCAGCGTCACGGTCTTCATCACCACGCAGGTAACGCTGATCATGGAGAAAATCGCACTTCTCGGCATGTTCAGCGGCGTCATTTCAATCCTGCTTTCCCTGCTTCCCTACTGTATTATCTGGGTTCTTTTTTCTTTTCTGTATATATTTATGCCCAACACGAAGGTGAACTTCGCATCGGGTTTACTGGCAGGCATCATCGCCGGAACAATCTACCAGATTGTCCAGTTGGGCTACATCATGTTTCAGGTGGCAACCGCGAGATACAACGCCATTTACGGAAGCTTCGCCGCCCTGCCTCTCTTCCTGATCTGGCTCCAGTTAAGCTGGCTTATCGTCCTTTTCGGCGCCGAATATTCCTTCGCCCGGCAAAACGTAGACACTTACGAATTCGAACCGGACTCACTCAAGATAAGCCCTTCCTTTAAGAGGCTTCTCACGCTGCAGGCCGCCCACCTGCTTGTAAAAATTTTCGCCGACGGCAAGCAACCCCTCACGGCGACAGAAATATCGCACAGGCTTGAAATCCCGATCCGCCTGGTACATCTGATAGTGTTCGACCTCACGACGGCTGGAATCATCGTTCCCACCGAAACTGTCGAGTACAGTGAACCGGCGTACCTGCCCTCACGCGACATAAATGCGCTTACCGTGCACTTTGTCATCGACGAACTGGAGCACTGCGGAACGAATACGATCCCCGCGGCTCGAACGAAAGAAATGGAAACCCTCTCTGAAATACTTGACACCTTCAGAGAAGAGCTGTCGCGTTCCCCGGCGAATCGACTGTTGCGGGATATCTAGAACATGGAATCAGCAACACGTTTTATTCGCAAAACCGTTGCCCATCTGCTACCATTCTTACGAGTAATGGTAGCCTGCATGCAATCATTACATTGCGAGGGAAGATTCGTCCATCGCCAAGTTACTGAAACAGCTTATTATTATAATCCACTCCGCATATCCTGTTCTGGTACGCTTCTTGATGGAACTAGAATAAATACGTGAAATCCGAAGATGCGGTCGAGATCGTTTCCGTGTCCGCATCGAAGGGTTTCAGATAATCATCGCGTAAGAAAGGATGTTACAACAATGAAAATAGCAATAACAACAATGGGCCCGTCACTTGATGACAACGTGGAACCCCGCTTCGGCCGGGCCCCCTATTATGTCTTCGTGGATACCGATACTATGGAATTCGAAGCCGTTCAAAATCCCAATGTCTCGGCCGGAGGAGGCGCGGGTATCCAGTCGGCACAGTTTATGTCTGAAAAGGATGTACGGTACGTGCTGACAGGAAACTGCGGCCCGAACGCCTTCCAGGTTTTCCAGGCGGCGGGCATCCAGGTTATTGCCGGCGTATCCGGAACCGCCCGTCATGCCGCCGAGCAATTTAAGGCAGAAGCTTTCTCGACAATAGATCAACCAAACGTGGCAAGCCACTTCGGCTCGGGAAGCGGCGGCACTGGCACAGGTGCCGGTATGGGTATGGGTGCCGGCATGGGTATGGGCGGTGGCATGGGTCGCGGCATGGGTATGGGCGGCGGCACGGGCCGTGGCATGGGACGCGGCATGGGTATGGGCATGGGTGCCGGATTGGCGCCTCCGTCCGGACAGACACCACAATCCGGAGCAAGCGGAAGAGACGATATTGACAGCCTTAAAGAAGAAGCACGTCTTCTTGAACAAAGACTTCAGGATATCAGGCGCCATCTCGACGATGCACCGCAGAAAAGAAGCGGTCACCCGGTCGCGCGCGTAAGCGCGGAGGAGTGCACGGGATGCGGCGTCTGTGTGGACTCCTGCCCCGTAAACGCCATCAGACTGGACGACATCGCCGTTATCGACGAGCAGGCCTGCACGGGATGCGGCATCTGCGTCAACCATTGCCCGCTTGGTGCAATCAGCATGACGTGACGACGCTGCGCGGAACGTTACAGCTCGTCCGCAGACCAACACAAGAAACAGACAGTTCTGAAAGGAGTCACCTCCAGTGAAAATAGCAATTGCCAGCGGAAAAGGCGGCACCGGAAAAACGACGATAGCGACAAACCTCGCCCTGACGCTTGCCGATGCGGGAACAAACGTCCAGTTGCTGGACTGCGACGTGGAAGAACCGAACTGCCATATTTTTTTGAAACCGAAAATAGAATCCGCCACACCTGTTACTGTACCGATTCCGAAAGTGATCGAAGAAAAATGCACGGGGTGCGGTATCTGCGCCGAGGTATGTGAATTCAGTGCAATCGCCGTGGTCAAGAAAAAGGTCCTGATCTTTCCCGAACTCTGCCACGGATGCGGCGCCTGTTCGCTTTTCTGCCCCGAAAACGCCTTTGTAGAAGTGCCCAGGGAAGTCGGCGCCATCGAAAAAGGATCCGCTGACGGAATCATCTTTACACAAGGCCTTCTGAACATCGGTGAACTCATGTCGCCCGCCGTTATCAGTGAAGTGAAGAAATCAGCCGGCGACCCGGACGTGCTCATCATTGACTCACCCCCGGGAACATCCTGCCCTGTCATCGAAGCCGTGAAAGACGCCGAGTTCATACTCCTGGTAACGGAACCAACGCCGTTCGGACTCAACGATCTGAAGCTCGCCGTCGGCATGGCAAAGGCATTGAATCTTCCCTTTGCCGTCGCCGTAAACCGGTCAGACGTGGGAGACGACGCGGTTGCCGAATACTGCCGCAGTGAAAACATCGAAATATTTCTGGAAATACCGAACGATAGAAGAATAGCCGAAGCCTATTCGCGGGGTGAAATGGTCGTGCGGGAATTGCCCGAATACCTGGAAACCTTTAAAACGTGTTGGGACAGGATACGGGCCTTCAGTGAAAAAGAAACGTCGAGCAAGCCGAATTCCGACGGTACGGCAAAGGAAGCGTGAAACATGAAAGAGATAGTCGTCATAAGTGGAAAGGGAGGAACCGGAAAAACAAGCATCGTCGCCTCTTTTGCGACCCTCGCGGGGAAAGCGATCCTGGCGGACTGTGATGTGGACGCGGCCGACCTCCATCTCGTTCTCAATCCCGTTATTGAACGGCGCGAAGATTTCAGCGGCGGGAAGAAGGCGTCAATCATTGAAGAAAATTGCATAGGCTGTGACCGCTGTATTGAAGAATGTCGATTCGATGCCATTTCCTATCCTGATTCGGGAAAAGCCGATACGCCCCGCGTAAACCACATTTTCTGTGAAGGTTGCGGCGTCTGCTTCCGGGTTTGCCCGGCCGACGCCATATCTTTCAAACAGGCCGTCAACGGTGAGTGGTTCGTATCTTCGACCAAGTACGGGCCGATGGTACACGCGCGGCTCGGCATGGCGGAAGGAAACTCGGGAAAACTCGTCTCGCAGATCCGACAGGAAGCGCGGAGTATCGCCGAAAAAGAAAATCTCGACTACATCATCGTTGACGGATCTCCGGGCGTCGGATGCCCGGTTATTTCCTCAATAACAGGGGCGGATCTCGTGCTGGTAATAACCGAGCCGACCCTTTCCGGTCGACACGATCTCCTGCGAGTCGCCGAGCTGACGTCGTTTTTCCGGATTCCCACCATTGTCTGCGTCAACAAGTGGGACCTGAACGCCGACATTACCGGGCAGATAGAACAAGAAGCCCGCGAACACAATGTCCGGCCGGCAGGTCGGGTTCGGTACGACACGTCCGTCACGAGCGCCCAGATCGCCGGAACCAGCATCATTGCCTTTGCCGACGGTGATGTGTCCCGCGACATCAGGGACCTTTGGAACAGCGTCGTTACGACACTTGACGGGGGCGCGGCGTGAAGATCTATCTCGACTGTTACCCCTGTTTTCTGAGACAAACCCTGGATGCCGGGAGGATCGCCGGCGCTGACGAAACAACGCAGAAACAAATCCTTTCTTCCGTCATGCAGATGCTGGCCGATATTCCTGACGACGCAACACCGCCGAAAATGGGTCGAATGATCCATGAAACGGTGAAAGATGTCACCGGCAATCCGGATCCCTACAAAGAAATCAAGCGACGACACAATGAAGCAATCATGGAGATGGAACAGGAGCTGGCGGATCGAATCGGCGAGTCGCCGTCGCCTCTGGCGGGAGCTTTAAAACTGGCGGGAACGGGCAACCTTATCGACATGGGACCAGAGCGGCGATGGTCCGATATCCGCAGGATTTTCGACGGCATCACAACCGCTGAGGAACAGCCTCTCTTTCTTCTCGACCGCTTTGAAGAAACTCTTCACCAGTCGCAGACACTGCTTTACCTGGGTGACAACGCGGGGGAAATTGTGCTGGATAAACTGCTGATCGGGCTGTTGCTTGCGCGTGAGACCAACCTCGACATAACCTTTGCCGTCCGTGGCGGGCCAATCATCAACGACGCAACCAGGGAAGACGCAGAGCTGGTAGGCCTCGCGGACATGGTCCGCATCATAGACACTGGCGCCGCCTTCCCCGGAGTGGAACTGGACGCCTGTTCACATGAATTCCTGGAGTACTATTCCGGGGCCGACCTGATACTTGCCAAGGGGCAGGGAAATTACGAATCGCTTTCAAACACGAAAAAAAATATATTTTTTCTCCTCACGGCCAAATGCCCTGTTATCGCCGACGACGTAGGCTGTGACGTGGGCGATCTCGTGTTATGGAACGGAAACCCGTCAGCAAACGAAGACGTACAAAATTATCGTTAGACAACAATACACAACAAGAGAGGAAAAAAGCATGAGCGACGAAAAGCAACAGTCCGCAGATCGGCTCAAGGCGTACACGGAAAGCAAGGAACTCACCGATCGCATGAGCAAGATAAAACACAAGATCATGGTCCTTTCAGGCAAGGGAGGAGTTGGTAAAAGTACCGTTGCGACAAATATCGCCGTCGCCCTTGCACTTGAAGGAAAACAGGTCGGCCTCCTGGACAGTGATTTTCATGGACCCAGCGTGCCCACACTGCTCAACCTCGAAGATCAGCATCCAGGAAGCGACGGCGAGGCGATTCTGCCCGTCACGTTTAGTGAAACGCTTAAGGTCATGTCCATCGGCTTCCTTCTTCCGAACCGCGACGACGCTGTTATCTGGCGAGGCCCGATGAAAATGAACGTCCTCAAGCAGCTTCTCACCGAGGTAAACTGGGGTGAACTGGACTACCTGATTATAGATTTTCCTCCCGGGACGGGAGATGAACCGCTGTCCGTCGCTCAGTTGCTTCCCAGCTGCGACGGCGCCGTGATCGTGACAACGCCGCAGAACTTGTCGCTCAACGACGTCCGCAAGTGCATCAATTTCTGCAAACAGGTCAACGTGCCCGTGCTGGGTGTCCTGGAAAACATGAGCGGGCTCAAGTGCCCCAACTGCGGCGCCGTCATCAACATATTCAAGACCGGGGGCGGAGAAAAAATGGCCCGTGAAATGGGCGTTCCCTTTCTCGGAAGCATTCCAATTGAACCCCAGATAGTTGATGCCTCAGACAGCGGCACACCGTTCGTTTACCATTACAACAAGACGGAAGCCGCGAAGGCGTTCTCGCAGGCAATCACTCCGATACTTGATCTTGAGCGAAAAACGGCGCCAAACGGCTGACAGTGGTCACACGGTCAAGGCATTTCCAGCCGCCGCCCCAGGCGTTCCCTGAGGAGGTCGGCGGCTGGCGTCGCCTCCTCGAAAATCTCCTTTACGCGGTGGAAGTGAAGCAGTCGCACTCCTTCCACTTTCGGCTTGATATAAATGTCCGGCTTCAGGCACCGCATCTTCTCGCGGGTGATGGATTCCCGCATGATCTGAAAACTGTTGAAAAGTGAATCAGCCGGGTCCGGTTCATCCTTTTCGTCGGGTACGCTGATTCCCGACACGTCCACGGCCACCACGATATCGCATTCGTCCACCATGAGGTCATAGGGCAGGGGATTTACCATGCCGCCGTCAACCAGCAGCCGCCCGTCAATCTGCACGGGCGGGAACAATCCCGGAACAGCCATGCTGGCGTTGATCGCCGGAATCAGCTCGCCCGATTCGAAAACAACGGCCTCTC
>JAGYOR010000048.1 GCA_018399535.1 Deltaproteobacteria bacterium | reverse complement strand
TAATATAATGAATAACGCAGGTATAGTCAAGTAAAATCGTGCTTACATCAAAAACGTCAAACTTGATAAAAGTACCAAAAAGCGGACTTAAAATCCCTCGAAGCTTAGCTTTGTGCGGGTTCGATTCCCGCCCCAGGTACCAAACCAGAAAAAAGAAAAGAAAAAGGGGTGCAGCCATTGTAGGCTGCCCCTTTTTTTAATGGAATGATCGACAATTTTTGCAATTCTTCAAAATACTTCAGGTACATTCGAAGAAAAATCCCGTCCCTATGCCGCAGGTGTTGGATAAGTTCATAATGCCGTGTCGTTGTGATCATTTTTACGGGGTCGAAAAAAAATAAAATAAAGTTGTTTCGCATGTGACTTTTTAACCATGGAGGTAGTATATAGTATATATAAGAGATTGTTTTTGAGGATTTATGACATGGGGCGGCATAAGCGAAATAAGTAGACGATAAAATGAAATTTTTATTGCAAAAACTTTATTTCCCGTCATTCCGGACAAGCGAAGCTCGATCCGGAATCCAGAAAGTACTTGATAACACTGTATACCGGCCCGTGTGCCCGCAAGGGTATTCGCTGGATATAGTAACTGTAAGGGTGTATGACGAAATTGATGACTTTATAAGATCTTGTAAAGGTCTCAAAACTCAGGCCTGCGAAGAGGAATCGGCGAATTGAAACGTAACGATCAACATGACGAATATGAAGATCTTGCCCGGCTTATGCTGACGGCGCAGAGGCTCAAGGCCCCGCAGGACTTTACGCAAAATGTGATGGGGCGGATTGCACAGGAAGTTTCACTTGTGCACCGTGTCGTTCAGTGCCTTTTTTTGCATTTTCTTTATGCACCGATCGTTTCCTCTCATACAGGCTACCGTCAATGTTCCTTCTGCTTTCTATTGGCCGGCTCTTTTTACTTTCTTCTCGGGATAGTCCTGCTGGCGGGACTCAACTTGTCGGACACGGTTCAAGGCCACTGGATTAGTCTGGTGCCATGGTTCAATATTGGGGCAGCTTTATGGCTTCTGGTACTTGGAATGATTGTTGTCAGCGGCGGCAGGTGGTCCTGGGGGGGGGCGAAGGCGGGGACAATTCTCTTCGTTTTCTTTTTTATTTTCGGCGCCGTAGTTTTTGCGAAGGCGGACGGCACACCCGTCATGTACATCTTCGCGGCCATGTCCTGGTTGTCTGCTTGCATGGGGGTGCTGCTCTATTACCAGGTTGCGGCCTTCTCTGATACTGAGGTCGATGTCGATAATAATACCCGGGTGACAACATAAAAGACAGGGTTTCGGAGGGTTGAGGGAGCGCCATGGCATTGAGAAAACGCAGGAAAGCTGACGGTTTTACCATTATCGAAGTAATTGCCGTGCTTTTAATAATCGGCATAACAGCGGCTATTGCCGTTGCAAGAATGGGCGACACGAGCGTTTATGATCTCCACTCGCAGGTTGAGATCATTAAAAGCCATCTCCGCTATGCACAGTCCCGGGCCATGGCAACGGGTAGTGTATGGGGAGTCAATTTTACATCAGCAACAACCTATCATCTGTTCGACGGTACGGCTCCGGGTACGCCGGTCAATTTTCTGGGCGAGGACGATCCGACCGTCGACCTTGCGGCCAAGAATTCAAATGTGACTATCTCGCCGGATTCTCAAACGGTTACCTTTGACGCATACGGCAGTCCCGGCGATACAACGCTGACACTTACCATTGCGACCGCCGGCGGGCGGAGCATGGATATTACGGTCACGAAAAACACGGGCTATATACCATAGGGGAATGATAATGCGAGAATTAAGCAAACAGAGGAAACGCTTATGAGTATGCAAGCAGTATCGTTTTCACATGAAAATGACGATTATAGGGCGCTGATGGTTTCAACGGGTTTTTGGGGGAAGTGTTCCGGTTCCGGGGGGTTTACACTTATAGAGGTCATCATTTCACTTGTTGTCGCCGCTCTCCTCGGGACCCTGCTGGTTAACTTCATGAGCGGCACCGTCGCCAAGACCGTGCAGCCAGTTCTGCAAGCGCAGCAAGGGTCGTATCTTTACAGCATTATGGAGAACATGACCGCGGATTACAACAATCTGTTCCTTGCCGATGAAGACCCGCTCGATGAATTCCAGGACAGGGTGGGGGACGAAGGCAGTACACAGACCCGGTACTCTGAAGACGGTCATGAGTATGCGGTTATTCACAACAGGCGTATATCATTTGACGGCGGCGGTACAACGGTTACGGAACAGGTCGACAGCAGCGGGAAAATACTGAAAGTGACAATCAACTATCGGGGACTCTCTCTGACATCACTTTTTTCGGAGTAAAAATCATGGAAACTGCGCAAGGGGATCAAGCGGAGTATCGGCGGTCAGACTTGGAGGAACGCTCATTTATGGGAAACAGCAACTCAAGCACAAGAAATGCTCGAGGATTTACTCTCATTGAAGTTGTCGTTGTCCTGGTTCTTGCGGGAATTCTGGCAGCCATGGCCGGGTTTGGAATTGTTCAGGCCGTCCAGGGGTATATGTTCACCCGGGAAAATGCCGCCATTACCGAGAAAGCCCAATTGGCCATGTCAAGGATCACTCGTGAAATTGTGGAAATGTCGGACCTGGATGACGATGCTGATTCGGAGTCCCTCCCGGTTTACAGCGCCCGTGGAAGCCATGTCCTGGGATTCAGCAGCGAGGCCGGCGCCGTGACGATAGATGATGACATTCTTATCGACAATGTTGTCGATTTTGCTCTGGCGTATCATCTGGCTGATGGAACATCCCAGACGGAACTTGAGCAGAGCGACCTCGGACTCTTGTCGGCAATTGATATAACCTTGGAAATCGCACGCGCCGATGACAGCGGCACCATGCTTTTTACCAACCGCGTCGCTCCCCGCAATATTGGATTGAAGCGAGTCGCCGGTGATCCATCGGCGCCTGCCAGCGCACCTCCGGCGGCGCCAAACTACAATATCTGTTTTGTGGCAACCGCCGCCTGGGGCGACGGCGCCCATCCCATGGTGGTCCTGCTCAGGGATTTTCGTGATCACTTTCTCATGACCTGGAGCGGAGGCCGGCGGCTTGTTGCCCTCTATTACCTCCACGGACCGGCGGCGGCGAATCTCATACAAGACTGGCCGGCGGCGATGTGGGCAGTACGGGTCGCGCTCGCGCCTGTTGCGGCGGCGACCTTTATGGTGCTCTATGCGCCCTTGATTATTCCCTTCATTCTGCTTGTGTCGGTGATCCTGGCGATGGCATTGATCGCCGCGGTCCAGCGAAAGACTGGAAAATCAACGAGGCTGTCGCCGGCAGGACAGAAAGGCGGCATCCTCATCGGGCTGATTGTGACGATGGTAATCATGTCAGCCCTCGGCGCCGCCGTGGTTTCTCTCTTTTCCTCTTCCCAGATGACGCAGGTCTATGCCGACGCAAGCCGCAAGACCTATTTCCTGGCCGAGTCAGGTTATCGTTTCGCGGCGAGTGAATTTCTCAACGCCGGAAGCGAGTCCGCGAAGATGACGTCGCTGAACGACATGGACGGGAGGACATACAATCTGCTCGACAATAATGGTTCCTTCAACCTCCGCGTGTATCCCTACTGGTTCAAGGCCCAAGCCGCTTCAGGCGGCAACACAGTTTCAGCAAACGTTTACGGTACGTTGCCCCAGGAGTTTGATGGATCATTTGCGGGAGGAGAAATCAGTGTCGGCAAAAAAATACTGCCCTACGACAGCGGCAGTGGATCGGGATCTGCGGTTACGTTTAACCTTTCATCCGATCTTGAATCGGCCATTTCCGACGATGTGGACGTTGTGCCCGTCGCACGACCTTCAAGTTCTCAGACCTTTTCCAAAGGGGAAAACATTATTCTCGATTCAACCGGCACGGGCCGCTTCCCCGAGGTGAACGGTATTTTTATATTGCAGCCCTCCGTCCCCGGTTTTGCCGGGTCAGTGTTCATGTACGAGAAGCGCTCCGGGAATGTTCTTCACGGCATCGCGCTGGCCGATACGGAGGAAAACGCTTCGTGGACCGGTAACGTAAGTGTCGACGAGAACACGGCAGTGGTTCTCGACAAGTACCTCAAGCTTTCTTCCACCGGGACAATCGGCGGTTATTCCCGTGAAATTATGTACAACGTTCCGATAGGATGGGTTGCAGGCGGAGAAGGGGGTAAATTCAGAAAAGAACAGTATCACGATACATTCGGGTCCGATGCAAACTGGTTTACCGATGAATCCTTGGGAGGGCACAGCGTCTCCGGAGGCGTCATGCAGGTAACCGGGATGCAAACCACTCAACCGGATTCCCCCCCCCAGGGCTTGTTAGGCGCCATTGTAAACTGGCTCGGCGGAGCAGGCGGCCAGTGGGCCGCAGTGGCCTTTAACTGGAGCAATGTCAACACAAACCTGGCCCAGTCCTGGATGGATGCAGGGGGCTGCCTGAGCTACGACATCCAGGTGAAGGTCAATACTCCGGAGCCGTACTTTTTTGCCGGCCTGGGATTCCGGATGAGGAACAACGAGGACGACTCAGACCTGTATACATACGGGGTATCATTCGTTCGGCAGAGGCAAATACGAAACTGGATCTTTTGGAGTCCTATCACCGCCTGGTCGGACAATGACGGCATCAATCAAACCTTACGCCCATTCTCATCTTACTCGTCAAGTCATTTTACAGCAGGAAGCAAATTTTGGGGAACCGAGGCTCGTTACAGCGATCCTGCCATGATTCTCTGGCAGCGCACGGGGCCTCCGAATGGTCCAGGAACCTTCCAGCTTCTGGGTCACAAGACAATTGTGCCGGGGGACGGACTGACGACGGGAACGGGACCGGATCTTCGTCTCAATCCCTGGTCAACCCTGATGATCCGCCTGATCGAGGGGTATGAACTGTCGTTCAACCAGGGCAGAGTTGATGGAGACGAAGGACATTTAAAGTACGGTGACATGATCACCAGTGAAGATGGAAGCAAAAAGGCCCGCATCATCGGGACGCCCATTACCACCGCGAACTGGGGAGTGAGTAATTCTTTTGATGGAGCGGGAACAATGCTTCTCACCAACGTGGCCGGCGGCGGTTTTTCCAGCAACGACAATATTTACCTGTCCGGCGGCGATGCGGTTCCCTATGCCCGAGCCGATTCGGACCAGGCCGCGAGCAAGACGAACTACATCATGGTCTATTTCAGCGACGATAAGGAGCCGGTAGCGGGAAATACTGTACAAACCGACAATACACGCATCGGCAACGAACGGGAGTACGTAAACTGGCCGCCCGACGACTGGACCGACCGGGCGGGGGGTCTTCCCACGGCAACACCGCCGGGGAATGACTATTTTACGTTGGTTCAATGGTTTCCAGGTCCTCAGATAGTGCCGTCGATCGCAGGAGAAAACTGGAGCACCGGAAACGGATGGTCCATCTCGGGCGATGAATTGAGAAAAGACTCCAATGGAACGGGAACGGCACAGCCTCGATACGCCCTGTTTATTATGCCCGGGACGACATACGATGTTACCTTCACCGTTTCGGACCACACGAAGGACGGTTTCAATTACTCCCTTGGAGGCGTGAGCGGAGGCACTGTGTCTGCAAACGGCACATATACCACTGCCATCACAGCGACAGGCTCGGGCAACCTCGTTTTTACGCCTACGAAGAATAACAGCAGATTCAGAATCACCAATATATCAGTGATCGCCCGGGACACGCTGAACAGGGGGGAGGCGGACTACGTGCCCTCCCTGGGCGGCACGGACTTTTACCAGGCGGTCGTCAAAACAGACGCCCTTTTGTCTCCCGATTGGATTGGTGAGATAACGGATTTCCTGAGTCGCGGCGATAATATCGCCCTCTTTACTTCCAGCAGCGCCGGAACATCGACTCAGTACGACGACTTCGGCATTCAACTGGACCAGAAGGCCGGAACAGGCTTTCTGCCGCCCATACAGCAATAATACGGAGGTCCCCCGGTGGTCACATCCTGCTTCGGATACGACGCCCTTGTCGTTGCCCCGCTGCCCGTTACTTGCGGCGCTGTAATTGTTTGCTCCCTGCCTGTAATTTTGATATCCAGTGACTGAACGAATCTTGGATCGTTCTTGAACGACCGCACTGAAGGAAGCGAATCATGGACAGAAGGAGTAAGTGGGAGATTCTGACTGAACAGGCGATGGAATTACACCGTCAGGGAGAGAACGAGCGCGCGCTGGCCGTGGCGGAGGAAGCGATGCTTTACGTTGAAGACGCTTACGGTCCTGAACATCCCTCCGTGGCCGCCTCGCTTACCAACATGGCATTGCTCAATCTCGACATGGGCCGTTACGACGAGGCGGAACTGCTGTGCCGGCAATCACTGGAAATGATAGAGGGGGGTCTCGGCCCCGATCACCCCAACGTCGCCGAGGCGGTGAACAACCTGGCGCTCTGCTGCAGCATGCAGGGGCGTTACGGGGAATCGGAAACACTCTACAAACGGGTGCTTTCCACCATGGAAAATAACTTCGGCCCCGATCACGAACTGGTGGCGCAGGCGCTCCGCAACCTGGCCGGGCTGTATGAAAAGGCTGAACAGCCCGACAAAGCCGCTGACTGCATCGCCCGAGCTGAAAAAATCGAAGCCCGGTAAGTGCGTTCAGTACGGCGTTCACCGCGAGTCGGCCGCCTGTGTTCCTCCGGGGGGTTCCGCGCGCGGACGCTGATTCCATCAATTTTCTTGACCGCCCGGCCCCTTTCACCTATAAGAACCCTTCCCGAAAAAGTTCGGACATGGCGCATATTTTATTAATTGTGGGAGGATACAAGCGATGAAAATTATATTACTGGGTGCCCCGGGCGCCGGTAAAGGTACGGTGGCGAAGCTGCTTTCCGAAGTCGACGGTTCCGTCCAGATATCAACGGGTGATATTCTGAGGGCAGCCGTGAAAGAAGGCAGTGAGCTTGGAAAGGAAGCAAAGGATTATATGGATCGGGGCGACCTGGTTCCCGATTCGCTGATCATGAAGATAATGGAGGCGCGTCTTCAGGAACCGGATTGCGAAAAAGGCTTTATCATGGACGGATTCCCCAGGACGATTCCCCAGGCGGAGGAGTTAAACTCACTGTTGCAAAAGCTTTCAATCAGCCTCGATTTCGTGGTGAACCTGGAAGTCCCCCGGGACGTGATTCTGGATCGCCTGACGACGCGCAGGACCTGCTCGAACCCCGCCTGTCAGGAAATATACAACATCAAGAGCAATCCCCCCAACCCCGACGGGACCTGCAAAAAATGCGGCAGTCCGGTCATTCAGCGGGACGACGAAACGGAAGAGGCCATCCTTCACCGGCTCGAGACCTACAACGCCAAAACGGCGCCGCTCATCGGTTTTTATGAAAAGGAAGGCCTGCTCAGGAGTTTCCGGTCTCTCGAAAGCAAAAAGACGGTGGAAGAGATCGTCAAAAGCCTTGAGGCGTGAGAAGCCGGGGGCACCATCAGTCCGCACCTTGCAAGGTGAATGGACGCCGCATTTCTTCGCCGGTGATATAATGTTTTTTTGGTGCGCCTCCGGAAGACGCGCCGGGATCGTCACGCTTCAGTCATGATTGATTATAAAAGTGAACTCAACAACGAGCAGTTGCGGGTCGTAACGGCGGAAGCGGGTCCCATGCTGATCATTGCGGGCGCGGGGAGCGGCAAGACCCGCGCCCTCACGTATCGTACCGCCTGGCTCATCGAGCAGGGCGTCCCTCCGGACCGGATACTTCTCGCGACCTTCACGAACAAGGCGGCCCGTTCCATGCTGTCCCGGGTGGAACGTCTCGTGGGGGAGCAGGCACGCCTGGTCTGGGGCGGCACGTTTCACAGTCTCGGGAACCGCGTGCTTCGCCGCCACGCGCGTCGTCTGGGCTACGAGGGAAATTATTCGATCATGGACCGGGAGGACGCGCGGCAGCTCGTAAGCGCGGCCGTGATGGAGGCGGGAATTACCACGAAGAGCGAAAAGTTCCCGCGGTCCGACCGGCTCATGGAGATGATTTCACTGGCGGCCAACACGTCGATTCCCCTGGATGTCCTGGTGGGCGATCGCTATCCTTCCGCCGTCCCGTTTTTGACGGACATACTAAAGGTTGCCTTCCGGTACCGCCTGCGGAAGAGTGAACTCAACGTTATGGATTTCGACGATCTTCTCGTGAAGTGGCGGGATCTTCTGGTGGAACATTCCGACGTGCGTGAGGAATACGCTCGAAAATTCGAGCATATTCTCGTGGACGAATATCAGGATACCAATGTCATTCAGGCAAACATACTGGAACTCCTGTCCTCCTTCCATCGCAACATCATGGTCGTGGGAGACGATTCGCAGAGCATCTATTCCTTTCGGGGCGCTGATTACAGCAATATTCTCGGCTTTCCCGACCGGTATGAGGGCGCCCGAATATTCAAGCTGGAAACCAACTACCGCAGTACGCCACCGATACTGAACCTGGCGAATCTTTCCATCGTCAACAACCGGCGGCAATACCGCAAGCAACTGCGGGCCGTCCGGCAGGGCGGCGTGCGCCCTGTTTACGCGGCACTGGCCGACGCGCTGGAACAGGCCGATTTTGTCGCGCAGCGGATCATAGAAATTGTTGAAGAAGGAGTGCCGCTCAACGAAACAGCCGTCCTCTACCGCGCGCATCACCATTCCATGGAGCTGCAGATGGAACTGGTGCGGCGGGGCATTCCCTTCGTGGTCAGGTCGGGAATCCGTTTTTTCGAGCAGGCCCATGTAAAGGATATGACCGCCTTTTTGCGGATCGCCGTCAATCCTTTTGACGAGCTGGCCTGGAAGCGGGTGCTCGGTCTGTTCGGCGGTATCGGGCGGGTGCGGGCCAATGCCATCTGGAAGCTGCTCGCCGGGAGCGATGATCCACGACGCTTCGTTTTTTCCCGTGAACTGGAGGAGGGGCTCACCAAAGCGGTGCAACCGGGACTTCGCGACCTTCGGGACATGCTTCGAATCCTTTTTGAATCCGCCGAAACGGATCAGCCCTGGAACGTGATCGAACGGGTCATCGCCGGCGGATACGGGACGTTTCTTCAGAGTCGTTATGACAATCGCCGTTCCCGGGAAGATGACCTGAGGCAGCTCGCCGCTTTTTCCCGCAATTTTGATTCACTGGATGAATTTTTGAGCGACCTCGCTCTTATGGCAAGTCTGGACGAGGACGACGAGGTTTCCCTGAAGGAGCGGAAGGAACCCAAAGTCGTGCTCAGCACGATTCACCAGGCCAAGGGACTGGAGTGGTCGGTGGTTTTTATGATCCGCTGTTCCGAGGGAGCCATGCCCCTGGCCCGCGCCTTGCGGGAGCCGGGAGGCGTGGACGAGGAGCGGCGCCTGTTTTACGTCGCCGCCACGAGGGCGAAGGACCGGCTTTACCTCTGCCATCCCGTTATCGAAGGAAACAGGGGTGGCTGGGGGCGTCCCTGCGAACCTTCACGCTTCATCAGGGAGCTGATTCATGGAAATGCCGCGGAAGCGGGGACACCCTTCGAACAGTGGGTCATCGATCGGGATTGACCCTGTATTCATTCCTTGTCCCGCACCACTTTCAATGAAAGTTCCATGAGCTGTTCCATGGAGGGCGGCGAAGGAGCGTCGGTAAGAAGGCAGGTCGCCTTCTGTGTTTTCGGAAAGGCGATGACGTCCCGTATTGATTCGGCGCCCGCCATCAGCATGATGATTCTGTCGAGGCCGAAGGCAATGCCGCCGTGGGGAGGCGTACCGTATTCCAGGGCGTCGATCAGGAATCCGAACTTGGCGCGGACTTCATCGTCGCCCAGTTCCAGCGCCTTGAACACCATGGACTGTACGTCGCTTCGGTGGATTCGAATACTGCCGCCACCGATTTCAGAACCGTTCAGCACGAGGTCGTAGGCGCGGGCGCGCACCTTGCCGGGATCAGTCGAAAGCAGCGCTATGTCGTCGTCGACAGGCGCCGTAAAAGGGTGGTGGGTTGCCATGTAACGCTTTTCCGTATCGCTGTATTCAAACATGGGAAAGTCGGTGATCCAGGTGAAGGAAAAAGAACCGGGTTTGATGAGGCCCAGTTTCTGCGCCAGGCGTACCCGGAGATTTCCCAGGGCGTCGTTTGCCACGCCCGGCGAGTCGGCGACGAAAAAAATCAAGTCGCCCGGCGCGGCCTTGACGCGCCTGTTAATACCGGCCACTTCGTCGGCCGTGAGGTATTTAAAAAGGGGCGACGTCCACCCATCTTCGTTGACCCGCGCCCAGGCGAGGCCCTTCGCCCCGAAATCACTGACATACCCGGGCATTTCGTCCAGGTCCTTCCGTGACAGCCGCCGTCCATCCTCGATCTTGAGCGTTTTGACCACGCCGCCCCGGGTCGCCGTCTCGGCGAACACCTTGAACCCGCAATTCCTGACAATGTCCGTCACGTTTTCAAGCTCCAGGCCGAAGCGTGTGTCGGGATTGTCCCGTCCGTAACGATCCATCGCCTCTGTCCAAGTCAGGCGCGGAAAGGGACGCTCCGGTTCCATGCCGATTCCGACCTTGAAAATTGCCGCCATGAGTCCCTCGATGACGTTCATGAGATCATCTTCCGTTATGAAGGACATTTCGATGTCAATCTGCGTGAACTCGGGCTGCCGGTCGGCCCGGAGGTCCTCGTCCCGAAAACACTTGACGATCTGGTAGTAACGGTCCAGCCCCGATACCATGAGCAACTGCTTGAAAATCTGCGGAGACTGGGGAAGGGCATAGAACATGCCCGGATTGACGCGGCTGGGCACAAGGTAATCCCTGGCGCCTTCGGGGGTGCTCTTGGTCAGGAAGGGCGTTTCCACCTCGATAAATCCACGCTCGGCAAGATAATTCCTGGTCGCGGCGGCGACGGTGCTTCGAAGAATCAGGTTTTTCTGAATTTTCTCCCGCCGCAGGTCGAGGTAGCGGTACTTGAGACGAACCGTTTCGGATACGTCGGTCTCGGCCTCCATGACGAAGGGGGGAGTCCTCGATTCGTTCAGTATTTCCAGCTCTTCCACCATCAGTTCGACTTCTCCCGTGGGAAGCTGGGGGTTTGTCATGCCCTCAAGGCGTTCTCGAAGGGTTCCCCGGACGGCGAGAACGTATTCGTTTCTGATCCTGTGGGCCTCGCGGTGCGCCTCCGGCGCTATCTCGGGGTTGAAAACCACCTGCGTGACGCCTTCACGGTCGCGCAGGTCGACGAAAATCACGCCGCCGTGATCTCTCCGGCGATGCGCCCACCCCATGAGGACCACCGTTTCGCCTGCCTGCCCGGCCCTCAACTCTCCGCAGGAGTGTGTTCGCTTGTATCGTGTCATGAAACCGGTCACCTGTCGTTACCTCTCTCGTTCATATAGTTTTGAAACACCGGTTCATTCGCGCGGACGCCGGAAATGCCGAAAACGCGCGCGCCGTGCCGGTTAGAATTACTGATTATTGTTATTATTGACGCGCCGCGCGGACGGAAGTTCGTTCGCCGCATAACGCCCCAGCTCCAGGGCCAGTTCAGCGGGATCGGTCAGCGTGACCGTCCGTTGGCCGCCTTCGGCCATGTCGCGCAGGGGTGCTTCTTTGCGGGCGAGTTCGTCGTCGCCGATGATAAGAGTAAACCGGCATCCCAGCTTGTCGGCCCGTTTCATGCGGCTCTTCAGTCCCCGGTCGTCGAAATCCATTTCGGCTCTGATGCCGAGCTTTTTCAATGAACAGGAAAGGAGGTAGGCGAAATCGGCGGCATTGCTTCCCAGCGCCGCGATATACAAAAGAGGGCGTTCGGCGAAATCTTTATCGGTTGCGGGAAGAAGTGAAATCAGTCTCTCAACGCCGATAGCGAACCCGATGCCGGGAATGTCCGGGCCGCCGAGTTGTTCCGTCAGGCCGTCGTATCGACCGCCGCCGGCCACGGCATTCTGGGCGCCCAGCGCGGTGGTGGTGACTTCGAAGGCGGTTCTCCGGTAATAATCGAGACCCCGCACCATGCCGCCGTTGACGACAAACGGCACATCGAGCGCTTCCAGGCAGCGCTTCAGCTCATCAAAGTGCGCGGCGCATTCATCACAGAGGGAATCGAGAATAACGGGCGCTTTTTCGACGAGACGGCGGCATCCCTCGTTCTTGCAGTCAAAGACCCTGAGCGGGTTCGTGTCAAGCCGCCTGCGGCAGTCATCGCAGAGTTCGTCCCTGCGGGCATCAAGAAACGTGATCACGCGCTCCTTGAAAACAGGGCGACACCTGGGGCAGCCCAGTGAATTAATTTCCAATTGCAGTCCCGGCAGTCCCAGCTCACTGAGAAAAAGAACGAGCATGAACAGGAGCTCGGCATCAGTCCGTGGATCGGCAGATCCAAAAATTTCGACGTTTATCTGGTGAAACTGACGGTAGCGGCCTTTCTGGGGCCGTTCGCGCCTGAACATGGGACCCATGGTATACAGCTTCGATACGGCTTCATGCTGGTGGAGATGGTGTTCCAGATAGGCCCGGACGACCGATGCCGTCGCCTCGGGCCGCAGTGTCAGGGAGTCACCGCCCCGGTCCTCGAAGGTATACATCTCTTTCTCCACGATATCCGTGGTGTCGCCGATGCCCCGGCTGAAAAGTTCCGTCTTCTCGAGGATGGGAATGCGGATTTCCCGCAGGCCGAACGAGGAAAAAATCCTCCTGGCCGTGTCTTCCACGTGCCGCCACCGGCCCGTCTCGTCGGGCAGAATGTCTTTGAACCCCCGAACGGAGGTAATCAACCCCATGGCTCCTGCTCTCCCCTTTGATTACAAGGCGAATCTGATAACATAGATCGCATGGAAAGGCAATCAAAGATCGCCGTTAACGCTCGACTTTCTCAGAGATTGGCGCGTGAGTGAATCCGGCCGCGAGGAATCTTTCGAAAGAAACGGCACGACCCGGACACGGCGGCCGTCGGAGGAGACCGTCACGGCGCCGTCAAGATCGGTCCGATACAGGGAAGTTCCGGCTTTCTCGTAGCGTTTTACCACGTCGGGGCGGGGAAAGCCGAAGGGATTGTCGAATCCGGCGCTGACCACGGCGATGTCGGCGTTTACAGCATCGAGAAATCCGGGGCTGCTCGACAGGCCGCTGCCGTGATGAGGGGCCTGCATGACGGTGTTTTTTAAAGAACCGTATCGTTGGACAAGCAACGCCTCGGTTTCTCCCGGTATGTCGCTCGTGAAAAGGAATCCCGTATCGCCGAAACGTATTTCAAAGACAAGGCCGCGGGCGTTGAAATCATGGTCTTCGGACTGAATATTTCCTGTCCGGCAGGGCCGGTCGGGGTGCAGTATGCGGACCACCGCGCCGCCGAAAACATTGTCGTCTGTCCCGCTCCACATCGGCTCGTGGGGGATGTTCTTCCGCTCGATGATCCCGGCGAAACGACGGTAGCTCTCACTGCTGTTTGCTTCCCCGTTCGACCAAACTTCACCGATGTTGAAGGTCTCCAGTATAAAGGGCAATCCGCCGATGTGATCCTGGTCCGGGTGAGTCAGGACCACCACGTCGACAGTCCTGATTCTTCGGCGGCGCAGGTAGGGTCCGACAATATTTTTCCCCACGTCGAAAGCCGGGTCGAAAAAGCCGCCTCCGTCGACCAGCATGATCCGCCTGTCGGGAAAGACGACAACGGCGGAGCTTCCCTGTCCCACGTCGAGAAATGTTACTTCCAGCACTCCCGACGGGATTCCGGTCCTGTCCAGATAACGACCGT
>JAGYOR010000047.1 GCA_018399535.1 Deltaproteobacteria bacterium | reverse complement strand
GGAGGAGACCTCCTTTCGACGTATGCGCTTACCGAACCGGGAGCGGGATCGGACGTGGCGAGCATGGAATCAACCGCTGTCAAAGACGGCGACTGTTATATTCTGAACGGATCGAAACGCTTTATCTCAAACGGCTACCGGGCCGACATGGGCGTCGTATTCGCCAAAACGGACAGGAACAAAGGCAACAGGGGGATTTCAGCTTTTATCTATACAAAAGACATGGAGGGACTCAGTATCAGGAAGCGGATTAAATTAATGGCGCTTCACGATCTTGTTGAACTCCAGTTCACGGATTGCCGCATCCCCGCGATAAACATGCTGGGCGCGGAAAACGGAGGTTTCAAAACAGCCATGAAGACCCTGGACCTCCTCAGAATGTCCGTCGGCGCCTCCGCGCTGGGAACGGCACGCGCCGCCCTCGATCTCGCCGTTCGGTTCTCCCTGCGAAGAAAGACATTTGGAAATCTCATTTCCAGTTACCAGGGTGTTTCGTTCAAGATCGCTGAAATGGCGACGGAGCTGGATGCCGCGCGCCTTCTGGTGTACCGGGCTGCCGATCTCATGGACAAGGGGGCGGGGAGAGTAACGAAGGAATCGTCCATGGCCAAATATTATGCCACCGAAATGGCCGGCAGGGTCGTCGACATGGCGGTCCAGATCCACGGCGGCATCGGCGTGACCAGGGGCATGGACGTGGAGAGGCTTTTCCGTGAAGCGCGCGCTCCACGAGTATACGAGGGAACAACAGAAATCCAGAAGATGGTCATAGCAAACCTGATTCTTCGAGAAGCGAAAGAAAGGGAGGATGACCAGCCATCATGATTATTGACACGCACTATCATATGATTCCACAAGTCGGGACAAAGGCATCCCGCTTCATGGCGCGGTGGCCCTTTCAGCACGCGGAAAAACTGGGGATTCCCGTGGACTTCGACACGCTGGCGTCGAAAATCAAGGACATTGCCGCGGATCCTGCCGGCGAAAAGCTTCTCGCGAGAATGGATGAAACGGGTATTGACATCACGATGTTCTGCGCCGTCGACGATTGCTCGATCCACGGAAACACGTACAACATAGTCAAGGACCTGAATGAAAAGACCGCCTCCATTGCCGGCCGGTCCCCGTCCCGCCTTGTCGCGCTTGCTGGCATCGACCCGCGCCGACCCGAGGCGCCCGCCCTGCTCAAATACTGCCTGGATGAACTTGGCATGAAAGGTCTGAAGCTTCATCCG
Source organism: Deltaproteobacteria bacterium (assembly GCA_018399535.1). Lineage (GTDB taxonomy): Bacteria > Desulfobacterota > Syntrophia > Syntrophales > UBA2210 > MLS-D. The sequence continues at coordinate 12,725 of JAGYOR010000047.1, read as the reverse complement.
GACCATGGATATTATCCCAACAGCCCGGGAACGTATCGCATGTTGGAAATCCTGCAGGAAAGGGACGGGATTCTCCTGACACACACCGGTCCGTCCGCCCCGCCCGGCAAGGCAGGCAAATACGCGAACCCGATGCTCCTGGACGAAGTCGCGGTCGATTTCCCCGGCCTGGTAATAATCGCCGCGCACATGGGTCAATTCTGGTGGCGGGAATGGGTCGGCTCGGCCTATTACCATCCCAATCTCTACGGGGACCTCGCCGAATGGCAGATCCTGGCCAGGCGGAACCTCGCCTTTTTCCGCAAGGAACTCAGAACAATTATCGACATATGCGGAGTGGAAAAAATACTCTTTGGTTCCGATGGTCCTATATTCGAGCTCATTGCTCCGGTCGCGGAATGGCTGAAGACCCTGCAATCACTGCCTGACGATACAAGCGACGGCATACAGTTCACGAGGGAAGAGGTGGACGCCATTCTGGGAGGCAACGCTCAACGTATTTTGAAATTGCAGGGACAGGGGTAAGACTTTTCGCCGTTCGGGAATCATTTCAGGGGCATACAAAAAAGCATCGTCGTGCCGCCGGCATGGCCATAACGCCACGGGTTTCATGTTTTTAGTAGCGATTTGATCGGAACGGGGTTACATATGAAGTTAAAGTCTCGGGGAGGGGGAAGCTTTAATGGATCGAGGTTTCTGATACGCGAACCAGTCAAAAAAGGAGCTGAAAATGAAAAAAATCAGTTTTTTTGCCGTCGGCATATTGCTGGTGTCGGCCTTTATCGCGAGCGGGGCCGTTGCGGACGAACCGAAGAAAGTCGACCTGGGAAAACCGGCCCTGGTGGTCATTGATGTGGCAAATGACGTGTGTCATGAAAAAGGCGCACTGGCCAAAATGGGCGTCTGGAAATACGGGCAGGAACATGGAACGTTTGATAATATTGCGCGGGCGATGGAACTGGCCGAGAAAAAAGATATTCCCGTAATCCGCGTATGGCTGGAATATCAAAAGGGAGCGCCGGATATTCCCGAAAGGGGCTTCTTCTACCTGGCAAAGAAACAGGGTGATCCCCTTATCGAACATACCTGGGGCGCCGAACCCCTCGAAGGCCTGGAATCAAAAGAAGGACAGATCCAGGTTATCAAAAGACGGTTCAACAGTTTTTACAACACCGATTTAAAAAAGTACCTGGATTCCATGAACATTGACACGCTTCTTATCACCGGTGTTTCCTGCCACATGTGTGTCAACGGAACCATCGTGGGCGCTGTCGATAATGATTACAAGGTTATTGCTCTTCACGACGCTATCGCCGGCCCGAGCGAACCGCTCTGCAGCTTTCTTTTCACCAAGCTCTGGCCGCTGTGGGCCGTGAGAGTTATGACCGTCGGGGAAGCCCTCGGCGAGTGACAACCTGATCTTTTTAAAACTTCCCCTCACCCCGTTTCCGCGCGTTCATTGTTCATGATCCGGCGCTGAAGCCGGACCCTGTCTATACAGTGATTCGGCAGGGCGAACGCCTTGAAAATTTCCCGCGATGACCCGGGCACGCAAAAATATAATCGCCTCGAAAATTTATAGAAGTATTACGGGTCCTTACAGGATTGTGCCGCATCGTCGTTTTCGCGTTGACAGCAACTGTCAATCTCTGTATTGTGAATCTGGTAATACCAGTTGCCATCGGAGGCCTCGATGTTCGAGTTGCTGGAACCTGTCAGGGCGGATCGTCTGAAAGACGTCTTTATCAGGCGTTTTGAAAAGCTGATCCTGTCGGGTGAAATCCAGATCGGGAAAAAACTCCCTTCCGAACGTGACCTGGCGGCCCGCCTTGGCGTAAGCCGTCCCGTGGTGCACGAAGGGCTCCTCGAACTCGCCTCAAAGGGCCTCGTCACAATGAGACCGCGCGCCGGCGCCGTCGTGAACGACTACCGCCGCGACGGTTCTCTTCCACTCATCTCGTCACTGCTGGAATACGGTGAAGGACGGCTCGACCGCCGCATCGTGGAAGGCATGATACAGATCAGGTCCCTCCTGGAAACTCCCCTCGCCCGCGAGGCCGCCCGTAACCGCACGGATGAGCAGCTCCGTGAACTCCAATCGATTGTCGAGCGGGAACGATCCACTGCCCACGCAAGGAAGGATCTTATCGTCGCCCTGGACTTTGAATTTCATCTCCTGGCGGCCCTTGCCTCGGGAAATGTGATTTTTCCCCTTCTCATCAATTCGTTCAGGCAGGTCTACACCAACCTCACGGGACAGTTCTTTGAATATCCCGGCGTCATCGACGAGGTGCATCACTATCACGAACAATTTTTCGAGGCCGTCGCCGACCGGGATTCGGACCTGGCCGAACGGATTATGAACGACATGCTGGCCCACGGCGAAGAAATGCTGACCGCCATGCTCGACACGCGGGAATCGAGTCAGGCGGTATCGGCGGAATAGCAGGAACAATCCCGGTCGCCCGGTCGTTTCAGGCGACACGGCGAAAGGATTAACACAATCCCGCCACAAAAGGAGCCCGCCATGAGTGAAGCAACCGCTCTGAAACACGCCCTCAAAGAACCGCAGGGACTGTCACCCCGAATAACATGGCTTCGCGATTATTATTTTCAGGGGAATGACCGGCCCTGGAACAATCAATTCACGGCCTGGTCCACGGGAACACCCTGGGACAACCTTTTCAACGAAATCACCTTCTACATCGTCCCCGAAACCTTTGTTCTCATGGGACCCATGAGCGGATCGTTCCTGCAGAGCGCCAGGACCGTGCCGCTCCACCAGGATTTCTGGAACTGGAGCCTGCCTGAGAGAAGGGCGTGGTTCGTCAGGGAGGTGATCGTCAACCAGGTTCCCCGGGAAGTATTGCCGGGCGATCTCATCGCCGGCGCCCGTTTCAACGTGCAGACGTCCCTCTGCCTCAATGAAAAGGAAGCGCGCGACTGGGACCGCCTTGTCAGGGGCAGGAAGGGCGCGCGGCGAATGGTGAAATGGTTTCACGACCACGGCTACGGCAACGCCGGCGCCACGAGCGGACATATTATTCCGGGACACGAACGCCTTCTCACCCTGGGCTGGAAAGGTATTCACGAGGACGTGCAGGAGAAATACGACGCCCTTCCCCCGTCCGAACAGCAGGGGTCGAAAGGCGCACAGCTCAGGGCCATGCTTACGGCTTCAACCATGGCCCGTGACCTGGCGGCGCGGTACCGCGACCTCTGCCGGAAACTGGCGGAGGCGGAGACGGACAGGGAACGGAAGGACGAGCTCGAACGAATGGCACAGAATCTCGAACGCGTCCCCTGGGAACCGCCCACCGATTTCTGGCAGGCGGTGCAGGCCCTCTGGATCAATCACATGCTGGTCATGACCGACGAAAATTATCCCGGCGCGGGAGTTTCATTCGGGCGCGTCGATCAATACCTCTATCCCTTCTACGAACGTTCCCTGCGGGACGGTATGGACAGGGAATTCGCCAAGGAAATTCTCAAATGTTTCTGGGTCCATTGCAACACCGCCTACGACGCCATGATCACCAGCGGCCACCAGGGCATAACAGCGGGCTTCGGCCAGCTTCTCACCCTTTCGGGGCTGGGAAAGGACAGCCGTGACCTGACCAACGACCTCACCCACGCGATCCTGGAAGTCATCGATGAAATGTCGCCCATCCTCGAGCCGAAGCCGAACGTGCGGCTGCACCGCGATTCCCCCGACGAACTGCTCGACCGGTGCATCGCCATGATCGAATCAAGCCAGGGGTCGCCTTTCCTGCTCAACTTCGATGAACGTTCCATGGCGGGAATGCTTCTCGAAGCGGAAAAGGCGGGACTGCAGGAACTTATCAATCACGAAAACGTCCACGACTACGCGCCCGTCGGCTGCCTTGAGAACACCATGGTGGGCAATGACCGTTCCGGCACGGTTGACAACAACATCAACCTGCTGAAAGCGGTTGAACTGGCGCTCACCGGCGGCAGGGATATGCTCCCTTTCCTCGACCCCATGACGGGGAAACAGGAAAAGATCAGGCAGGACGGTCCCGATACCGGTGATCCCCGCCGTTTCTCCACGTTCGAAGAATTCTGGCGGGCCTACGAACGCCAGACGGCGTACATCATACAAAAATGCGTCGATCTTTACGAACTGTCCGAATCCATTCGGGCCCGCTTCTTCCCGACGCCGTACCTGTCCTGCATGATCAGTGGATGCGCTGAAAAAGGCATGGACGTCACGCAGGGCGGCGCCGAGATCAAATTCACCACCATGGAAGCGGTTACCTACGCCACAGCAGTGGACTCGCTTCTCGCGGTCAAGTACCTGGTTTTCGACAGAAAAGCCTGCACAATGGACGAACTGATACAGGCCCTGAAAGACAACTGGGCAGGCCATGAAAAACTTCAGGCCATGGCAAAAAACCGGGCGCCCAAATACGGGCGGGACGACGACGAAGCGGATCTCATGGCGAAACGAGTGATGGATCTCTGGTGTGACGAGACATGGAAACATACGACGAAATCGACGGGACGACAGTTCCGGCCCGGCATGCTGAGCTGGAATTACTGGGCCGGCGACGGCTACATCATGGCGGCGAGCCCCGACGGCAGGCCACAGGGACAGTTTCTTTCCAACGCGATATGTCCGTCGAACGGAGCGGACATCAAGGGACCGACCGCCAACACGAATTCCGTGGGAAAGGTCCTGGGCGGCAAGGCGGAGGACGGAACGGGCTATTGGGAGGACTATCTCAACTGCCTTCCCAACGGAGCAAGCCACACCATCACGTTCAACCCGTCCATGCTTCGCGATCCGGAACACCGCGACAAGTTCAAGGCTTTTTTGAGGGGATACGCCGTCAACGGCGGCACATCCCTCCAGATCAACATGCTGGACCCGGAGATGTTGCGGGACGCCCAGCAACGGCCGGGTGATTACCGCCACCTGCTGGTACGGATCACCGGCTATAACGCGTACTTCGTCACCGTGGGCAGGGAACTGCAGAACGAGGTAATCGAACGGATCAGTCACGGAAAATTTTAGGATGCATCCATGACGCCCGGCGCGAAAGAAAAGCCCCCAGCGGGCATGATACTGGAAATTCAGCGGATGTCGACGGAAGACGGTCCCGGACTGCGGACCACTGTCTTTTTCAAGGGATGTCCCCTGGCGTGCGGTTGGTGCCATAACCCGGAAAGCCTGTCCCCCCGTCCCCAGATTCAGTGGACCGGCGTCGGGTGCCTCGGCTGCGGCACCTGCGTCGAGACATGCCCCAACGGCTCACTCTCTCTCGATTCGACCGGCATTCACATCGACAGGCGTCTCTGCGACGGCTGCGGCGCCTGTGTCGACGAATGCCCCTCGGGCGCCATGGAACTGCTGGGAACCTCCTGGAACCTGGACGAGCTGGTCAGTGAACTCGTCAAGGACCGGATCTATTTCGAGCAATCGGGCGGGGGAATTACCCTCTCAGGAGGAGAGGCGACCATGCAGCCCGAGTTCTGCCGCGCCCTTCTTTCCGAACTTGAAAAACAGGGAATCCCGACGGCGCTTGACACCTGCGGGCAGGTGTCCCGAGGCGTTTTTGAAACACTTCTGCCCCTCACGGATCTCCTGCTTTTTGATCTCAAGGAAATCGACGATGACCGGCACCGACGTTTCACGGGCCGGAATAATAAACTGATACTGGAAAACGCTGTTTTCGCGGCAGAATACATACGGCGGCATAACCGCCCTCGCACATTCTGGATCAGGACGCCCCTTATTCCGGGCGCGACCGCCACGGCGGAGAACATCCGGGGCATCGGCGCCTTTATCGCCGGGCGCCTTGAAGGAATTGTCGATCGCTGGGAACTGTGCGCCTTTAACAACCTGTGCCGCGACAAATACGAGCGGCTCGGCATACACTGGGATTACGCCCGCACTCCCCTCCTCTCGCGGGAGCAGATGGAGTCCTTCGCCTCTGAGGCGAGACGATCGGGCGTCGACCCCTCGATCGTCATCTGGAGCGGGTCCACTCTCGGCGAAGACGCCGGGCGGGATGACAAAACTTCCTTCGACGGCGCCGCCGAAAGCACTTCAAACGTTATTGCACTGCCCGGCTGCGGTTGCCCGATTCGGTAACAAGGAGACCACCATGAAACAGACAAGGAAAAGCTTCAGCGACGACGAAATAAAGGCGTTCGCCCCGTCGGAAAAGATCGCCATCGTGGCGACGGTGTCGGATGACGGCTCGCCCCACCTCACGCTGCTCACCTCTCTCATGGCGGCGGCGGCCGACCAGGTCGTCATCGGCCAGTTCTGCACGGGTGAAAGCAAGGCGAACATGACGGCACGACCTGATATCGCCTTCGCCGTGGTCACGCTCGACAAAAAATTATGGCGAGGACGGGCCCGGTGGACCCATTCCCGGCAGGACGGACCTGAGTATGATGTTTACAATAACCAGCCCATGTTCCGTTACAACTCATATTTCGGCATCAACACGGTCCACTACCTCGACCTCCTGGAAATAACGGGCGGCGGAGCGCTTCCCCTGGGCGCCGTTGTCGTTTCGACCCTTCTGACAAAAGCGGTGAAAAGCAGGACCGCCCGGACGGAGGACAAGCGCGTCCTCACGCACTTCGCGGAACGACTGTTCAACAGGCTCGATTCGCTCTCCTTTTTGTCCCGCGTCGAGGACAACGGGGTCCCCTCGATAACGCCGATCGTGCAGTGCCAGGCGGCCGACAGCGGCAGGCTCGCCTTCCACCCGGGCGCCTTCGGCGACGAGCTGAAAAAGCTGAAAGCGGGATCGACCGTGTCGATTCTCTGCCTGTCCATGGAAATGGAGAGTGTGATGGTCCGCGGCGTGTTCGACGGATTCACCCGTCGCGCCGGCGTGACGCTGGGAGTCGTCTCCATAGAACGAGTATACAATTCAATGCCCAGCAACAACGGGTGGATCTATCCCGTTACACCGCTGGAACCGGTGGTTCACTTTTAGGCTTTTGCGGCCGTCTGAGCGGCAGGAGGAGCAAGCGCCATGACAAAAGCTCGGGAAAGGTACGAAAAGTTTTTCTACACGCGCCGGGAATTTCTTAAAACCACGGGCAGCGCCGCCGTCACGGCTGGAATTGCCGGAACCGGGCTGAACTTTCTCGCTTCCCCCGGCGCCTTTGCCGGAAACAACGTCAGGGCGGGAGTTCCCCCCGGTACGGGAACGCCGGGCGGCGTCAGCCAATCGGCGGGCAGGCCGAACATTATTTTTATTCTCACCGACGACCACCGCTGGGATCATTTCAGCTGTATGGGGCACCCATTCCTGGAGACGCCGAACCTGGACAGGATCGCCGAAGAAGGTGTGATGTTTGAAAACACCTTCGTCACCACCTCGCTCTGCAGCCCTTCGAGAGCCAGTTTTCTCACGGGACAGTACGCCCATCGCCACGGCGTGGTCACCAACCACACGCCGTGGAACAACGACAACACCACGTTCATGGAATACCTGAAAACCGTCGGCTACGACACGGCGTTCATCGGCAAGTGGCACATGCCGGGGAAGAATCTTCCCGAACTCAGGGGTCTCGATCGCTTCATAACGTTCACAATAGAAGGCGGCCAGGGCGTGTATTACGACTGTCCGCTTATCATCGACGGCGTGGAGACGCCGCGACCGGGCAAGTACATAACCGAAGACCTGACCGACTTCGCCCTGGAATTCGTCAGGCGGCCAAGGACCAACCCGTTCTGTCTCTACCTGTCGCACAAGGCGGTTCACTTCGGATTCAGGCCGCCCGAACATCTTCGTGGAACGTACAAGGGAATCGACCTGCAGCTTCCGCCTGAATCGAACACCTTCAACACCTACACCAGAAACCATATGTTTGTGGGCGCCCCCATTCCCATGAACGCCCTGTACCGCGGCTACTGTGAAACCGTCCTTTCCGTGGACGAGCAGACAGGCAGGCTTATCGACGCGCTGGAAGCCATGAACGAGCTGGATAACACCATTATCATCTACGCGGGCGACAACGGCCACTTTTGGGGTGAACGGGGCCTGTATGACAAGCGCCTCGCCTTCGAGGAGTCCATACGCATTCCCTTCTTTGTCCGGTATCCGGGCGGTATCAGCAGACCGGGACGCAGGGTGCGGGACATGGCGCTCAATATCGACCTTGCTCCCACCCTGCTCGACATGCTGGGAATTCCCCTGCCGGATGAAATGCAGGGCGTAAGTCTCGCGCCGGCGTTTCGGGATCCCGACGCTTCGCTGCGGTCAAGCTTTCTTTACGAACACTTCCCGGTTTACCCCATTCCCATTCCGGGCATGACCGCGGTACGGACCGACGATTACAAGTACATCACCTATCACGACAACGTCCGCCCCGCGGAGCTGTATGACCTGCGGCACGATCCGGGGGAGAAACATTCTATCGCGAACAGCCCTTCGGCACAGGGCATCCGCTCGGAACTCGAAGCGGAACTGGAACGGTTGAAGCGGGAGACAGGCTACCGCTATTTTACCCGGGGCTGAACACCGGCGAAACTGTCTCATTCAAGTGAGGGAGACAATGAAAAAACGAAATATTTTCATACGGATGGTCCTCCCGGCCGTCATCACGCTGGGAGTCATGGTTGTTTTCAGTAATGTGTACAATCTGTCCGGAACATTACGGCCCGGAGGTCTTCAGACGGTCGTTGTTCTCGTTTCGGCGTTTCTCATGTTCGCCAGCATCTGGCTGGGACCGCTTTTCGTGAACACCTTCGCGTTCTTCAACGGGGCGTCGGGACCCGAACGACTGGCGGCAAGCTTTGTCGCCCCGGCGGCATGGATAGCGAAAACCTATACCTACTTCATCGGGATCTATTCCTTCGGCGAACTGGCGTTTTTGATCCTGCACCCGCTCATTCTGGGCAACATAGGCGTCAACCTGCTCTGCGTGGGAATCTCGGAGTTGTTCTGCCGCCGAAAAATGCGGTCACGTGGCGAACCGGTCCCTCTCTTCGCGGCGCCCAACACGCTCGCCCTCGTGGCGGGTCTGCTCATAACCTTCGCCGGTCTGTGGAACGGCGGGCACACGTATTATTATTATTTCATGGACGTCTACACCTGGCTGTTCACGTAAAAACGAAGGAAGACCTGAATCTCCGGGAACCGGAGCACAGAAACGGTGAATCCAGATAATACGTGATAACACTGAATACCGGCCTGCGCTGGTATGACGGCATTACTGATTTCGTAAGATTCTTCAAAGGTCCGGTAGCGTCCTTTCATCACCGGCATTGACAGAAGAGCGCTCCTGTCCTAATAACTCCTGTTAGATTTCATATCGTCGATACCCGTGTACCTCCTCCGATACCGCACAACGTGATGAAACGGAAATCACCGGTCGCTGTACCTGGTGCTCTCTGTTATAAAATACGGTTTCGCGTCATACGAACCACCGGGAAACAATTACCGGAAATATCGGAGGGAAAATCGCACCCCCGCGAGGAGTCTATGTGATGAATGAAAGACCGTGGCATCGTCATTACGATTACAATGTTCCCACCACCATCAGGTACCCGCGGATATCGATACCGGAACTTCTCCAGATCCCCGCGAATGTCGCCCCCGACAAAACCGCCGTTCTTTACGAAGACGAAGCGATATCTTTTCACAGGTTGCGGGAACTTGTTTTCACCATGGCCGGGGCACTCGCGGGCCTCGGCGTTAAAAAAGGCGACCGCGTGGGAATCCAGCTGCCCAACTGTCCTCCTTATCTCGTCGCTTACTGGGCGGTGCTTTCACTGGGCGCCATAGTTGTGAACATCAATCCCGCCTACACGCGGGACGAGCTTTCAATCATACTGTCCGTGACGGAACCATCCGCGATGATAGCGCTCGAAGAAGCCGCGCCCGTCATGAAGGATCTGTCGAACACATGCCCCACGGGAAAAATTATCCTCGCAACCCCCCACGACGTAACAACCACAACACAGCCGGCGGGTGAAAAGAATCTCGAAGCGCCCTGGTACTCGTTCTTCGAACTGCTGAGAAACGGCACCCCCGGCGCCAGGCCCCGTGTCTCCGTCAGTACGGAAGACCCCGCCGTCATCCAGTTCACCGGCGGAACAACAGGCATTCCCAAGGGAGCCGTTCTCACCCATGCCAACCTTATCGCCGCCGTGTTCCAGGTATCACCACGCATGTACCCGATATTGCAACACATTCCTCCTGAAAAGCGCACGTCGCTCCTCATCATTCCCCTGTACCACGTTTACGGCAACCTCATAGCAAACTGGTCGGTTTTCAACTGCTCGACCCTGGTGCTTGTTCCCCGGTTCAACGTGGACGAAGTGATCGACCTCCTGAAACGCGTGGATGAGATTACCTATTTCCCCGCTGTTCCCACCATGCTGACGGCTCTCGTAAACTCTTCACGGATCAATGAGCTGGACCTGGGTCGAAAAATTCACGTCATCAACTCGGGAGCGGCGCCCTGCCCCGTCGAGCTCATGGAACGGCTCCGTGATAAGAGTGTTTTCATAACGGAAGCCTGGGGCATGACGGAAACGGCCGGGCTGGGCATGGCAAATCCCATCCTGGGCATCAAGAAACCGGGCAGCATCGGCATCCCCGTTCCCGACAACGACGTGAAGCTGGTGGACCCGGAGGACGGCGTCACTGAAGTTCCCAGGGGACAACCGGGTGAAATCATCATCAAGGGCCCCTCGGTCATGAAAGAGTACTGGAACAACCCTGAAGAAACGGCGAACCAGCTCGTGGACGGATGGCTCCACACCGGCGACATCGCCGTCCAGGACGAAGACGATTTCTTTTTTATCGTGGATCGCAAGAAAGACATGATCATCGCGGGAGGATTCAATATTTATCCACGCGAAGTGGACGAGGTGCTGTACCGTCATTCCGACATCCAGGACGCCGCGACCGTGGGCGTCCCCGACGGATACCGGGGCGAAACAGTCAAGGCTTTCGTGGTTCTCAGGGAGGGGGCCGCGGCAACGGCCGACGATATTATCGGATTCTGCAGGGAAAAGCTGGCGCCTTACAAGGTGCCGCGATTGGTGGAATTCAGAAAATCCCTGCCCCAGTCGGCGGCGGGAAAGATTCTTCGCAGAGTATTGCGCGAGGAAGAAATCACACGGCAGATTGAGGAAAATAAACGATGAACATAGCAGAATCGGCCCTGGAAAGACTGTCCGCTGGCGAGCATGTAAGCTACATTTTCGAAGACCGGGAAATCACGAATTTCGAGATGGAACGTATCGTGAGAAAATTCCGCAGCTCCCTCGTGAAGCTTGGAATCACGAAAGGCGATCGCGTCATCATGCAGATGCAGAACCGCCCGGAAGTCTTTCAGGCTTTTCAGGCGATCTGGCGGACAGGCGCCATCGCCGTTCCCATCAATTACATGGTGGGGCAGGAAGAAATTAATTTTATTTATCGTGACAGCGGGGCCCGCGCGGTGATCACGTCGCCCGAGTACCTCGACAACGTGAGAGAAGCTCAGGCCAGATCGAATACCGTCGAGAACATTATCGTCGTTTCCGATTCGGAACCGGAAGGAACCCACAATTTCAAGAAACTCGTCGACGACGGTTCCGAAGAACCGGAAATTACCGAAACCGCCGATGACGATGTGGCAACCATAATTTATACCTCCGGCACGACAGGGACACCCAAGGGTGTCATGCACACCCACGCGGGACTGGCTTATTCGGCAAGAATGCAGCAGGAAACAACCAACCTGCCGCAGGATCTTGTATCCCTGGCCATGCTGCCGCTGTGTCATGCCTTCGGCGTGGCCATGATGAACGGATCGTTCCTGCGCCTCCGCGGCAAAGTGATAATCATGAGAAGATTCAACGCAGAAGAGCTCTTCGCCACTATCGAAAAATACAAGGTCCAGAGCGTCCCCATCGTTCCCACCATGGTGGTGTACATGCTCCAGTTCCCTGATGCCGACAAATACGACATCAGTTCCGTCAGATACTGGCCCTGCGGTTCAGCGCCCCTGTCGGTGGATACCTGGAAACAGTTCAGGGAAAAATTCGGCATGGAGCTTCACGAAGGCTGGGGTTTGACCGAGGGCGGCGCCAACAACACCACCAGCGCGGGGCTGCCGGTTGTCAAGCCCGGGTCCATCGGTGTACCCATGAAGGGCATGGAAATGAAAATATTCGACAATGATAACCGGGAAGTGCCGCAGGGAATGGAAGGGGAAATCGTTCTCCGCGGCCCCATGGTGATGAAGGGGTACTGGAACATGCCCGAAGCGACGGCGGAAGTAATCCGCGACGGATGGCTCCACACCGGCGACGTCGGCTATGTCGACGAAGACGGGTACTTCTACATCACCGACCGCAAGAAAGATCTCATCATCAAGGGCGGCGAAAACATCTCGCCCCGTGTCGTCGAAGAGGTCCTGTACGCCCATCCGGCCGTGTCCGAGGCGGCGGTCATCGGCATGAAAGACGCGGTGTACGGTGAAGATATCAAGGCCTTCGTCACGCTGAAACCCGGACGGAATGCGACGTCCACCGAAATTGTCGAATACTGCGGGCAGAAACTCAAACGATTTTACATTCCCGGGGAAGTGTCAATTCTCGAGGCCATGCCGAAGTCCCTGGTAGGGAAAATCCTCAAAAAAGAACTGCGGCACATGTAACGATTCGCCAATTGCCCCGTTATTACGGTTAAATAAAAAAATCCGCGGCGGCGCTTGGACGAGGAGAACCGCTTCAC
>JAGYOR010000046.1 GCA_018399535.1 Deltaproteobacteria bacterium | reverse complement strand
GAGCGCGTTGGTGGAACGAAAACGGTCAAGGTGGACGTGCGGGTTATCGCAGCAACCAACCGGAACCTGGAGGAATTGATCAAGACTGGCACGTTCCGGGAAGACCTGTACTACCGCCTCAATGTGTTTCCCGTTTATGTGCCTCCCCTGCGGGAGCGGAAGACCGATATTCCCCTGCTGGCGGACTTCTTCGCCGAACGGTACGGGCGCGCCAACAACAAGCGTATCCACCGGATATGCACGCACGCTCTGGATATGCTGATGAGTTACCACTGGCCGGGCAACGTGCGGGAACTGGAAAACTGCATCGAACGCGCCGTGGTGCTCAGCAATGAGGGCGTCATCTATGGCTATCACCTGCCGCCGTCGCTTCAGACGTCATCCTACACGGGAACCGTTCCTTACGGCACTCTTCAGGGAGAGGTGGAGCGCTTCGAAAGGGACCTCATTATGGACGCCCTCAAGACCTCCCGGGGGAACATGGCCGAGGCCTCAAAAATATTAAAGACCAGCGAGCGGATCGTGGGCTTGCGGGTCAGAAAGTACGGTATCGACACCACCCGCTTTCGTACATAACAGTCGTCCCTGAATAATATTTCCTACAGGAATGTAGGACGATGTCCCGCCGGCTGTCCTTGAGTGTCACGTCTCGTCATTAATATAATCAATAAATACAAACAGATATCTGAAATGGACCGGATTGGCACCGATGTTGCTGTTCTGTCAGCAAAGAGCTTTGTACGTAAAACGCATATTATGAAGGCTACAGGATAACAACAGGCAAAGGAGAAACAGCCATGACGACAAAAGACAAGGCATTTGTAATGAAACAGATCAAGGAGCGGAATGTACGGTTCATCCGTTGCTGGTTCACCGATGTTCTGGGAATGCTCAAGAGCTTTTCCATTTCCCCCGCCGAGCTTGAAGGGGCCCTGGACGAGGGAATGGGTTTCGACGGTTCATCCATCGAGGGGTTCGCCCGCATTGAAGAAAGCGACATGGTGGCAAAACCCGATCCTTCAACCTTTACCATTCTTCCCTGGCGATCACGGAACGACATGAATGTCGCCCGCATGTTCTGCGACATTCTTACTCCCGATGGTGAGCCCTATGTGGGCGACCCGCGATACGTTCTGAAGCGCCAGCTCAAGGAAGCCGGCGACATGGGATTGACCTTCTACGTCGGACCGGAACTGGAATTTTTTTATTTCCGCAGTCCCGAGGGGGCGCCGGAGATACTTGACAGGGGAGGCTATTTCGATCAGACCGCCCTGGACGTGGCAAGCGATCTTCGCCGTGACACCATTCTCGCCCTGGAAGATATGGATATTCCAGTGGAATACAGCCATCATGAAGTGGCGCCCAGCCAGCACGAGATCGACCTTCGCTACGCCGAAGCACTGACCATGGCCGACACGGCCATGACCTACCGCCTGACGGTGAAGGAAATCGCCCTGAAGCACGGCGTGTACGCGACCTTCATGCCCAAGCCGCTTTTCGGCGAAAACGGCAGCGGCATGCACGTGCACCAGTCCCTGTTCAGGGGAAGCGAAAATGCCTTCTTTGACGAGAACGACAAGTATTTTCTCTCGCCCCTGGGAAAGAGCTATATCGCCGGTATTCTCAAGTACGCCAGCGAACTGTGTATCGTGGTGGCCCAGTGGGTGAATTCCTACAAGCGGCTTGTTCCAGGCTATGAAGCGCCGGTCTATATCTCCTGGGCACGCCGTAACCGTTCAGCCCTGATCAGGGTGCCCATGTACAAGCCCGGCAAGTCGCAGGCGACCCGGATGGAATGCCGTTGTCCCGATCCCGCCTGCAACCCCTACCTGGCCTTCGCGGTCATGCTCGCGGCGGGACTGAGGGGCATCAGGGAAAACCTGGTACTGGCCGACCCCATCGAAGAGGATATCTTCGAGATGACCGACGGTGAGCGCAGAGAACACGGTATTGCTTCCCTGCCGGGAAGCCTGGGAGAGGCCATTGCCATCGCTGAAGGCAGCGAATTTTTGAAGGAAGCCCTGGGCGACCACATTTTCGAAAAGTTTATTTCCAACAAGAAGATCGAGTGGGATCTGTACCGGATCCATGTGAGCGACTACGAGCTGGATAAATATCTGCCCATTCTGTAGGGGTGAATACCATGCGAAGTGGTTGAAGCGTTTCGATTTCCTCAACGTGCCGTCCGACGTCGGCGGCAGGTGAAACAATGATAAAACGCATCGCCTATATAGCCCGAACCGGGGAAGAGGAACTGGAGCTCATGGCTCATTGCACGGGCCGGAACGGCATTTTCCTGGAAGCCCTGGATGGTGACGACCAGCCGCGACAGGAGGATATTTTCGACTATGACGCGGTCATCATCCTGGGGAATCCCCGGGAAAGTCGGTGTCAGGCCTCCCTTGACCGGGTCCTGAATCGTGTCGGTGAGGCCGTGAAAAACAACCTGCCGGTACTGGGAATCTCCGGGGGAGCTCGTCTCATCGCTGAGATTTGTCGTGATTCGGTAGATGCCGGCGTGCCCGGCAGAGGTTCGTGGTCACCGTTCCGGTTCACCGATGCGGGACGCAAGGACACGCTCTTTTTCGGCCTTTCAGATTCCTGCCCCCTCTTTCGTGAGTATGACGATGTCCTCGTTCTTCCGCCCGGGGCGGCTGTCCTTGCCGTTGACGGGTCCGGCCTGCCCGTTGCCTTCAGATACGGCAACGCCTACGGTCTCGATTGTGCCGTGCCCCGGGGGCAGGGACTGTCGGGGAACGACTGGTTCGCCGGGCCGGGCGGTGAGGATTCCGCCGATGAACGGGCCCGCGAAGACTTTTCGAGTCTGGTCAGGTCCATACTGGGAAATTTTCTGTGGCTCATCGATCTGTACCGCTTGTCAAGACGGAATAGAACGGCCGCGGCGATGACGCCCCGAAGGCCTTGCAGGGAGGACGTGGAACCATGTGCGGAATAGTGGGAATCATCAATACCGATGGAAGCCTGATCGACGGAGACGCCATCAAGGAGGCCATCAGGATTCAGAACGAACGGGGCAACGGCCTGGGAGGCGGATTCGCCGTCTACGGCGCCTACCCGGAACACCGGGACAAGTATGCCTTTCACATCATGTACGAGGGAGACCGGACGAGCCCGGCCATCCCCAGAGTGGAGGAATTCCTCAGGACGCGCGCCAACGTGTACCAGTCGGAGCAGATTCCCGTCTACCCCAACCGGCGCATACCCTCGGGTCCCCACATGAAGCGTTACTTTCTCAAGCCTCTCGAAGAATTTCTTGCCCCGGAACAGACCGAGGAAGACTATGTCATCGACATCGTGATGACCATCAACGCCATGGAAGGGGTGTTTGTCGTTTCCTCGGGCAAGAACCTGGGTGTTTTCAAGGGCATGGGATTTCCCGAAGACATCGGCGATTATTTCCGCATCGAAGACTACAAGGGCTACATGTGGACCGCCCATAACCGTTTTCCCACCAACACGCAGGGATGGTGGGGCGGCGCCCATCCTTTTACCATTCTCGACAAGGCCGTGGTTCACAACGGTGAAATCACCAGTTACGGCGCCAACGCGCGCTGGCTCGAAATGTTCGGCTATTATTGCCTGCTTCGGACAGACACTGAGGTCATCTCCTACATATATGACAAGCTGAGCCGAAGGGACGGGCTGGGAGAAGAAGACGCCTGTTCCGTCATGGCGCCGCCCCTCTGGGATGACATCGACCGGACGGGCAACGAGAAAATGCGCTACCTGCGGCAGATTTACGGGTCGTCCATCGTGAACGGTCCCTTCGGGATCGTTCTCACTCACAGCGATGGAGCCATCGTTCTCAACGATCGTAACAAGCTTCGTCCCGTGGTCTGCGCGCAGGCGGGAGCCACTTTTTTCGCTTCGTCGGAAGAGTGCAGCATCCGGCTCCTGTCTCCCGAAGTTGACCGGATCTGGTCTCCCCGGGGCGGCGAACCCGTGATTGTTCACCTGGACAGGGAAGGCGCGCCGGGGGTGACCTCATGAGCGTCATGAAACGAAACTGGAATAGTATTCCCGAGTTCTATCCCCGGTTCGACCTGGAACTCTGCGATTACCGCAACGGCTGTAACGAGTGCGCCCGGGAATGTACCTTCGGTGAAATATCCCTGCAACCGGTAAAGGGCGACGACGGCGTCCTGAGCTATCGCCCCCGGGCGAACCACGAGGCTTGCAACGCCTGCCAGCGCTGTGTGAAAATGTGTCCACAGAAGGCCATTACCATCATTCACCAGCCCATGCATTCCTCCCATCACTACTGGACGGCGGAACAGATCGGCAATATCTGGCGGCAGGCGAAATCCGAGGGCGGCGTGCTTCTCACGGGCAGCGGCGCAACCGGTCCCCAGCGGCGCTATTTCGATCATATCCTTTTCGACGCCTGCCAGGTGACCAATCCCTCCATTGACCCACTGCGGGAACCCATGGAGATTCGACGCTACCTGGGAAGCAAGCCCGATCACTACGGAGGCGACATGGGGCCCCAGCTGCGGCTGGATGTTCCCATCATGTTCGGCGCCATGAGCTTCGGCGCCCTGAATCTCCGGGTTCATGAAGCGGAGGCTATTGCCACCCATGCTGAAGGGACCTTCTGGAATACCGGCGAAGGCGGGTTCCATGAGAAGCTGCGGGGATACGGGGCGAACACCATTGTCCAGGTGGCGTCCGGGAGGTTCGGCGTGAGCGAGGATTACCTGAAAAGCGCCGCCGCCGTGGAAATCAAGATCGGCCAGGGCGCGAAACCCGGCATTGGCGGTCACCTTCCGGGAGAAAAGGTGTTCGAGGGAGTCTCCCGGACCCGCATGATTCCCGAAGGAAGCGACGCCCTGTCGCCGGCGCCTCATCACGACATTTATTCCATCGAGGATCTGCGCCAGCTTATTTTTGCCATCAAGGAGGCTACCGATTACAGGGTTCCCGTATCGGTAAAAATCTCCGCCGTCCACAACGTGGCGCCCATTGTAAGCGGTGTTGCAAGGGCAGGAGCGGACATAATCGCCATCGACGGATTCCGGGGAGGCACGGGGGCGACGCCGCTCCAGATCCGCCAGAATACGGGAATCCCTATCGAGCTTGCCATATCGGCGGCTGACATGAGGCTCAAGGAAGAAGGCATCCGCGACCGGGTAAGCCTTGTGGCCTCCGGGGGCATTCAAAGCTCCGCCGACGTGCTCAAGGCCATCTGCCTGGGCGCCGACGCGGTCTACGTGGCGACGGCGGTGCTGATAGCCCTGGGGTGTAATATGTGCCAGCGTTGCTTCACCGGTATGTGCCCCTACGGCATAACCACGAATCGCCCGGGTCTGGCGGAACGGATCGACGTTGACGAAGCGGCGCAGGCGCTCAAAAATCTTCTTTCAGCCTGGGCCGAGGAAATCAAGGAGCTTATGGGTTCCATGGGAATAAGCGCCATCGAGGCCCTGCGAGGGAATCGGGATCGTCTTCGCGGAGTAGCTCTGAACACGGAAGAACTGAACATACTGGGCATACGACACGCCGGAGCTTGACATGCTGACCATACAGACCAGGGGACTTTATTACAAGGCGGTTAACCGGCGAATACGGGAATCTCTCTCGCGGGGCGAAAAGGAAATCGTGCTGAAAGACGTACTGGGCCAGCGCTACATCGCCGGAGGAGTCAGAGGCGATGCGCGTTTCACCGTTCATGGAACACCGGGACAGGACCTGGGCGCTTTTATGAATGGGCCGGAGGTTATGATTTACGGTAACGCTCAGGACGGGACGGGCAACACCATGAACGCCGGCAGGATCGTTGTACACGGCAAGGCCGGGGAGATTCCCGGTCATTCCATGCGGGGCGGGACCATCCTGATTCGGGACGACGTGGAGTACCGTGCCGGCATCCACATGAAGGAATACCTGGACCAGGTTCCCCTGCTCGTCATCGGCGGCACCGCCAAGGATTACTGCGGCGAGTACATGGCCGGGGGCAGGATCGTGATACTCAACCGGGAAAACCGCAGGGAATCTCCCGTTGGCGGGTTCCTGGGAACGGGAATTCACGGGGGAACCATTTACGTGCGAGGCCTGGTGGAGGATTGGCAGCTTGGTCCAGGCGCCGTCGTTGCCGGGATGGACGGGGAAGACAGGGAGTCCCTGGAGCGTGTTGTTGAAGAGTTCTGCCGTGAATTCCGGATGGACCAGACGCAATATTCCCTGAAAGATTTCACCAAGATCATGAAAAAAAGCAAGCGTCCCTTCGGAAAGCTCTATACGCCGGCGATGAATCTGAAAACGGAGAAACCACGCCACTTCAACCTGACGCCGCCCTGTGAAGCGGCCTGCCCGTCGGGCATTCCCACGCCGGTCTTTCTGAACCTGATCAAGGAGGGCAAAGTACGGGAAGCACAGGAATTTATGGATGAATACACTCCTTTCAGAATGAGCGTCTGCGGCGGCGTCTGCCCGGCCCTGTGCATGCAGTCATGCAGCCGGAATGCCCTGGATGGTCCCGTGGAGATACAGCGGCTCGCCCGTGACTATTATCCCGATTTTAATCCCGCGCCGCCGAAGGAAATGCGTAAGGAGAAGGTTGCCGTCATCGGTGCCGGTCCTGCCGGTCTTTCCGCCGCCTGGCAGCTTGCCCGGCGCGGTTTCGACGTCCACGTGTACGACAGGATGAAAGATCCCGGCGGTAAGGTAAAGAATGCCATACCCCGTGAAAGACTGCCGGGTGAAGCGCTGGAACGTGACATTGCCCGAATCCACTCACTGCCCATCACGTTTCACATGGACAGCACGATTGACGCCGGAATGTTCTCGAAAATTCAATCGGAAAGTGATGCCCTGCTCGTTGCGGCGGGCGCGGGAAAGACGAAGCGCATCAATTATCCGGGCGGCGAACGCATCGGGTCGGGGCTTGATTTTCTCATGTCCATCAACGGGGGCAACGCGCCGGACCTGTCGGGACAGTCAGTGGCCGTTATCGGCGCGGGCAACGTGGGCATGGATATCGCCTGCGAAGCATGGCGGCTGGGAGCCGCGGAAGTGACGGCCCTTGATATTCAGAAACCGCTTGCCTTCGGCAAGGAACTGGAACTGGCGACGAAACTGGGCACGAAGCTGCTCTGGCCCCGCATGATCGATCACCTGGACGAGACAACCATCTATTTTTCCGATGGTTCGATGCTGAAGGCGGACCGGGTGTATTTCAGCATCGGCGAGGCGCCCGAAGCCTCCTTTCTTCCCGAATCGGTGTATCGCGACGAGCGTGGCTACGTGGCGACGGCGGAAGACTCCTTTCAGACCACGAACCGGACGATTTTTGTATGCGGCGATATTCGAAGTCCCGGCCTCATAACCGACGCCGTGGGGCAGGGGCGACTGGCGGCCATGGAGATGGCGGCCATGCTCGACGGAAAGGAATTTGTCTTTCCGCGCACAGTTCCCGTTGAAAAGAAACGCATTCAGACGGTCTGTTTCGAGGCCGAGAAAAACGAACCGGACCGGTGCATGAGTTGCGGTACCTGCATACTGTGCGATACCTGCATAGATCACTGCCCGCAGGGGGCGCTGTCGAGAAACGGCGCACTGTTTACCGTCGATCCCGAACGGTGCACTATGTGTTACACCTGCGTGAGCGTGTGTCCGCGGGGGGCCATGCAGCCGGACTATATTTCCGGTGTAACGGAGGGTGAGGGGCGGGTTCTTGTAGAGGCACAGAAAGTCGCTGAGGTGGAATAAGATGGGCTGTGACGTTTTGTCATTTTCGATCCGCGATTTCGTCATATCGCCGAAGACCGGTATCCAGCATTTCAGTTGTTTCCTGGATTTCCCCTGAAGGGGACCTTGCCGGGTCAAGCCCGGAATAGCAGGAAAGAGGATCATGCAAAAGTTTAATTATAAGTGGGGCAACGTCTGATCGAAGAGAAGGGTGCTTTTATGAGAACAAAATTTATATTTGTCACCGGCGGCGTTCTCTCGTCCCTGGGGAAGGGGCTTGCCGCGGCTTCCATCGGCGCGTTGCTCGAATGCCGGGGTCTCACCGTCACCAACCAGAAGCTTGATCCCTATATCAACGTCGATCCCGGCACCATGAATCCCTTTCAACACGGCGAGGTGTACGTTACCGACGATGGCGTGGAAACTGACCTTGATCTGGGGCACTACGAGCGGTTCACGTCAGGCGGCACGAGCCGCCGGAACAACCTGACCACCGGGCAGGTATATTATTCTGTGATATCGAAAGAACGGCGGGGCGAGTACCTTGGCGGCACGGTGCAGGTCATTCCTCATATTACCAATGAAATCAAGGACCGCGTCCGCGAGGGGGCCCGTGACGTCGACGTGGCCATCATTGAAATCGGCGGTACCGTGGGCGACATCGAGAGCCTGCCCTTTCTGGAAGCAATCCGTCAATTCAAGAACGAGGCGGGAAAACAGAACGCGATTTTCATACATCTCAC
Source organism: Deltaproteobacteria bacterium (assembly GCA_018399535.1). Lineage (GTDB taxonomy): Bacteria > Desulfobacterota > Syntrophia > Syntrophales > UBA2210 > MLS-D. The sequence continues at coordinate 5,618 of JAGYOR010000046.1, read as the reverse complement.
CTGGGTGCCCTATATAAAGGCGGCGGGCGAAGTGAAAACCAAACCGACTCAGCACAGCGTGAAGGCGTTGCGGGAAATCGGCATTCAGCCCGATATCCTGCTTTGCCGGACGGAAGATTTTCTGTCCCGCGACATACGGCAGAAAATAGCTCTTTTCTGTAACGTGGAAGAAGAGTGCGTCTTCACAGCAAAGGACGTGGAAAATATCTACGAAGTACCCCTGGTGTTTCACCGGGAAGGTCTTGACAATAAGATAGTGAATCTGCTCAACATATGGACGGGGCAACCTCGTCTGGACGAATGGGAACTGGTCGCGGAACGCATCAGGAATCCTTCTTCTGATGTGGTCATCGCTATAGTGGGAAAGTATGTTGACTGGACCGATTCATACAAAAGTCTTAATGAAGCTCTCGCCCACGGCGGTATCGCCAACAACTGCAAGGTCAATCTTCTTTTTGTAGATTCCGAGGAAATCGAAACGGATGGTCCGGGCGGCCGGCTGAAGGAAGTGGACGGCATACTGGTTCCCGGCGGTTTCGGGAAACGGGGCATCGAGGGCATGATTCGGGCCATAGAACAATCACGCCTGGGGAAAATACCCTTCTTCGGAATATGCCTGGGCATGCAGATGGCTGTGGTGGAGTTTGCCCGAAATGTCTGCCTGCTGAACGGGGCCAATAGTTGCGAGTTCGACGATGAAACCGGGGCGCCCGTCATCGATCTCATGCCGGAACAGAAGAATGTCAACGACATGGGAGGCACCATGCGCCTCGGGGCCTTTTCCTGCTGCATCGAAAAGAATACGCTGGCTTTCGGGGCTTACGGGACGACGGACATCAGCGAACGGCATCGTCACCGGTACGAGTTCAATAACGCATTCATCGATGCGTTGAAAGAAAAGGGGATGATAGTAAGCGGCATGTCGCCCGACGGCCGTCTGGTGGAGATAGTGGAGTACATTGATCATCCCTGGTTCCTGGGATGCCAGTTCCATCCCGAATTTAAATCGAAACCCACGAACCCCCACCCGCTTTTCGTCGATTTCATACGGGCGGCGATGGAGCGCCGGAGAGCAAGCGCCGAGTGACAGGTTACGACAATGTGGAGAAGATCAGCAATTCAATGTATGAGACCTTTGAATAATACCCTTTTCCTTCATTCCGGGCGTGACCCGGAATCAGGAAAGGACTTGGTAACACTGGATGCCGGCCTGCGCCGGCATGACGACATTGCCTGTTTTACGGGGTTCCGCAAGGGTCGCCGTACGTCGTTCCGGACAAGCGAAGCGCGATCCGGAATCCAGAATTGTCATCAGGTACTGGATACCGGCCTGCGCCGGCATGACGACCTGTATGATGTTTCCCCACTCTCCGGCGGGAGGGAATTGAACAACGAATGTCCCCTCCCCTGGAGGGAGGGGACAAAGGGGAGGGGGAAAAGAAAAAAACCGCCTTTCGATTTTCACGGCTGGAACCTCTTTTTCGGCGGCGATCCGCATTCTGCTCCGCCCCGTTCCATAATATTTTTCCCTCTCCACCGGGCCACGTTCTTCTGCGGCCTGGCCGGTCTGCTGGCCATCAAGGGGCCGGCGTCCGCCGCCGGGGGGCATCCGGAGCCGGAAGCCTTGTCGAAGATTCTGAACGACATGAGGGACTCGGGGCTGGAGGCGATTCTCAACGGGTCACACGATCTTGACTGCTACCTGGGAGGCGCCGAGACGCTGGCCGAACTGGAACGTCTGGCGGTGATACTGAAGGATGATGAAAGCTTCAGACATCTCATGCGAGACGCGGACGCCACGGCTGTCCTTCGGACAATAACTGCCGGGTTTGCCGAGCTGGCCCGGTCCGAGGAAAGCCTGCTCGACAGCCGGGCGTCCGAATTTTCAACAGACCACACGGAACGACTGAACGAGGCATTGACCAGGCTTCGGGACGCCGCCTGGTCCCTGGAACAGGACCTGCCGGGTGGTCTTGACAGGGCGGGAGAGATTCTTCAGGCAATCGATCTTCCCGTAAGTGAAGAAGCCCCGGAAGATAGTATAGACGGAGCGCGTTCTATCGATCTGATGCTCTCGGCGATTGACCGCCTCGAGGTGCGGGGAAGAGACTCGGCGGGACTTGAAATCTTCCTGGAGCTTGACGGTTCCGAAGAAGACCTTCGCGAGGTCCTGGCGGCGGCCGGACTTTCAGGGCAGGTTGACCGGCGGTCCCGGCCGGGCGATCTTCAGCCCGGTTCGATTTTTATCGGTCCCGGAGGAGAAGACAGGAACGCCACCGTCCTGTCCCTTGTGTACAAAACCGCCTCCGTGAGCGGAGAACTGGGCGAAAACACGGCCCGCCTGAAAAAGACCGTTCTGTCCGACCCGGTGCTGGCCTGCGTCTTGAAGAAGCGCGTGCTGTCACGTTCCGTCATGGTCCACACACGGTGGGCCTCGGTAGGGTCCATTACCATGGAAAACTGCCACCCCGTCAATAACCATGTCATCACCGGCGACGATGAAGCAGTAAAGGATTTCCCCCGTTACGGTCGGGGAAACTGGACCATCGACGTGGTTCTCAACGGCGACGTGGATAACTACCGTGAACTGCTGGAGACCTTCCGTGGGCGCGGGAGAGCGGATATCGACCGTCTCGTTACGACCGACGCGAAGATCATTCCCCTGCAGATAGAACAGCATCTGGAAGGCGGCTGCGATCTTGAAGAGGCTTTTCGAAGGGCCATGCTTGATTTCGAGGGGTCCCAGGCCGTTGTCATGCAGAGCAACCTGGAGCCCGGGAAAGTGTTTCTCGCCCTTCGGGGAAGCGGCCAGTCTCTGTACGTCGGCATCTGTAACGACTGTTATTTTTATGCTTCTGAAATATACGGTTTCGTGGAGCGGGCTTCGAAGTTCATCAGGCTGGACGGTGAAACGGAGCGGGTTTCCGGCGATCCTCGATCGAGGGGGCAGATGGTGGTGCTCGACGGCAGGACCGGGAGCATTCGGGGGCGGTTCTGTAGCGGAGAACCCCTCGATTTCGGCGCCGATGTCGTTAAAAAAACCGAAATAACCACCCGCGATATCGACCGGAAAGGGCACCCTCATTTTCTTATCAAGGAGATTCTCGATGCCCCGGAATCCATCAAAAAAACCCTGCGTGGCAAGTACCGCGTCGACGGCGATTGTGAAGGCAACGCCAGGGTGACATTCAATCTCGGCGACGATGTGATTTCTCCCCGCCTTGGACAGGCCCTCGGGGCGGGTGATATCAATAATATTATTATAATTGGCCAGGGGACGGCCGCCGTGGCCGGTGAGGCCATGGCCGACGCTTTCAGACGTTACCTGGACGGAACATTAATTCGAATCCGGGCCATGCGCGCCACGGAATTTTCCGGGTTCGACCTGAGGGACAGCCTGAATGACACGCTTATAATCGCCGTTACCCAGTCGGGAACCACGACGGACACGAACCGGGCCGTGGCCATGGCCCGTGAGCGCGGAGCTCACCTGATGGCCGTGGTGAATCGTCGCCAGTCGGACATCACCGACCACGTGGAAGGCGTCTTTTACACCAGCGACGGACGGGACATTGAGATGTCCGTGGCATCAACCAAGGCCTTTTACTCCCAGGTTATGGCGGGATTCGTGCTGGCCGTCTATTTCGCCCGCTTCCTGGGCAGAATGGACGACGCGACGGCGGCCCGTACCCTGCTGGGACTGGAACGCTGCCCGGAACTGATGGAGGCCGTCATCGCCCGGCGCGAAGCCATAGGACGCACGGCGGAGAGGCCCGCGAAACGAAAACGGTACTGGGCGCTGGTGGGAAGCGGTCCCAACAAGGTGGCGGCCGACGAAGTGCGCATAAAGTTGAGCGAGCTCTGTTACAGGACCATTTCCTCCGATTACGTGGAAGACAAAAAGCATATCGACCTGTCGTCGGAACCGCTGGTGCTTGCCCTGGCGGCCGGTAACCCCGAGTCTGTAGTGGGCGACATTGTGAAGGACGCGACCATCTTCAAGGCTCACGCCGCCGACGTGGTGGTCGTTGTCGATGAGGGCGAAACGCAATTCCGGGGCATCGCAGACTCGATCATCACCGTGCCTCACGCCGACTATCCGGGCGCGGTCATTCTCAATACACTGGCAGGACACCTCTGGGGCTATTACGCGGCGCGGGCCATCGACGCCGAGGCCCGCTTATTCCGCGAATTCAGGAGCGCTCTTGCTAAACTTCTGGACAGGTTGAACCGGGAAGGACTGGACATCTTTGAGAAGATCGCTGATGCAGAATTGCACCGCCTGGTTGACGACTTCGCGTGCGCCTTCCGGGAGCGGCTGAGCCGTGGGTGTTACGGTTCTCTGAACGCAGACGTGGCCTCCGACCTGTCGCTGCTGCTCAAGTATGCCACGGGGAAGCTTCCCGTGGAGGAATGCCGCGCCGATTTCAGAGACCGAATGGTGTCTCTGTCGCCTCTTGACCTGCTGGATATTACCATCGGAAAGGCCGTTGACGAGCTGGCACGGCCCATCGACGCCGTCCGTCACCAGGCAAAGACCGTTACCGTGGGTACCAGCAGACGTGAAAACATTCCCGGCGGCGTTATCTTCGATATCATGAAGTCCCTGGGATTCGGCCTGGAGAACCTGGCCGGAAGAAACGGCCCGGCCCTGCGGAAAATTCAGGGCGCCCTGCGGGGCGTGAGAGGTTACATGCTCTACCACGTCGATGGCCTGGATTTCGAGGGCAAACCACGGGACACCTCCAGCCTTTCCACAGTCGGACGCGGCGGCGTGGCGAAGACCATGACGTCGAGGGTTGAGCGTGACAACCGTCTTATGGGAACGAAAAAAACCATTGTCAGCACCGGTAAGGTTTACGCCGGCAGAGGTAAATCGGACGACGCGCCGCTGGTGCTTGTGCCGCTGCTCGGGGACGGTCCACCCGTTAAATCGCTGTTGCTTGTGCATGTTGATTTCCACGATCAGTTGCCGCCGGACCGGAAAAAAGACATTCTCGGCGAAAAATTAGAGTGGATACAGGACCATGTGTCGGAATACAATATGACCTGGAGCGACGATATGATCGAATCCCTGGCTCCAGTCATGCTTCTGAGCGAAACCGCCGAAGCCATTGCCGACAGTATTGTTGCGTCAATGCAGGGGAAAGAAGGATTGAAGACCGTGGAGGAGTAAGGTTGTTGTAAAAGCGACAGCTGACGTTTTCGACTCTTCGCGGTAAAACGATCACGTTATTTTTTCGTCTTTTATTCTTCTCACACGGGGGGAGAGGATCAGCTGTTTTTATTTCATCAACCCGGCGGCAGGGGATAGTTTATTTTTATTCCTCTCTCCGGTCGGAAAGATTTTTTATTTTATTTCCTTCTGCCGGCATGAGGGACCGCTCGTGTTTAATCCCCTCCCCCGGTATGAGGGGACCGCTCGTGTTTAATCCCCTCCCCCGGCGGGGAGGATTGTTTGTTTTTGTTTTTCTCCCCTGGCGGGAGGGGACCGCTCATGTTTAATCCCCTCCCCTGGCGGGAGGGGACAAAGGGGAGGGGGTAAAAGAAGGTACTCTCCTTCCATTCATTAAAACTATTATCATAGAGCCTTCGGGGGAGGCGGGAATTGTGCCTGT
>JAGYOR010000045.1 GCA_018399535.1 Deltaproteobacteria bacterium | reverse complement strand
CAATTCGTTTTTTCATGTACCCGTTTTGCCAGACTTGACGAACCGACCACGAAATGTTCGACCTCGTCGCCGACATCTTTCCCATTCTGGTCGAGCGAAAAGATCAACGCGCCAGCCTTATGAGCGGCGGTGAGCAGCAGATGCTCGTCATCGCCCGCGGCTTGATGGCCAAACCCAAATTTCTCATGATCGACGAGCCGTCACTGGGGTTGAGCCCGGCTTTTCAGGAACAGATATACCGGGCAATCGAAAAGCTCCCGGAGCAGGGCATCACTGTTCTGCTTGCGGAACAGAACGCGCAGATCGCCCTTGAAATAAGTACAAGGGGATACGTAATGCAGGACGGTGAAATCGTGATGGAAGAAACAAGCAGCACGCTGCTTTCCAGTGACCTCATCAAACAAGCCTACATGGGAGTCTGATTCTATGAATAACGATTACTTTTCCTACACGGGCAACGCTTTCGACCGATCAAAGGTGGATGAAAAACCGGAGGCGCTCAAAGGAATAAGGGTCCTCGATCTGTCCCACATGATCTTTGGTCCCAAGGCGGCCGATGTACTTGCCGAACACGGCGCCGAAGTGATTAAAGTCGAAGTCCCCTACCAGGGGGATTACTGGCGGAGCTCCACCTACTGGGGAAAATACTGGAAGCATTCAAATCCCATGTGGCACTTTATCAATCACAGCAAGTATTTCGTCGGCATCGACGTCAAATATCCCCGCGGGAGAGAACTCATTCTGAAACTGGCTGAACAATCCGACATCGTGATCGAAAATTTCGCCAGCGGCACTGTTGAAGCCTGGGGCATCGGGTACACTCAGACCCGCGCCGTAAACCCGAAAATTATTTACGCCAGTCTCAGCACCTTCGGTCAGACAGGACCGTCCCGGTTTTTCCCCGGATGGGACCTGCTCGCCCAGGGTGCCAGCGGGGTTATAAGCGTTACGGGCTATCCCGATACGGAACACTTTTTTAAGGTTCCTGATTTCTTCGGTGATTTTTATCCCGGGTTCTTTGCCGCCATGCTCATTATGATGGCGCTCAATTATCGCGAGAGAACCGGCGAAGGACAATACCTCGATGTTTCCCAGGCAGAAATCATGATGAGATCGATTTTTCACTTTACATACAGCAATGCTACCGGAGAAGAACTGGGAAGAACGGGAAACCAGGATCCCGCCATGTCTCCCTCCGGCATTTTTAAAACGGCGGACGGTGGATTTGTCGCACTTGCCGCGGGAACGGATGAGCAGTTCACGTCGCTTTGCGAGGTTATGCAAAGAGAAAATCTCGCAACCGATTCCCGTTTCGCTGAAACGATTGAACGGTTGAAGCCGGCTCATGCCGAAGAGTTGAACCGGATCGTCGCGAAGTGGATCGGTTCGCTGAAAATCGCCGACATACGGAAGCTTCGAGAAACCTGCAAATTCGCCCTGAGTGAAGTGGAAGACGACGTAAGTATAAGCAAGGATGACTGGCGTAAAGAACGGGGCAGTGTCGTCGAATTCAACGATTCCATGTACAGGAAACTGGTCATGGCCGGTTCGGCGGCAATGATGAGTGAAACTCCGGGGCGGATCAAGTGGCTCACCCGCCCGCTCGGATACCATAACCGCTATATTTTTAAAACGCTATTGGGACTTTCAGAATCTGAAATCGGGAAACTCGAAAAAGAACATGTGGTAGGGTACTGGGACTACCGCGTGGGACAGCGTCCTCCCGTCTACTACAATATTGAAGAAGATGAAATCTTTAACTATGGTGGAGAAAACGATGCCAAGTAAGGAAAAAGTCTATTCACGACACATGCAGAATAAAGATGCCGCGAAGCGGATATCCGAATGGAGCAGCGTCCTTTCCGATATCATGTCTACCGAAGGCAAACCTGAAGCACTTGCTGATACGGTCGTCCTCGATCTCAGTTACGCCAACTTTACCGGACTCATCGCGTCCAGCCTTTTCGCGGAAGCAGGCGCCGAAGTAATTAAGATAGAGCCCCCCGAAGGCGACCCGGCCCGCCTCATGACGCCTTACGGCAAAACCGTGAAGGGGACGGGAATTCCCTATATCATGGAAAGCAGGAACAAATACAACATATGTCTCGATATTCACGATGATGCAGACAAAAACAGGTTGCGCGCCCTGGTGCAAAAAGCCGATGTGCTTATCGAGACTTTTGAACCGGGACTGTTGGATAACCTGGGTATCGGCTACCGGCAGTTGAAAGAAATCAATCCCTCACTTATTTACGTGGCTATAACACCCTACGGCCAATACACTGAACACGCGAGAAAACTCGCGTCCATTCCGTGGTCCGACATTACCAGCCAGGCGGAATCAGGAATGGCCGCCCTTATCGGGGCCTTGCCCGGCGACCCGGAACCCTATAACTGGCCGACCAGGGCGGGATTTCACGCGGCGGGATACGCGAGCGCCGTGTCGGCCGTCTGCTCCGCGCTCATTGCTCTCTTCTTCAAGCGTCAGACGGGACGCGGCCAGATGGTAGACGTCGCCACGGCCGATTCATTCTCCTCGTGCGTGGGATTTCCGCCCACTATCGGCTACGTCTGGGGTAAACCCCGCCCCCGCTACGGTACGCTCGACTACGGGCTTTGTCCCTACGGTTTTTTTAAATGCAAAGACGGTTACGCAGCTGTCGCCTGCTTCAGAGATCAGGATTTCAGGGCTGCCCTCCGGATTCTGGGACTCTGGAAAATAGAAGAAGAGTGGAAAACTCTTCTCGACCGGATCACCGATGACGTGGAAAAGGCAAAAATATTGAACCGCGAAATCGAACAGGCCATAGCTTCCATGACATTCGATGAAATATTTAAAAAATTCCAGGCATTCAGCATCAAGGCGGCCCGATCAAAATGGCGGGGAGGCGGCTTACCCGTCACCACCAAGATGCTGCGTCCCAGGGAAGTCATGGAAGTAGACCATTGGAAAGCGAGAAACACCTTTTTCAAAGTCGATGATCAATACTACGGCATATTCCAGGTTCCCGTAACGGGCAAAATGTCAAAAACACCGCTGCGGGTCAAAAGAATCTCCGCCAGCATTGGTGAAGATACCCAACAGATATTTGAAAAATATGGAATAAAATAGCGGCTGTCCCTTGACGGGTCCCCCCGTTTCTTCAAAAAACAAGACGGTCCGGCTACATCGTTCTTCCGGAGGGGGGGTTGTCACAGAAGTAAAAATAAAGTATGGACGCACTTTCTGCGTATTTCCGGATTCCTTCAAATCCGGAGAAAGCCGTTTTCCAAATCAATCCCGGAGAGTGAATCGATGAGCGACAGGAAAAAGAACCAGGCAAATCCCGATGAAATCAGGACGGAACTGGCGGAAGTAATTGAACGGCGTGCCCTGACCCGCGATGAAGCGAGGCCCGGGGCGGTGACGAAACGCCGGAAGCAGGGACACCGTATGATACGGGAAAACATCGCCGACCTGTTCGACGACGACGATACGATTGAATACGGCACGTTCACGCTTGCCGCGCAACGCAGCCGGGTTCCCATGGATGAACTCATTCGAAAGACCCCCGGCGACGGGCTCGTCGCCGAGGTGGGATCGGTGAACAGAGACATGTTCGAGCCGTCGAAGAGCCGCTGCCTGGCCGTCGGGTATGATTACACCGTTCTCGCCGGCACCCAGGGATGGTTCAATCACAAGAAGAAAGACCGGGTGTTCGAGCTTGCCTACGAGTGGAGGCTTCCCCTGGTCCTGTTCGCCGAAGGCGGAGGCGGTCGGCCCGGCGACGTGGATATGATGGAAATTATCGTGGCGGGTCTTGAGTTCAGGTCCTTTTCACATATTGCCAGACTCAGCGGCCTGGTCCCGGTGGTGGGTGTCGTGACGGGCCGCTGTTTCGCCGGTAACGCCGCGCTGCTTGGCTGCTGCGATGTTATCATCGCCACAAAGGATTCCAATATCGGCATGGCGGGCCCGGCCATGATCGAGGGCGGCGGCCTCGGCGTCTTCGCGCCCGAAGAAATAGGACCGATTTCGGTGCAGACCGCGGACGGCGTTGTCGATGTCGTCGCCGAAGACGACGCCGACGCCGTGGCCAAGACAAAGAAGTATCTGTCGTATTTCCAGGGAGACCTTCCGGACTGGGACTGTGCCGATCAGCGGCTTTTGCGTCATTCGATACCGGCAAGCAGGCGACGGGCCTACGACGTCAGGAAGGTCATAAACCTGCTGGCCGACACAGACTCGGTTCTCGAGTTACGGCGTGAATTCGGTGTGGGCATCGTCACCGCACTCGTGAGGATCGAGGGAAAACCCTTCGGCCTGATGGCGAACAACACGCTTCACCTGGCCGGCGCGATAGACTCGGACGGCGCCGACAAAATCGCCCGGTTTGTCCAGTTGTGCGACGCCTTCGATATTCCCATGATCATTCTCATAGACACCCCCGGGTTCATGGTGGGACCCGAAGCGGAGAAAACAGCCCAGGTCCGTCATTTCTGCCGCATCTTCATGAACGCGGTTAATTCCGATATACCCCTGTTCAGCATTGTGCTGCGGCGCGGTTACGGTCTCGGGGCCATGGCCATGGCCGGCGGAAGTTTTCACAACTCCGATTTTATCGTCTCCTGGCCCACGGGTGAATTCGGAGGCATGGGACTGGAAGGCGCCGTACGATTGGGATTCAAGAAGGAGCTGGACGCCATCAAAGACCCGGAAAAAAGGCAGAAACGCTACGAAGAACTCGTGGCGCTTCACTACGAACACGGCAAGGCGCTCAACATGGCGGCCTGTCTCGAGATCGACGACGTTATCGACCCCGTTGACACCCGCCACTGGATTATGCGCGGATTGCGGGCCCAGCCCGAGCCCCCGGTGCGCACCGGCAAGAAACGGCCTCGCGTCGACAGCTGGTAACCCCGGCGATCAGCCTGAGAGGCGTGACGAATCATCAAGATCGCGGCGCGCCGCCAGAAGCCGGTGAACCGCCGTTATGTTTGTGGCAACCGCCATAAACCACACAACGAGAACGAGGGGAACTTCCGAATAATCGGGAAACCATACCGCCGCGAGCGGCGCCGACAGCGACGCGGCGGCGAGAAGCAGTATCCGTTCCGGGCGCTGCATAAAACCAACCACGCGGATCGTTCCCAGCGATTCGGCCCGGGCTTTCACGTAACTCACCAGGTAGGAACCCGCCAGCGCCAGAAGCAGTCCGTAAAATGTAGACCCCTGCCGGAAATAAACCAGGAGCCCCGCGAATATGAAGAAATCGGCGAGGCGGTCCGCGCTGGAATCGAGCAGCGCCCCGAATCGGGTGGTTCTGCCTTGCAGGCGGGCAACGGTCCCGTCCAGCGTGTCAAGCAGCCCCGACAGGAGAAGCGCCAGGCCGCCGAGAAAAAACCAGCCACCCGCGAAGAGAAAAAAAACACCCAGGGAAACCAGGAGCGAAAGCAGGGTCAGGGTGTTCGGAGAAAGTGAACTATTCGCCAGCGGTCGGACCGCTTTTTCAATCGCTGCATAATATGTTTTTACGACGCGTTCTCTCATGCCATTGTTCCCGCCCGTGTCGAAAATCGCCCCGCCCCGCAAAGAGTCCCTCCGCCCTTCGTCATGGGCGTAAATTACTGTATAGCCGTCATGATGTCACAATTCGTACAAGAAATACGCCATGAACCGGATCTCGTGACCTGCGGCGCGACGGTCCATACGGTGAATCCGTTCATCGTTTTTTTACCAGGAAATAAAGCTGTCCGTATTCTTTCATGTACCCGGCGATGAGGCCCGCTTCGTCGCCGGTTCCCCAGAAGAGATCAACACGTCCCGGACCCTTGATGGCGCCTCCCGCGTCCTGATTGAGCACCAGGCGCGAGAAGGGTTTCCAGAATGAGATCTCGCCGCCATCGGAAAAGAACGGGCGCTTCAGGGAAATCAGTGCTATCGCGCCGCGGGGGAAAAAGGCGGGATCGGTGGCTATCGTTCGACCCGCCGTCACGGGCACGCCGAGGGCGCCCCGCGGACCTTCCTCAACGACCCTGAAAAAAATATAGCTCTCATTGTGCGCCAGGAGCGACATCACGTCGTCGTCGCTGGTGGATTGAAGATAATTTTTTATGCCCCGCAGGGACATCTCGGCAAGGGCGAGAACGCCCTTTTGTGCCAGGTGACGCCCCAGGCTTCGATAGGGGCGGCCGTTCCAGGTTTCGTAACTGACCTGGATCGACTCCCCGTTCTCAAAAACGATCGTCCCCGATCCCTGAATGTGCATGAAAAACAGTTCCACCGGGTCGTCGGTCCAGGCGATTTCCAGCCCGCGTCCTTCGAGACGTCCTTCAATGTCTATCTCGCCCCTGGTAAAGTAGGGAAGCACGTCGCCGTTCTCGACGCGCGCGATGATCCTTTCGCCGGCGAACTTCTCGTGAAACCCGCCGAGATCGATCACGGTGTGATTATCGGGCGTGCGATAGACGGGATGCCGGTAACGGTCGGTTCTGACTCGCGATCCCCTGAGAACGGGTTCATAGTACCCGGTGAATAAAACGTTTCCATCCCCGCCCGTTCCCGTGCACTGGTAAAGATCGAATGATCCCATCAGCCGTCGGCGCAGGTCGCCCGTGTTTTCCGTCGTCGCGACGATATCGCGCAACAGGAGCAGCGAATCTTTCATTTCCTGCAGGCTGTAGACAGTATTTCCGAATTGAAAAGTGGTATTCTCGGGAAGCCGGCCGTAGTACACGAGACTTCGATCAACGGCAATCAGCAGAGAGTCCCGGTCCATGTCGTCGGAAAAATCGGGCCACCAGCCGGGGTCTACGAGGACGAGGTGTTCCGGCTCGGCTTCCGCGACCGGACGAGGTTTCGGCCCGACGGCGCAACCGGCCGCCAGGACGGCGATCAACGCGAGAATCGCAAGTCCCGCGAGGACTCCGACGTGGCGTGAGACCTTTGCGCAACCCTTTTTTCCGTCATTCCGGACAGTACTTGATAGTACCGGATGACGGCTCGCGTGTCCGTAAGGGTATTCTCCGGCATGACGAAATTGCCGGTTTTGTGAGGTTCTGCAATAAAGGTCTCGGTATTTGTACGTATCTTCCCCCATCCTCATGGTTCAATGATCATCGGAATTTCGTCGCAGTAATCGGGATACTTGGGACACTTCATGCATTCCGTCCAGATCTTTTCGGGAAGTGTCGCGCGGTCGACCTCGATGAATCCCATGCTCTTGAAAAACAGTTCCTGGTTGGTCAGGGTAAAAATGCGATACAGGTCAAGGGTGATGGCTTCGGAAATGCAGGCTTCAACAAGTTTCGTGGCGATTCCTTTGCGCCGGTACTCCGGCGCCACGAAGAGCGACCGCACTTCCGCAAGGTTCTCCCAGAATATGTGCATGGCGCAGACGCCCACGACCGTCTTGCCGTCATCGTCATCGGGGCAATAGACAAAATAGTCCCGCAGAAAGCCGTACAGCTCCATGAGGGACCGGGGAAGCATCTCCCCCCGGCGGGCCGAATCGTTTATCATGCGGTGAATATATTTAACGTCGCTTACTTTTGCTTTACGAAGCATGGGCCGAATCCTTCTGTTATAATAATTGCCTGTCCGGAAGAAGCGGGCACACCGGCCCCGCACCCTCGAGACCCCGACTCATTTCTTTTCAACAAAAAAAGAACCTCCGGCCTCACCCGGTCGGGACGTCCTGGGACAACCGAAGCATTTCACGGGCGTGTTCCCGCGTTTTTTCCGTAAGCTTGACGCCGCCGAGCATGCGGGCGATTTCTTCTATTCGATCATCGTCGTCAAGCATGCGCACGCCCGCGCTGGTCCTGTCGTCATCCACGCCTTTCGTCACCAGGAAATGAATCGTCCCGAAGCTCGCGATCTGGGGCAGATGCGTGATGCAGACAACCTGGTGGCGACGCGATATGTCCCTGAGCTTGGAACCCACCACTTGCGCCGCCGCGCCGCCGATGCCGGTGTCAACTTCATCAAAAATGACCGTCTCTGCCGATGAACCGTGAACAAGCACTTTCTTAAGGGCAAGGACAAGTCGCGACAACTCGCCTCCCGAGGCTACGCGGTTCAGTGGTTTCAGACTCTCACCGGGATTGGCGGAAAAATAAAATTCCACCTCGTCGCATCCCTTCGGGTGAAGGGCGGGCTTCCCGCCGTCGTTCTCCGCCTGCCGACCTTCAAAGGAAACAGCGAAGTTCGTGTTCGCCATGCGAAGATCCGCCATTTCGTTGTTTACGGCCTTTTCCAGTGCCCGGGCCGCGTCCCTGCGCCGGGCCGAAAGATCGGCCGCCAGTTTTTCCAGCTCGTTTCTCTTCTCCTCGACGGCACGTTCCATACCTTCGAGGTTTTCTTCGACATGCTCCAATTCTTCCAGTTCCCGCGCGGCCGTTTCCTGTCGCTCCAGAACCGCCTTGAGTGATCCTCCGTATTTTCGTTTCAACATACCCAGAAATTCAAGGCGGTTATCGATCTCCTCGAGGCGGGCGGGGTCGTGAACGATGTTTCCCAGGTAATCACGCAACGTAAGAGCCATGTCTTCCAGGCCGAAATAAAGGGAATCGGCGGCGGTTTCCGCAACGGGGAATGATGAGTCGAGGGCCTCGATTTCACCGATCAACGTCCTGACCCGGGCAAGCCGTTCAAGAAGAGAACCTTCATCACCGTACAGGATATCGTATGACTCCCCGGCACATTCCCGCAGTTTCTGAGCATTGGCAAGCATCCGTTTTTCCTCGGCCAGCTCCTCGTCTTCGCCGGCCCTGACGCCGCTTTTTTCAATTTCGTCAAGCTGAAACCCGAGCAGTTCCCGGCGCTCGAGGCGTTCCCTGCCCGCCGCTTTCAGTTCTTCATGCTTCCTCGTTATTTCACGATATTCCTGGTAACGACTGCCGTAATCCTCCCGTTCCTTCAGGATTCCCGCGAACTCGTCGAGAACATCGATATGGTTTTCTTTCTGCAGCAGGATCTGATGTTCATGCTGGCCGCAGATATTGACCAGCGACTCGCTGATGGAGGACAGCATCCCCGCCGTGGCGAGCCTGCCGTTCACATATATCCGGTTCCGACCGGTCCTGCTGATGGTTCTCGCCAGCAGCAGCTCGTCTCCCTCGCAGAGGTCCAGTTCTTCGAGTTTTCTGCGCGCCTCGGCGTTTCCCGCGATATCGAACCGCGCCTCCACCACGGCGGATTCGGCCGAGGAGCGTATCAGGTCGTTCGACACCCTGTCGCCCAGAAGAACGCTGACGGCGCCGACGATAATCGACTTTCCCGCCCCCGTTTCGCCCGACAGAATATTCATGCCGGAAGAAAAAGAAATACGCAGGGAGTCAATTATGGCGAAATTTTCGATGTAGAGTTCATTCAGCATCGCGTTTACGGGCTTCCGCCCCATCCGAGCTTGCCGCGCAACACCTCCATGTAGTCCCGTTCCGGCGAGGTGAACAGGCGGACGCCCTCGTCCGATTTTGAAATACTCACCGCGTCGCCCGAGGTCATGACGAGCGAATCCTGGCCGTCCACGGTCACCGTCGCGCCCTTTTCCCTGGTCGTCAGGACCACCTTGACGACGCAATCGGGCGGCACGACGACGGGCCGGTTGGTCAGCGTGTGGGGACAGATGGGGGTGATGATCATGGAATCAAGTTCAGGAAAAACGATGGGGCCGCCCGTGGAAAGCGAATATGCCGTCGAACCGGTGGGCGTCGATATGATAAGCCCGTCGGCCTTGAACGTGGCGAGATACCTGTCGTCCACGAAGGTTTCCAGGTTCACGATCCTCGAAAGGTTGCCCCGATTGATCACCACGTCATTAAGGGCGGACAGGGATTTTCCGTCGATGGACGCATCCAGCATCATCCGCTTCGATGTACGCGAGTATCCGCCGAGAATCAGCTCCATCGTATCGAACATTTCGTGAAGATTCACGACCGTCATGAACCCGAAGGCGCCCAGGTTGACACCGAGTATGGGGACATCGTGACCCTTGACGATCCGCGCCGCCTTGAGCAGGGTGCCGTCGCCGCCGAACACGACGATCATGTCCGAAAGACGGGGCAGTTCCTCACGGGACACTCCCCGCACACCTTCGACGAACCGGGCTATTTCTTCTTCATAAACAACCGATATGCCGCGCTTCTCGAGCCATTCACCCAGCTTGAGTGAATCACGCGCCGCGGTTTCCTTCCCCGCATTGGCGAGTATGCCCACCCGTTGTATATTCATGCCGAAGGACAGATCCTTTCCCGTTATGGACGCCGTCGCCGGGCCACCGTTTTCATGCGGCGAACACCGCCGATCGGCTTTGATTCCGATGATTTCTATCACAAAAGAACGGGGGTGTCTATTCGCAATTCCCGCGGACATCCCGCAATCGACCATGATGAGACGCGCTTTCTTTCCTTCGAAAAAATTTTTCTCAACGGCAATTCGCTTGACACGGAACGGTCCCTCGGGATAGGTTCCCTTCTCTACGTCGGTACGCGGTTCAATCCCTGCCTGTCTTTTTCATCGCGTCGACTCGACAGTATCTGAAGGAGCTTCGTCCCATGGGATTTTTAAAAGGAAGTGCTACATTCCGGCGTTACCGGGTGGCGGGCGATCTGCCGCCGAACTTCAACAACGTTTTCGACGACCGGATCAAGCTTCACGCCTTTCGTGAAATGACGGCGGAACCCGCGGAAAAAAACCTGGGCTGGACGAGTATCGAGAACATTCTCGACAATAATTTTGAATATGCCAATTACCGGTTCGGCGAATTTCTCCTGTTCGCCCTGCGGGTGGATCGAATAATTCTTCCGCCTTCGCTTCTCCGCGTCAGGACCATGGAAGCGGAGCAACAATACCTTCGGGAGAAGGGCCTCAAGAAGCTCTTTCGCGAACAGCGGCAGGATCTGCGGGAAAACGTCCGCCGGGCCCTTCTGAAAAGCACGCCTCCCGTTCCTTCCTGGTATGAAGTCTGCTGGGCGCCGTTCCAGGAATGGGTGCTTTTCGGCTCACTCTCGGAAAAGGCGGCGGAAGATTTCGAAAAACAGTTCAAGGCGACCTTTTCACTTCAACTTGTACCGTATACTCCCTGGAACCCCGACCCGGCGACGACTCCGGAACAGCCGGAACAATCGCCCCGGGGCTGAAAAAAGGACTCTTTTCAATGGAAACAAAAGAAAAAAATATCGTCTTTCCTGGCCGCGAATTTCTGACCTGGCTATGGTTCAAGAGTGAAGAGAGAAACGGGTCCGTCATGATACCGGGTCTCGGCGACGTGGAAATTATGTTTGTTCGAAGGATCGTCCTGGAGTCGGGGGAAGGTGAATATTCGGAAACAGTCGTTTGCAGCGGACTTCATGCCGACCTGTCCGAAGGCAAGGCGGCCCTGCGCACGGGGAAGAAGGTCAGGGAGGCCCGCGTCAAGATCGGCGTGGGAAGCAGCGAGTGGGAGTTCACCTTCAAGGCGGACGGTTTTTTCTTCCAGTCCATGACACTTCCCGCAAACCCGGATGAGAGCGACGACGAAGCCGACAAGGAAGCCCGTGTTCTCGACAGGATCGGCTGCATGGAAAAAGCCGCGGATACTATGGGACGTCTCTTTTCGCTCTTCAGCCAGCTGAGGGATTCCGAAACCTGGACGGCCACGGAAGTCCCCCACATGGAGGCGTGGATGTCGCGCTGACCGGGCGAATAGTTGACGATTCCCTTTTTTCACATCTCCACTCTTTTCTCTCTTCAGCAGTATGCGGCATCCCCCTGCCCGGAATACAGGCGTCGACGCGTCCGCGCACCCGCGGATTCCGCCAATGACGGACCCGGCGGCTGATTATCCGTATTGACAAAGATACCAGAGTCCAGTATTCATAATGGCCATGGGCTGAATCTGCAATCCCGCAGAATTCCGGCACTATACGGTCCGGGCGTCTTCCTGTCAATCGCCGCGATAAAACGGGCGGCGCTCTTCTTTATCCTCCCGGAACCGGGTCGACACAAGGCGCCCTCCGACCGGACGACGGCTTCACTACAACATCCTGGATTAAGGAGGAAGACTTATGGATTTCACACTGAGCGAGCGCGACCGGATGCTTCAAAAATCGATCCGTGAATTCGCCGAAAAAGAACTGCCGCCACGCATGGATCGCATGGAGGAAACGGGTGAATTCCCGCTTGACCTTCTCGATGGACTGGCGAAGATGGGCATCCTGGGCGTGATCACGCCCCGCGAATACGGCGGTTCCGGACTGGGGCACCTCGCCCGTGTTCTCGTACTTGAACAGCTCGGCAGGATCTGCCCGGCCATCCCCATGTCGCTCGAAGTACATCACATGTGCATCTACGGAATCAATACCTGGGGCACGGAAGAACAGAAAAAGAAATATCTCCCGGCCCTGGCTGACGGGAAAACGCTGGGCGTGTTCGCCGTAACGGAACCCGGTGGAGGCTCGGATGTCGGCGGAACGCAGACCACCGCCCGCCTCGATGGCAACGACTATGTTCTCAACGGCAGGAAATGTTTCATAACCAACGCCCACGTATCCGACATCTGGGTCGTCGCGGCGATGACCGGAGAGGGACGCAAGGGCATGTCGGCTTTCATCGTCGAAAAGGACTTTCCCGGCGCCGGGACGGGACACGTGGAAGACAAGCTGGGACTCCGGGGCGCCAATACGGGTGAGCTGGTGCTGCAGGACTGCCGTGTTCCGAAGGAGAATCTTCTCGGCGGAGAAGGCAACGGCATGAGCGTCGCCCTTGAAACCATTGTCAAGTGCGGTCGTACCGGCATGGCGAGCGTGGGACTGGGCATTCTCAACGCCGTTCTGGAAGAGGCGGTGAAATTCGCCAACGAGCGGGTTCTCTATGGAAAACCGATTTCCAGGCTCCAGGCCATACAGTTTTATCTCTCGGATATTTATTCTGACCTTGAAATCGCCCGCCTTCTGGCGTACCGGGCGGGATGGCTGCTCGACAGCGAACTGCCCGCCGACGCCGAAGCGACGCTGGCAAAACAGTGGATCTGCGAGGCGGCCGCCAGGTCCGCACGGAAAGCCGTCGAAATTCACGGCAGCTACGGCATTCTGAAGGAATACCCCGTGCAGCGGTTGTTGCGCGACGCCCTGGTGACGGTTCCGGCGGGAGGAACAGCGGAAATCGCCAAGGTCGTCCTTTCACGCCAGGCCATGTCCTGAAACGAAACGGTGAACCGACCGCATGGAAATGATCGTGTGCATAAAGCCCGTTCCGGACCCGAAGCAGGCGGGTAAAATGACCATCGACAGGGAGACCGGAACCATGATTCGTCGTGACATACCTTCCGTGATCAATCCTCTCGACCGGCACGCGCTCGAGGCTGCCGTGCAGATCAGGGAACGTCACGGCGGGCGCGTCACCGCGCTCAGCATGGCGCCCGGCGACGCCCTGCCCGTGTTGAAGGAATCGCTGGCCCGCGGCGCCGACCGCCTGGTGCTTCTTTCCGATCGGCGTTTCGCCGGCGGAGACACCCTCGCGACGGCCGGCGTCATCGCGGCTGCCGTCGGGCATCTCGGGACCTTCGATCTCGTTATGTGCGGCGACGAAACAACGGACAGCGGCACCGCCCAGGTAAGCGCCCAGGTCGCCGAGTTTCTCGACGTGCCGAACATCATGCACGTGGATGACTGCCGGGTATCGCCGGATGGTGATCTTCGCTTGCGCTCGCGGAACGAGGAAGGCGCGTTCACGGCCGAGGGGCAAACCCCTATGGTTGTCTCGGTTACGGCGGATATCAACGAACCCCGCTACGTGACCCTGATGGATGTGCTGGATTCGGAGGGTAAGGAGGTGGTTGTCCTTTCAGCCGACGACCTGCCGCTGGAAGAATCGTGGATCGGTCTGGAAGGTTCGCCCACCAGGGTTCTCGAGCTCTTCGAACCGGAACGGAAAAGCCGCGCCGAAATGCTTTCAGGCACTCCCGCCGAACAGGCGGCAGTGCTCGCCGATCGGCTGCGGCGCATGGGATTTCGCAATGGCTAATCGTCAACCGGAAAGCAGGATCTGGATATTCGCGGAGCAGAGATCGGGACAAACCGCCGACGTGGTTTTTGAGCTCCTGGGGAAGGCCCGCCTGCTTGCCGCGGCGCCGGGATGGAAGGTGGGCGCCCTGTTAATCGGCCACAATGTAAGCGGCACGGCGGCCCTCCTCGAAAACCGCGGCGCGGACGAGATTCTCGTTGCCGACGACCCCGGGCTGGAAGACTACCGGGGCGGTAATTATCTTGCCGTCGTGGACCGGGCGTTGCGGAAATACCAACCTGACGTCGTTCTCTTCGGAGCAACGGCCATGGGAGTCGACCTTGCCTCACGCCTTGCGGCCCGTTTGAGAACAGGACTTTCGGCCCACTGCGTTGATCTTGAACTCAACGCGAAGGGAGAACTGGCGGCCGTTATTCCCTGGCCGGGCGGCGACTTTCTCGGGCGGATCGTCTGTCCGCGGCGTCGTCCCCAGATGGCGACGGTCTCCCCGGGAATCTTCGATGTGCCGCG
>JAGYOR010000044.1 GCA_018399535.1 Deltaproteobacteria bacterium | reverse complement strand
ATGACCGAACCGAACGAGTAGTTCGCGCTGAACAGTTTGTTGCCTTCAAGGACGGGAACGAAATCGACCCGAAATGAAGGAGCGAAGGCGAGACTGGCTTCGTTCGTGATGCCGCCGGCGAATGATGATTCTTCCGGTTTTGCGACGACGTTTGAGTCAAAACGTCCAAAAAGGCCCGCGGTGAAACGCCAGGGACGTTCGAGAAAGATCCGGTCTTCCACCAGGTCCTGGTACCTGCGTGCGTAGGTGCCCAGGTCCGTCGTGGGATCGGCCGTGACGGCGGCCTGGAAGCGTTCCTGGGCCTGCTGGAGGCGCCGGGCCATCATGTAGGAAACGCCGATCTGGAAATCGGCCGACTGCGACATTTTTTCATCAAGGCTTTTCGCCCGTTCAAAAGCATCCACCGATTCGAGGTAGTTCCCTTCTTTCTGAAGCACCAGCCCCTTGAGGAACGAGACCGGGGCGAGCATGATTTCTTCGCGTTCCGCCACGGCGATCCAGCGTTTCGCCTCCTCGTAATTGCCGAGTCGATAGTGGATGTTGATCAACTCGGGCAGGGCCTCCTTGATGCGTGGCTCCATGGTGACGGCGTCCTGAAATTGGGGAAGCGCCGCCTTGTAGTCCATGGTCTGCTTGTAGGCCATTCCCAGCATGAAGGCGGCCATCGATGAATCGGGCAGCAGTTTCCGGGCTTCCGTGAGGGTCTCGATGGATTCTTCGTAGTTCTCAAGGCGGTATTCCTCGATACCCTGCTTGAGAACATCCTCGGGCGTCTGCGCGCAGAAACCCTGTGAACAGGGGAATAAAAAGAACAAAGCAACAATTACACAAATCGATAATCTCAATTTTCCTCGTATCACGGTGGCTTCTCTCCTCTCGCGGGCTACAATGTGTAAAGGATTAATGACGTCACGAAACCGGCGTTTCACTTCAATGAAAAAACCTGGTCCGTTTGTCGTGGATACATAGTTGCTTTTTATAGCTTTTTAGAAGCTTTGAGACAAGATTTTTTTATATAATTTTTCAATTTTTTCGTGATGAATAAACACACAACAACCCGTGAGGTATGCGGTTGAAAAAACAACGCTTTTTGGCGTAACGACATTTCCAATTGAAAATAGTCTCGAAATATGGGTTTCTTGAAGGCGTAATTCGCGCCAGGCAAAGGGGTCAACCATGACCGTCGATACATCAAGAAACGATGACGAAACACTGGAACGCCTGCCCGGGGGCGGCGTCGTTGTCCTGCAGAAACGGGAAGGCTATCGCTTTTCCATCGACGCCGTGCTTCTCGCCGGGTTCGTACGGCTGAAACGCGCCGACAGGGCGGCGGAACTGGGGTCCGGCAGTGGAGTCGTAACACTTCTACTGGCGGATCGGCATCGGGATGTTTCCATTGCCGGCTTTGAAATACAGCATGAAATGGCCGACATGGCGAATCGGAGCGCCGCACTGAACGGGTGTGAAAAGCGGGTAACCTTCATTTCAACCGATGTGCGGACCGTTCGACAGCACTGCGCAGCCGAGAGCTTTGACGCCGTTTTTTTCAATCCTCCCTACCGGAAGGCGGGAAGCGGACGCGTGAATCCGCAGGAACGAAAAGCCGCGGCACGGCATGAACTGCACGGTACCATCGATGATTTCCTGGAAGCGGCGGCCTTTCTACTGAAGGCGAAGGGCAGGCTCTGCGCGATCTACCCGGCGGAGCGGTCTGTCGCGCTTTTGTCCGGCCTGAGAACGAGAAGAATCGAGCCGAAGAAACTGCGCTTCGTTCATTCCTTTGCCGAATCAACCGCGTCGTTCGTGCTGGTGGAAGCAATCAAGGGGGCCGGAGAGGAGCTGCGCGTTGAACCGCCGCTTATCATGTATGAATCGCCGGGGGTCTATACCGCCGAGATGAGCTGCGTCTTCAACGGGGGCCCGGTCAGGGACGTAAATGGCGCGTGAGCGCCTCTTTCACCATGGCCCGGCGAATGATTTCCCTCAGCTCCTTGTCTTCCACGGTGGCTGTGCGTTCGGCTATAAGCCTCCGATCGCGCTTCTTGAGCCTGCTTTCGTCGAAATCATCGACGACAGGAGCGGCGCCGGAGACAGGTAAAGGCGGAACATGGCCGATGAAAAATTTTATTTTTTTGATCGGTTGCTGCGGGTCGGCTGCGTTGAGCCTGTCGAGAATCTCATCTTTCATGAACTGCAGCTGTTGCATCCACGAAGAAGTGCTTACCTTGACCGAAAGCATGCCGTCCCTGAACCGGCAGGGGCCGGTCTGGCGGGCGATCTGCGGGCCCACTGTTTTCGTCCAGAGTCTGGTCAGGTTCGGCGGAATCGTATCGATGAATATTCGCTGTTTCATCAACGTCGCCGGAAGAAATTCCCCGAGACGTTCAAGGCGATAGGTTTTTTTTCGTGATCGACGTCTTGCGCACATGTGTTTTTTCTCTCATAATGGCGGATAAACGTCAACTCCGGAAAGGAAACGGAACGCATGGGACTGCAGAAACTCGTGGAAAAGGTAAAGTCGCATCCCGATATTCATCAGGCGGGTATGATCCTCGCTCATAACGGCGTCGTTCGAGCGACATCCCGCGACGGGAGCCCGGTGGAGAAAATCGAGGTCCGGGCGGATAACGAAGCGCTGGAGCGTATTCTCGATGAATACCGCCGGAAAGAGGGAATCATCGACATACGCGCCGAGGTTCGGGAGGGAACGCTTCACCCGGGCGACGATATCATGTACCTGGTTGTTGCCGGCGATTTCCGTGAAAACGTGATCCCGGTGATGACCGATCTGATAAACGCCGTCAAGCGAGACGTGACGGCGAAAAGGGAGTTCTGAGGAGCGGGCGGAATGAATAAAGGCAACGAGAAACTGGCGGATGACGCCCGGGCCGTTTTTCAGGCGGGGCTCGCCGCGGCCGACGCGCGGAAAGCGGTGGAACGCGTTGTTTCGCTCACGGACCGTGGTGAACTGGTTGTCGGACCGTTATCGCGTCGGTTGGAGGACATCGAAAATATTTACGTGGTGGGAGCGGGCAAGGCGGCCTGGCCCATGGCGTCGGCTCTGGAGGATATTCTCGGTTCCCGCATCAGCGGCGGAGACGTGACGACCAAGTACGGTCATGGCGGTCCGCTCCGGTTTGTTTCTATTTCCGAAGCGGGACATCCCGTACCCGACGAGGCGGGAGTGTCCGGCGCGAAAACGATACTGGGAAGCGCAGGGGTGGCAGGACCGAACGACCTGGTTTTCTGCCTTGTTTCGGGCGGCGGGTCATCTCTCATGCCTCTCCCGGTTGCGAACGTAACACTTGGAGACAAACAGCTTCTCACAAAAAAACTCCTGGCGTGCGGCGCCACAATTCATGAAATCAACGCCCTGCGAAAACATCTGTCGGCCATCAAGGGAGGCAGGCTCGCCGCCGCCGCAGCGCCCGCGACCGTGGTGTCGCTGATACTGTCCGACGTTACCGGCGACGATCTTGATGTCATTGCGTCCGGTCCCACCGTGCCGGATCGAAGCACCTTTGAAGATTGCCTGGCGGTTCTCGATGCCTACGGCATCAGGAATGATATACCCCCGTCCGTCCTGGCGTATCTTGAACGGGGAAGCAAAGGTGAAGAGGAAGAAACGCCGAAGCCGGGAAATCCAGCATTTAGCAATACCAGTACGCTGATCATCGGAAGCGCGTCTCTTTCAGTTGAAGCCGCGCGCCGGGAAGCCGCCGCGCGGTGCTATAACACCGTTGTTCTGTCGAGCTCAGTGGAAGGTGAAGCGCGGGAGGCTGCAAAGATTTACGCGGCCGTCGCCCGCGAGATTCTTCGTTCGGGAAACCCCGCCGCTCCACCGGCCTGTATCATCTCGGGAGGCGAAACAACGGTAACGATCCGGGGGAAGGGCAGGGGAGGACGCAACCAGGAATTCGCCCTTGCCGCCGCTCTGGCCATTGAAGGAATGGACGGCATCGTCGTGCTGAGCGGCGGGACCGACGGGACCGACGGGCCGACGGACGCAGCGGGCGCCGTTGTCGACGGCGGTACCGTCGAGCGTGGACGACGTCGGGGCATGAAGGCGATCGACTACCTGAAGCGCAACGACTCCTACCGATTTTTCGAGGGAACGGAGGAACATCTCATAACGGGGCCGACACTGACCAACGTAATGGATCTGTATATCATGATGGTGCGTGCGGAAAAGCAGGGAGGCGGCCGGTGAGTGCACAGGAGGCGCCGTTTCGCCGCCGGACCTGAGTGACGGCCGCCGCAGGTCAGTCAACCGGAGATCACACCCACCCGCTTTTCCGCCTTTTCTTTTTTTAAAGATAACGTTTCTGTTCCCGTTTCACCGTGTCGCCGATATCGAGCAGTATGCGGGGCATCTTTGTAATGATACGCTCCCATGACACGGTCTGGGGAACTTCAAAGAGCTGGAAACGGTTGTCTTTCTCGTACTCAAGCATGTCTTTCTGAAGTCCCATGTCGAGATATTTCTGAAAGCGATCGTCCGACATGACAATGCGCAGGAACCGGTCCGTCATGCGGCAGGGCGAGGCGAGGTAATCGCCCGCCGTGAGAATTGCCTCGGTGAAAATTGTTTTCACCAGGGCTTCCTCGGCGTTGCGGTCGTAATTGAGATTCGAGAATGACGAATTGTCAGCGTATTTCTTGATGAGCTCCTCGGCCACGTTGCGGTAGGCGATCGTAAGGTCCTGAATAAAATAGTCCGTAATCTCGAGGCCTTCTTCTACCACGAGGGACGAAAATATAGTGGTGACGATGTCGATTGCCATTTTGTACAGGCCGTGTTCCCGGTCATCGGCGGAAGCGCTCTGGTGTTTGTGGTCGAAGGGTTTCTTTGAGAATTGCACCTGGGCGATGTTGTTCGCTTTCCGGTAGACTTCAATAAGGGTGAATATCTCGACCCCCCAGTTGGTGGCGAAATGCATCCGTCGCAGGAGACTCATGTCGAAGGCGACCTCCCCGGAAAGCTGGTAATCGAAGGCCAGCAGGTAGTCCGCGAGACGGAGAAACTTGTTGTCGCCGAACTCGGAAAACTTGCGCTTCAAGGCTATCAGTAGTGGATCGACCAGGAGACGCTTGACGCGTCCGTACATCTGGCCGTCGCTGATCCGGGCGTAGAAAGCCTTTGAAAATTCGTAATCCCGTGCGATGACGGGATAGAAGAGACGGTCGAGCTGGCGACGGTGAAATGTCTTGATGTCCGCGTCGAGTACGCCGATACACTGCGCTCCCAGCGCCTGGGCGACGCCGAAGGACATGAACATGTTGCGTCCTTTCCCCGGCTGGTCGAGATTGAACCCCGCGTCGGTGAGCTTGTTGTAGAGCGTGGTGAATGCCTTGCCCTTGTTGTGCTGAATGACGAAATTTTTCAGACCCGTTTTCTTCAAAAGATCGGCCAGGTCCATCGCCTCCTCGTCGGTGGCGCCGTCGAGTCCGAATATGATTGTGTGCAGGTAGGTGACGCGCTTGAGTTGACGTATAATATTGAGAAAAACCGGCCTGTATTCCTCGAGAGTGAATTCCGTGGCCAGCGCCGGCACCACGAGGACCGGCTTTTTCCGCTTCATGTTTCGCCGCAGTTGAGGTGCAAGGTCTTCTGTTTTTGTTTCCAGCAGGTAGAACGTGGTGAGCTTCGTGTTTTTCTGAGAAACATTATACATAGAACGGCACCTCCTTATCCGTGCAATAATTATTATTTCACATCTTGAACCTTTTGCATGGCGTCGCGGACAACCGATTCCATCATCGAACGGATATCGGCGAGACGTTTTTCTTCAGAGGCTTCAAAACGCATGACGAGCACGGGCTGCGTATTGGAAGCCCTGACCAGTCCCCAGCCATCCTCGAATCGGACACGGACGCCGTCGATATTTATGGTCTCGTAGCCTTCACGAAAGTGTTCCGTCACCTGTTGTACCACATCGAATTTCAGCGCGTCGGGGCAGTCGACCCGTATTTCCGGCGTGGTGAAGGTTTGCGGAACATCGGCAAGCAACTCGTCCAGCCCCGTCCCGCTGGTCGAGATGATTTCGATGAGACGGGCCGCGGCGTATATGGCGTCGTCGTAACCGAAATAACGATCGCCGAAAAACAGGTGGCCGCTCATTTCCCCGGCCAGCAGGGCGTTTTCCTCTTTCATCTTTCCTTTAATGAGCGAGTGGCCGGCCTTCCACATGATGCCCCGACCCCCGTGTTTTTCGATGTCGTCGTAAAGTTTCTGGGAACACTTGACTTCGCCGATTATGGTCGCACCGGGATGGTCCTTCAGTATGAAGCGGGAAAAGAGAAGAAGCAACTCGTCGCCCCAGAGTACCCGGCCGGTTTCGGTAATAACGCCAATGCGGTCGGCGTCGCCGTCAAATGCGATGCCCAGGTCAAGCTTTTCTTTCAGGACTGTTGCCTTCAGGTCGGCCAGGTTCTCTTCGACGGTTGGATCGGGAAAGTGGTTGGGGAAGTTGCCGTCCATTTCACAGTAGAGAGGCGTCACGTCGCATCCCAGGCGTTCAAAAACCGGATTTCCGAAATGCCCGCCCACGCCGTTGCCGCCGTCGACGGCTATTCTCAGGGGACGGGGAACGTTCACGTTGGAGACGACAAGGTTCATGTAGTCATCGGTAACGGAGTCCTGTTCAACCGTTCCGGAACCTTTCGAATAGTTTCCCTGTTCCATGATGTGTCGAAGTGCCTGGATGTCGTCTCCGTAGATAGTGTCGGGACCGACACAGATTTTGAACCCGTTGAAATCGGGAGGATTGTGACTTCCCGTCACCATTACGCCGCCGTCGGCGTCAAGGCTGCGGATGGAAAAATACAGCATTGGCGTCGCGCACAGTCCGATATCGATGACGCGTATTCCGGCCGCGTTGAGTCCCTGCGCCAGGGCTTCCTGGTACGACTGCGAGCTGAGGCGGCAATCCCTTCCCAGGGTCATGACGGCTACGCCGCGCTCGCGGCTGAACGTGCCGATGGCTTTGCCGAGATCACGAACAAAATTTTCCGTAAGATCCTTGCCGACGACTCCGCGCACGTCATATTCTCGAAAGACTTCCGGATTCATGGGAATGTTTTCTCCTTGGATTTTTTTTATTTTTATTTGTACCACAGCCTCAAACATTTCTGCATCACATTTCGGCTGCAATAACCGTCAGCCGGTTGTTTCAGGGCCAACGCCGCGTCATAGTGTAACACAAATCATGGCTGATTCTCCATGATTCCGGCAAAAGTAAAAAAATCAGCTTGACACAAGCGAAGGTAATTTATTATGTTGTCGCTCACCAACGATCATTGTGGAGTTAAACATGACGACCGGCATAAGCGCGTACACAAAGACGTTTCAGTTTTTCGGCTTTTACTTTTTTAGCGGGGAGGTCTGCCGGCCGGTCTTGTAGTACCTGACAATGCTTATAGGCCGCGGGCAGCCTGAAGAAGCTTCCCGCGGCTTTTTTTATGTGGGCCGCGGCGCAGAAGGGGAGCCGGGCCCATTTTTTTCGCGAGGAGCGAAGGAGGGATGTAAGATGAAAAAAATGTTTTTGCTGTTGATGGGAATAATGCTCACTGTCGCTGTTTCGACGACGGTACAGGCCGAACCGATCAAGATCGGCGCGGCGATCAACCTTACCGGCCCCGCGTCGACCTGGGGCCAGTATCACGCGAAGGGCCACCAGGATTATTTTAAATACGTCAACGAAACAAAGGGAGGAGTAGCCGGAAGAGAACTCGATCTTGTCCTCGTCGATTCCATGTACAAGGTCCAGGAAGCTGTCGGAGCCGTAAGACGCTTCGCTGTTCGGGACAAAGTCGACATGATCGCAACCTGGGGCGCGGGCGAGGGTATCGCCGCGAAACCGATTGTTCAACGGTACAAAATACCCACGATAAATTATTCAACGAGTTGGGAAATTCTTGAAGATCCCGTCGATTACATGTATCTTCCTTTCGGAAGTTACCGGCTGGACTGTTACGCCGTCCTGGCCTACATCAAGGCGATTCACGACGGGGAGGGAAACCCGAAAGTCGGCCTGCTTACCTATAACAACGCCTACGGCAAATCGATTCACGAGCCCAGCAGGGAGTATGCCGCTGAAATCGGCGTCGATATCGTGAGCGTCGAGGAATTTCCGCCGCAGACAGTCGACCTGTCAACTGAGCTTCTCAGACTCAAACGAAGCGGGGCTGAATATATATTCATGCAGATGCTGCCCGCGGCTATCATCACGGCACTTCGGGATTCCGACAGGATCGGTTACCAGCCTCCGTTCTTCGGAACCTGGACATCGACGGATCCCGATTTCTTCACCATGGGCAAGGGACTTATACGGGACCGGTTGAGAATCCAGTTTCCCGGCGCTCTTCCCGGCGATAAATCCGAGGGCATGAACCTTATGAGGGAGCTCTGGAAACGATATGAAACGGTAAAAGATTTCGATGCTTCTTACTGGGAAGGGGT
The DNA here is from genome assembly GCA_018399535.1 of Deltaproteobacteria bacterium. Classification (GTDB taxonomy): domain Bacteria; phylum Desulfobacterota; class Syntrophia; order Syntrophales; family UBA2210; genus MLS-D. The sequence continues at coordinate 6,336 of JAGYOR010000044.1, read as the reverse complement.
CGCCGTGGCGATGATCATGGAGCGTGCGCTCATTCGGGCCCACGAACAGTCCGGTGAAATCACGAGGGAAACCATCAACGCGGCGCTGGAATCCTTCGAAAACGAAGACTTCGGCGGGCTGCTGCCCGATGTCACATACGGACCCGACGATCACGAGGGATCGTTCACGGCACGAATCGTCCAGGTCAATGAAGACGGGTCGTTCCAGCCGTTGACGCCGTTCTTTGTGCCGGGAGAAGACACCTTGGAAATTACGCGGTAATCAATGAAATCGTTCCGTGGACAGCCCCGTATTTACGCTGGGAAAAAGGGACCGGAACCGGCCGAGTTGCAGGTTGAACACCTGTCGCTCAGGTTCGGCGGCGTTGCGGCGTTGAGCGACGTATCGCTTTCAATCGCCACCGGCGAGTTGCTGGCGGTTATCGGGCCCAACGGCGCCGGCAAGACAAGTCTTCTCAACTGCCTTACCGGTTATTACCGTCCCCAGGAAGGGAAGGTGCATTTCAACGGCGAGGATGTCACGCACTTTTCCACCCACCACCTTGTCCGAAAAGGTATCGGAAGGACATTTCAGAACATAGAGCTGTTCACGGGTATGACCGTTCTTTCAAACCTTCTCATGGCGCGCCATGTTTCCAGCAGCTACGGATTTCTCAATGCCTGCTTCTTTCTTCCACGGGCGCGCCGTGAGGAAGTGAAAAACCTCGAGATAGTTGAAGAAATTATTGATTTCCTGGAAATGCAGTCCATCAGGAAACAACTGGTGGGATCGCTACCCTACGGCCTGAGGAAACGGGTTGAACTGGGAAGGGCGCTCGTGCTCGAGCCCAGGCTCCTGGTTCTCGACGAACCGTTTGCCGGAATGAACCTGGAAGAGCGCGAGGACATGGTGCGATTCCTGGTGGAACTCAACGGATCCTGGGGACAGACCATGATACTGGTTGAACACGACATGTCGGTTGTTATGTCTATATCGGACCGAATCGTTGCCCTCAATTTCGGCAAAAAACTTGCCGAGGGAGACCCATTGGAAATACAGGATAACCCGGAGGTCGTTCAGGCGTACCTGGGCGATCGGATCGATATCGAATAAGGCGGGAACGTTCTTCATGACCAGGCGGCTTACGAACGAACAGCTGAAAGCGCAGCAAACCATGACGCTTCCGCAGATTCTCATGCATCATGCCGGGACGCTGACCGACGACTGTATCGCCATACGGGAAAAAAGTTTCGGCCTGTGGAGTCGCTATACGTGGGGGGATTATGCTGATTTTACCAGGCGTACCGCGCTGGGCCTTTACGCGCTGGGATTCCGGCGGGGCGGACACCTGGGAATCATCATGGACAACCACGCTGAGTGGCTGTTCAGCGAGCTGGGAGCCCAGTCGCTTGGAGGCATATCACTGAATCTGTTCACCTCGGCCGTGGCATCGGAACTGGCCGGCACGCTGAACAGGATCAAGACGGCCTGTGTCGTCGCCCAGGACCAGGAACAGGTGGATAAACTGATAGAGCAGCGCGAAAAGCTGGCTCACGTGCAGAAGGTCATCTATGTAGATCCCACGGGCATGCGTCTCTATGAAGACGATCCCTGGCTCATCAGCTTCAGCGCGCTGCTTGAAATGGGGGAACGGCTCGACGCTGAACAGCCCGGACTTTTCGAACGCGAGCTCGCGCAGGGAAGACCGGACGACGTTGCTATCATGATCATGACCTCTGGAACCACGGGGGTCTCGAAGCTCGCCATGCTGACTCATGGCAATTTCATCGATATGGGGCACAAGTGGCTGGAAACAGCTCCCGTCGGAATAAATTCGAACTGGCTTTCCATTTCGCCCCCTTCCTGGATCGTGGACCAGATGTGGGGTATGGGCGTGGCCCTCACCGGCGCCATGACCATGAACTTCCCCGAGACCCCGGAGACGGTCACGCAGGATTTCCGTGAACTGGGACCGGAGATAATCATCACCTCGTCGCGTTTCTGGGAAGACATGGCATCGTCGATTCGGGTGAAAATGGAGGACGCGGGTCGTATGAACCGCCTGGTGTACGAGGCGGCCCTGAAAATAGGTCAGGCGGTGGAGGACAGGATACAGGGAAACATGCCGGTATCGTTCCTGCTTTCGGTCGCACGCGTGGTCGTCTCGGCAGTGGTGTACCGCCCCCTTTTGAGCCGCGTTGGTTGTTCGCGTCTGAAAAGCGCCTACACGGGAGGCCACCCGATCAGTCCCGACGTGATCCGTTTTTTCAGGTCGATCGGGCTCAATCTCAAGCAGTGTTACGGTCTCACCGAGGCGGGCGGCATTTTCCAGGTGCAGCCCGACAACCAGGTAAAGGCGGAAACCGTCGGTCTGCCGCTCCCGGGAACCAGGACAACCATATCGAAAAACGGTGAGGTCCTCGTGTCCGGCGGGTCGGTCTTTCGCGGGTATTACGGGGATTACGAGGCGACGGAAGAAACCTTCGTCGACGGATCGCTGAAGACGGGCGACGCGGGCTATATCGACGACGATGGACACCTGGTCATCATCGGCAGAAATGAAGAAATCATCAGGGACAAGAAGGGCAGGGTGTTTTCCCCGGATTTCATCGAAACGAGGCTGAAATTTTCTCCCTTTATCAAGGAAGCGGTCATATTCGGAGAAGGCAGGCCCTACATCACGGCGCTGATCAACATCGACATGGCAAACGTGGGAAGCTGGGCGGAAGACCGGATGATACCCTACACGACGTACACGGACCTCTCACAGCAGGAACGGGTTGAAGAACTTGTTCTCGAAGAGATCAGGGATGTAAACCAGCGATTGCCCGAGCACATGCGCATTCGAAAGTTCATCCTGCTTTACAAGATGCTCGACGCCGACGACGATGAATTAACGAGAACGGGCAAGGTGCGTCGCCGTTTCGTGTACGGATTGTACCTGAAGCTTATCGAGGCCATGTACGATAACAGAAAGGAACTTCCCGTGAAGGGACAGGTGCGTTACCGCGACGGGCAGACCGGCACCATAGAAACAACGGTGCGAATACAGGACACCGGGGAATCTCCCGGCACGACGGAGGAGTGAGATGGATTTTTTTCTTCAGTTGCTGATAAACGGCATCAGTCTCGGGTTTCTGTACGGGCTTGCCGCCATGGGATTCGTCATGATCTTCAAGTCGTCCCGCGTGCTTAATTTCGCCCACGGGGAAATTCTCGCTCTCGGGGCTTATCTTTTTCTCACTCTCGTAACCTGGGCGCAGCTTCCCGTGATCGTGGCCTTTCTTCTGTCGCTGACCGGGAGTTTCATCATGGGATTCGTTATCGAGCGGCTCTTCCTGCGTCCCCTCATCGGGGAACCCCTTATTTTCGTCATAATGCTCACCGTGGGACTGGCGGCAATGTTCAAGGGACTCATACTGCTCCTGTGGGGCGGCAACCTCTACGTTTACCCGGATTTTCTGCCTGGATGGTTATCGTTGACACTGGGACCCGTCACGGTTCCGCCGGTTTACGTGGCCGCTATCGTTATCGGTTTTGTCTTTCTCGGCATTTTCGGTCTCTTCTTCAAGTTCTCGTCGCAGGGTATTTACATGCGTTCAGTGGCCGACAACCAGCAAGCCGCAATGTCGCTGGGAGTTCACGTACGGCGGGTGTTCGCACTTTCATGGGCAATCGCGGCGCTTGTAGCGGGTATGAGCGGAATCATTCTCGGCATCATCAGCGGCATTAATGTTCACGACCTGTCCGCCGTCGGCCTCAAGGTTTTCCCCGTCGTCATTCTCGGCGGGCTGGACAGCATCGGCGGGGCGATCATCGGAGCTCTTATCATCGGTTTGCTGGAAACATTCACCGGCGGCTATATTTCCCCCGCACTACGCGATGTCGTGCCCTATATCTGTCTCATATTCATCCTGCTGGTGAAGCCCTACGGGCTTTTCGGCCTCGTGGAAATTGAACGGGTCTGAGAGACGTTTCTGAAAGGAACAAAGGATCATCGATCATGAAAGGACCGGCTAGTCTCAAGTTCAGGCTCTGCGGTAATTTTTTTGAACGGTACGAGCAGGAACTGTCCATCTTTGAAACGGATTTCGGGCGGCTTTGCCTGGTGCTTGGCCTTACCGTGCTCTTCGGTATCGTCCCTTTTGTTACCGAGGCATATTTCCTTTATATACTCGTGATTATCGCGATAACATCAATCGCGGCGCTGGGACTCAATATCCTGGTTGGTTTTACGGGACAGCTGTCCCTGGGGCATGGAGCCTTTTTCGGCGTGGGCGCCTATACGGCCGCAGTGCTGTCAACGGAATTGCAGTGTCCCTTCATCATCGCCCTGCCGGCGGCAGGGCTGGTGACGGCCCTGGTGGGCATCGGCTTCGGTCTGCCGTCGGGACGCCTTAAGGGTCTGTATCTTACCATCGCCACTCTGGCCGGGCAGTTTATTATCGAATACGTTCTCGTCAGCTGGGAGAGCGTGACCAAGGGAACCAGAGGCATCGTCCTGCCGTTCCCGGAAATATTCGGCATCAGCCTTGACGGTGATAGGGCCTATTTTTACGTCTCTTACATTTCTCTGGTCGTCATGACGTATATTGCCGTCAATATCATGCGGACGCGATACGGCCGGGCGTTCGTGGCAATACGCGACAACGACCGCGCCGCCGAGGGAATGGGAATTCCTATTTTCGGCTACAAGCTTCTGTCTTTCGCGGTCAGTTCCTTTTACGCCGGGTTCGCCGGAGCGCTGTGGGCCTATTACATGGTAAGCATTACCACAGAGCCGTTCACGCTGATGCTTTCCGTGGAATACCTGGCCATGATAATAATCGGGGGACTGGGAAGTATTCCCGGCGCCATATTTGGAGCAACCTTCATCACGATGTTAAACGAAATTCTCAGAATTGTTACACAAATGCTTATGAATACAGGTTTTCTTGAGGGTGTCGAACTTACAATGGCGCCCCTTCGTGAATTTGCTTTCGGGCTTACCATCGTACTGTTTATTATATTCGAACCACGCGGCCTCGCAGAGTTGTGGCGGATTCTGAAATCGAATGTTCGCCTCTGGCCGTTCTCTTACTGAAGCACGGGGATGAGTAACGACATGAAAGACAATATACTGCTTCAGATTAACAACATCAGCGTTGTTTATTCAGACGTCATACAGGTATTGAAAGGCGTGTCACTTGCCGTCTCCGAAGGACGGATCATCTCGCTGCTGGGAAGCAACGGCGCCGGCAAAACGACGACGTTGAAAGCCGTTTCGGGATTGCTCAAACCGGAAAACGGAGAGGTGACGGACGGAAATATTGAATTCGACGGCAAACCCATTCAGAACTCGTCGCCGGAAACCATAACGAGAATGGGAATTATTCAGGTCCTGGAAGGCAGGCAGCCTTTCAAGTACCTGACCATCGAAGAAAATCTCAGGGTGGGAACGGCCACGCGGTGGGGGAAACCGTATAAACGGGACATGGAAATGATCTACGAATATTTTCCCGTCCTGGCAAAGCGCAAAAAAACCATGGCGGGGTATTGCAGCGGCGGCGAACTCCAGATGCTGGTTATGGGAAGGGCGCTCATGGCACACCCGCGGCTTTTGCTTCTGGATGAACCCTCCCTCGGGCTGGCGCCCCTGGTGGTTCGAGAAATCTTTCAAATAATTCGAAGGATCAACACTGAACAGCACACAACCATTGTCCTGGTTGAACAGAACGCCAACATGGCCCTGCAGATCGCCCATTACGGGTACGTGATGGAAAATGGAAAGATCGTCATGGAGGGGGAGGCGGACGACCTCAAGGAAAATCCCGACGTGAAAGAATTTTATCTCGGTCTGGCTGCGTCGGGGGATCAGAAATCATTCAAGAACGTCAAGTCCTACAAGAGGCGAAAGCGGTGGCTCTGAAACGCGGTTACTTGCGGGACTTTCCCTTCGGCGACCACGGACGGGTATTATCAAGATAGTAGTCTGAAATACCGGTAAGCAGGCATTCTTCACAGAGATGCACCATCTTCATGGATTTCACCTGGCGAAGCACAAAGAAGCTGCCCGACGAGTACCCGCACCTGAAGCACCGGTCCTTGCTGTCCATTTCGTGAAATTCATAACTGTCGTCGTCGAACAAAGTCACTCACGTTCTCCTTTTAACGGGGGAAGAGGAGAGTAAACGTCGTTCCCTCGCCTTCACGCGAATCGACGGTGATCTTGCCCTTGTGCGCTTCCATGATTCTGCTGCAGAACGTAAGGCCGAGTCCCGATCCTTTTGAGCGGTCCCGGTTCTCCTTTCCTTCCGCCCGGTAAAAAGGTTCGAAAACAAAGGGCAGCTTTCCGGCGGGAATACCTGCGCCTGTGT
>JAGYOR010000043.1 GCA_018399535.1 Deltaproteobacteria bacterium | reverse complement strand
GGGAGAGGGCGTCTACTTTTTCGCCGTTTACCAGAATGTCGAGCAGGACAAGGTCGCTTTCCCGGTAGTCGATGATGTCGTAATCGAAGGATCCGTAACCCTGAGTCAGCGACTTGAGGCTGTCGTAAAAATCATAGACCACGCTTGAAAGAGGGATCTCGAACTGCAACTCAACCCGTTCGGGACTGGGATAGTTGATCTGCGAGTTCTCGCCCCGGCGGTCGATGCAGAGCTTCATGACCGCTCCCAGGTATTGCTCGGGGAACATCATGGTGGCCCGAATGTAGGGTTCTTCGGCTTTTTCGATGGACATGGACTCCGGATAGTGGGCCGGGTTTTCAATGTAGACTGTTTCGCCGTTTTTCAGGATAAAGCGGTAACGGACGCTGGGCACGGAAAGAATAATGGAAAGGTCGTACTCCCGTTCAAGCCGTTCCTGGACGATATCAAGGTGCAGAAGGCCCAGAAACCCACAGCGGAACCCCTGGCCGAGCGCGACCGACGAATCCTTCTGGTAGGTAAATGAGGCGTCGTTGAGCTTGTACTTTTCCAGCGCGACGACCAGTTCTTCGTAATCGTCGGAGGCTATGGGATAGATGGATGCGAAAACCACCGGCTTTGCCTCCTTGAATCCGGGCAAGGGCGCCGCGCAGGGGCGGCGGTCGTCGGTGATGGTGTCACCCACGGAAACGTCGGCGACGTTCTTGATGCCGGCGATAAGGTATCCGACATCACCCGCTTCGAGTTGTTCTTTCTTTTCGCGCACCAGTGAAAAACGGCCGACTTCCTCGACGCGATAGACGGTGTCGTTGTGCATGAAACGGACGGCCTGCCCTGCTTTCATAATCCCGTCGAAGACGCGGCAAAAAACAACCGTTCCCCGGAAGGCATCATACTGGGCGTCGAAAATGAGCGCCGACAGGGGCTTGTCGGCATCTCCCCGGGGCGGGGGGATCCGCTGCACTATCGCTTCCATGATGTCGGGAACGCCCGTGCCTTCCTTGGCCGAGCAGAGAATGCTGCCGAAGGGGTCGAGCCCGAGTTCGTTCTCGATCTGTTCCATGACTCTTTCCGTGTCGGCGGCGGGAAGATCGATCTTGTTGATGACGGGAATGATCTCCAGGTCGTGTTCCATGGCCAGGTAGAGATTGGCCAGGGTTTGGGCCTGCACGCCCTGGGCGGCGTCGACCAGGAGCACGACGCCCTCGCATGACGCCAGCGACCGGGACACTTCATAGGAAAAATCCACGTGACCCGGGGTGTCGATGAGGTTCAGGTAATAGGTTCCGCCGTCCTTCGCACGGTAGGGGAGGGTGATTGCCTGGCTTTTAATGGTAATGCCCCGCTCACGTTCTATGTCCATGGTGTCGAGAATCTGGTCCCTGAACGTCCGGCTGTCGGTAAGACCCGCGAGCTGGATCATCCGGTCCGCCAGGGTGGACTTCCCGTGATCGATATGGGCGATGATGCTGAAATTGCGAATACTGTCCATGAAGCTGCTTTCGAGAAAAAAAGCCTTCCGGTAAAAGGGAAGGCTTTTGTTGTCTGGTAGAAAGTGAGGATGCTAGCCGAGTTTCTTCAGCAGATCCTCCGATACTTCCTTTACTCCCGGGCTGCCGTCGACGCTGATGACGTTGACCCGTTCCTTGAAATAATTAATGGCCGCCATCGTCCCGTTTTCTGTATCATAGTATATGTTGTGACGCTTGTCGATGGCCGCTTCGTCCTGATCGTCGGCGCGGGTGGAAAGCTCTCCGCCGCAGACGCGGCAGACGAACGTACCGTCCTTTTCAATCGGCTTGATCGCGTCAATGTAAATATTATTGGGATGGTTGTTGTCGTTTACGCACAGGCGGCGTCCCATGATGCGGTTCTTCGCGATCCCGCGGTCAAGCTGGATTTCGATGACATAATCCAGGGGAATATTTTCCTTCGTGAGAGCTTCGTACATGGCTTCGGCCTGGGCCAGGTTCCGGGGAAAACCGTCGAGAAGCCATCCGCCGGAGCAGTCCGCTTCCTTGATGCGGTTGAGAATCATGGGAATAGTGATCTCGTCGGGAACCAGTTCACCCTTGTCGATATAGGCCTTTGCCTTGTTTCCCAGCTCCGTGCCTCCCTTGATGTTCTGTCTGAAGATGACGCCCGTTTCGATGTGGGGGACGTTGAATTTCTGCTGAATGATTGCTCCCTGGGTTCCTTTGCCGCTCCCGTTGGGGCCGAAAATAATAATATTCATGAAGGACTCCTTTCGATAAAAGTAGTCGAGCCGAAAAGGTGCCCCCTTATAAGAAATTATTCAACAAAGGGCAAGAAAAATAGTGCGGCGGGGCGGTCCCGGACCACCCGGCCGATCCCGTTCGACGCCGCTACGAGTAATGTTCCGGCCCGGGGAACGTGCCGTCTTTGACCTCGTCGCAGTACTCGCGGAAGGCTTTTTTCATCGTTCCCGCCAGGTCGGCGTATTTCTTGACGAATTTCGGCGTAAATTTTTCGTACATGCCGAGCAGGTCGTTGACCACCAGCACCTGTCCGTCGCACTGCGGTCCGGCGCCGATGCCGATGGTCGGTATGGTGAGACTTTCGGTGATTTCTCCCGCCAGCGCCGCCGGTACAGCTTCGAGGACGATCGCGAAGGCGCCCGCTTCCTGAAGAAGAAGGGCGTCTTCCTTGATGCGGAGCGCCGCCTCTTCAGTTTTTCCCTGCATTCTGAAGCCCCCCATCTGGTGAATCGACTGCGGGGTCAGCCCCAGGTGACCGACGACGGGAATGCCCGACGCGGTCATTCGTTGAACCGCTTCGACGATCTCGCGGCCTCCCTCGACCTTGACGCCGTGTGCGCCCGCTTCTTTCATGAGGCGGCCCGCGTTTTCCAGGGCGCTTTCCACCGACGCCTGGTACGACATGAAGGGCATGTCGGCGATGACCATGAGGCGTTTGGCGCCGCGTGTCACGGCACTGGTGTGATGAATCATGTCCTCCATGGTGACGGGAATGGTATTGTCATATCCAAGCACAACATTGCCCAGCGAGTCACCCACGAGTATCATGTCGACGCCCACCTCGTCCATCATGGCGGCCGTTGAATAGTCATAGGCGGTGAGCATGGTGATCTTTTCACCGTGTTTCTTCTTGTCCAGAATGGTCATCTTCGTGACGGCGCGCGCCTTTCCCTCTTTACTCATTTCAGACCATCTCCTTTCAGGAGCGCATCTAATTCCGCTGACTTTTCTTCGGAAATGCGCCTGTTTTTTACGGCGATGCCGAGGGCGCCGCGACCCAGCTCCCGATATAACGGCAGCGTTTCGGGCGCCTTCGCGGCGAGAACGTCCAGGTGACTGCGGACCGTCATGACGTCTCCCCGTACGACCGGACCCGTCAGAGCGTCATCGACGCCGTTTTTTTTAATATTGTCGACTGTTCCCTGCACAAGCGGCCAGACGGCCCTGATTGCTTCATTTGAACCGAGGCCGAGCGTTCCGTACAGAGAAACGACAATATTCATTAATGAAACAAGGTAGTTGGAAGCGAAGCAGGCGGCGGCGTGATACAGTGGCTTGTCTTCGTCGGCCAGAAAAAAGGAGACGCCGCCCAGGTCGTGAACCACCTGAAGCGCCCAGTCGCGGATTTCATCCTCGGCCGTGACGGCAAAGGTGCTTCCCGGAATGGACCGAATACTGCCGTCCAGATCGGCGAATGACTGAAGCGGGTGTATGCAGGCAACGCGGGCTCCGGCTGCGCGAGCCGGTTCCAGGAGGTCGAGGCCTCCTGCGCCGCTCATGTGGACCACTCGTTTGCCCGGTCCGAGGACGCCTCCTTCAGCGAGGCAACTGCAGATGCTCCCGATCTGGTCATCCACAGTGGTGATAAAAACGGTGTCGGCCAGTTCGGCCGCCCGGACGGGGTCGGTAAAAGTTTGTCCGCCCGTGAGGCGGTTTCCCTGTTCAAGCGCAATTTCAGAAATATCGGCAAGAGCGGCGACGACGTACCCGGCGGATTTGAGGAGACAGCCCATCGCCGTGCCTACCTTGCCGGCGCCTATAATCGCGATGGCTTCTTTTTCCATGTTTCGTCTCCGCAGCGCCGGGGTCATAAAAAAACCTTCGGACTGATGTCGGAAGGGTTGGGGCCTCCGGAAATGCGTGGCTGTGTAACCGTTCGTCTCAGTCCCTCGAGGGATCCAAGCTATGACATGAGAAACCCATTACCACGAAGCCTTGACGATTGTCAACGGAACCTTGCTCCCCCAGAATCCGCGGTTGATTGTCTGCAGAGCACGATATCGAGTCATCAGTATGGAACATTGCAGTGAAGTCTTTGAATCTGGATACCGGCCCGTGTGCCCGCAAGGGTATTCGCCGGTAAGACGACATTACTGATTTCGTAAGGTTCTTCAAAGGTCTTACAGTATGAAACGTCGAAGGGTATAAAAGAGATGGTGCAGACGCCCGCCCTTCTTTTCGCTAAAACACCTTGTCAGGCCGGATTGAGTTGCTATATTACATGAATAAAAGGAAATAATAACCCGGGAGAAGATGTGAATGACCGAAATTGATCTTATGGTTTTTGATTTCGACGGCACGCTGGTCAGTTCGGGCCGTGATCTTGCGGCAGCCGTCAACCACGCTTTGGCGGAAACGGGTCTTCCCGTCCGCCGTGAGGAAGAAATTCGCGGTTTCATCGGCGACGGAATCGGCACCCTGGTCGAGCGGGCCCTCGGCCAGGAACACGCCGCACTGGCGCCGCAGGTTCTCGAAATATTTTCCGCGTATTACTGGGAGCATCTTCTCGACACCACGAACCTCCATCCGGGAGTGCGGCGGATGCTGGAACATTTTCGGGGGACGAGAAAAATTATCGTTACCAACAAGAGAAAGGCCTACACGCTGAAAATTGCGAAGGGATTGAACATAGAGGAGTATTTTGAGGAAATCGTGTGCAAGGATTCGGAACCATACGCGAAACCTGATGAACGCCTGCTTGCGCCCCGTCTCGCGGAATACTCGGTCGACAGGAAACGGACCGTCGTGGTAGGCGACGGTGTGAACGACGTCATGCTGGCGAAAAACACGGGCGTCCTCAGTTGCGCCTTTCTGAACGGTCTGACGGACCGGGAGGGACTCATTGCCCTGCAACCCGATTATCTCTGTGAGTCCATGGACGAACTGCCGGCATTGTTTCAGTGAGTTCTCTTGATTGACCGGGAGTGACGGCGCTGGCCGGTACAACGTGCTGATTGATCGAACGGATGGATAATGTTTGCCAAGGTACTGAAAACAATAAAAAAGTACGGTATGATCGACCCGGGAGAGCGGGTGGGAGTCGCCGTATCCGGCGGAAGTGATTCCGTCGCCCTGCTGACCGTGCTTCATGACCTGGCGTCGCGAGGCGGTTTCTCGCTCGTCGTCGTTCATGTTCATCATGGATTACGGGGCGCCGAGTCCGACCGTGACGCCGATTTTGTAAAGACCCTTGCGGACGGCCTCGGACTTCCACTGGCGACGGGGACGATTCCTCCCGGCACACTGTCCGATGGAAGGGGAGCTTCCCTGGAAGATCGCGCGCGACGTGAACGGTACCGGATTTTCGACGAAATCGGAAAGTTACACGGTCTCACGAAAATGGCCCTGGGCCACACGCTGGACGACCAGGCCGAGACGGTACTCATGAAGTTCCTCCGCGGGGCCGGTGCGGCCGGCCTGAGAGGCATGCTTCCCGTCAGGGACGGATTTTTCATTCGTCCCCTTCTCGAGACAACGCGGCGCGAAATACAGGAATTTCTCGATGAACGGGGAATTTCATACGTGACGGATTCAACGAACGAGGACGACTGCTACCTGAGAAACCGGATCCGGCGGCGAGTGCTGCCGGAATTGGCGGAATTGGTTAATCCGAATCTCGCGGAAACGCTCGAACGCACGGCTGAGATCTTCAGGGACGAGGAAGACTGGCTTAAAGAAATGACGAATTCAGCCGCCGCTCGCCTTGGACTGCGTTTCGACCGTGTGCCTGTCGAAATCGATCTCGCAAAACTACGTGATTGTAACCGGGCGCTTCAACGCCGATTGATCAGGGTGTGCCTGAATTCGGTTCCGGTTCGCGGACCCGAGCGGGGGTTTGAACACGTGGAAGCTGTTCTGTCCCTGGTCGAGGGCGGTAATCCGTCGGGACGCCTTGACCTCGGTGGAGGATTGGAGGCGCGGCGGGAATACGATCGCCTCGTCGTTGGCCGCCGCCCGGAACCGGATGAGACTACGGTGGGAACATCCTTTTCATGTGTTGCCCGCTGCCCAGGCGTAACGCCGATAGACGCGATAGCCCGGTCCCTGAGCCTGGAAATGGTCGATAAAGCCGGCGCCGGAACGGACGGGATAGCCTTTATGGACATGGATACCATCGATGGTTTGCTGACGGTGAGAAATGTTTTGCCGGGGGACCGGATTCAGCCCCTCGGGATGAAGGGACACAAAAAACTGAAATCCCTTTTCATCGATGCCAAGGTTCCCCGCCGGCTTCGCTGCCGGATTCCGCTGCTTGCCGACGCCCGGTCAATTATCTGGGTTCCGGGTATCTGCCTGAGCGAACGGGTCAGGGTGAGAAAGGAGACCAGGGCGGTGATGAAAGCAGAAATTGTTTGATATTTTCACAGAATTTTGATTAATGAGGGATCGTGCGCGCGTGCCGATGAAAAGGCGTGAAAAAGGTTATTCCACTTTCCCTTACGAATCCCCTGAAAGCAGGTATTCAGGTACAATTCCCGCTCTTTCAGGCCGGCGCTTTATCTGCCGGTAAAAAGTTTTTGCAGGATACAAGGAGTTTTCCATTGTGAATCAATTTCAGAAAAACATAGCCATGTGGATCGTGGTGTGTCTTGTTTTTATTTTTCTCTTCCAGATGTTCCAGCAACCGGGCAGCAGGGACGATACCCTTATATTCAGTGATTTTCTGGCTCACGTGGACCAGGGAAAAATAAGGGAAGTGACTATACAGGGCGACTCAGTCACGGGGACTCTCAGCGACGGCAGCGCATTTACAACACATTCACCTCCCGGCGCGGATATTGTCTCACACCTGCGCGATAAAAACGTTCGCATCGCGGCGAAACCGGCCGAAGGGACCTCCTGGTTCATGACGATCCTCATTTCCTGGTTCCCGATTATTCTGCTCATCGCCGTCTGGGTGTTTTTCATGCGCCAGATGCAGGCGGGCGGGGGCAAAGCCATGTCCTTCGGAAAAAGCAAGGCCAGGCTGATGACCGAACAGGCGAAGAAGATCACCTTCAATGACGTGGCGGGCATCAACGAGGCGAAAGCCGAGCTGGAAGAAGTCGTGGAGTTTTTGAGTGACCCGAAGAAATTTACCAAGCTGGGAGGACGGATTCCCAAGGGTGTTCTGCTCGTGGGTCCTCCGGGAACGGGCAAGACCCTCCTGGCGAGGGCCATTGCCGGGGAAGCGGGTGTTCCCTTTATGAGTATCAGCGGGTCCGACTTTGTTGAAATGTTCGTGGGCGTCGGCGCTTCCCGCGTTCGCGACCTGTTCGTGCAGGGAAAGAAAAGCGCTCCCTGCATCATTTTTATCGACGAGCTGGACGCCGTGGGGAGACACCGCGGCGCGGGGCTCGGCGGCGGCCACGACGAACGCGAACAGACGCTCAATCAGCTTCTTGTTGAAATGGACGGGTTTGAATCAAACGAGGGCGTGATCATCATGTCGGCCACGAACCGCCCCGATGTGCTCGATCCCGCACTGCTCAGGCCGGGCCGTTTCGATCGGCAGGTTATCGTTCCCCTGCCCGATGTGAAGGGGCGGGAAAAGATATTTGAAGTCCATGCCAAGAAAGTGCCACTGGCGACCGATGTTGATTATTCCGTCATCGCGCGCGGCACCCCCGGCTTTTCCGGCGCTGATATAGAAAATCTCGTGAACGAGGCGGCGCTGTCGGCGGCCAGGAAAAACAAGGAAGTGGTCGAAATGGAAGACTTCGAGTACGCCAAGGACAAGGTCATGATGGGGGCCGAGCGGCGCAGCATGGTCATCAGCGAGGAGGAAAAACGCAACACCGCGTACCACGAGGCGGGACATGCCCTGGTGGCGCGCCTTCTTCCCGGCACCGATCCGATTCACAAGGTTACGATTATTCCACGCGGCAGGGCGCTGGGTGTGACACAGCAGCTTCCCACGGAAGATAAGCACACCTATCCGAAAAAATACCTTATCAACAACATTGCCATTCTCCTTGGCGGGCGGGCAGCCGAGGAGCTGGTGCTGGAAGATTTTACCACGGGCGCCGGCAATGATATCGAGCGGGCGACAGAGCTGGCCCGAAAGATGGTATGCGAGTGGGGGATGAGCGAAAAAATGGGACCGCTCACCTACGGCAAGAAAGACGAGGAAATTTTCCTGGGGCGGGAAATAGCGACCCACAAGAATTTCAGCGAGGATACGGCGCGGAAAATCGATGCCGAAATTGAGCGTATCGTCACGGAAAATTACAAGCGATCGAAGAAGATTCTTTCCGACCATATCGATATTCTTCACAAAATGGCCCAGGAACTTCTGGTCAAGGAAGTATTGAACCTGCATGAACTCAATGAGATAATCGGCATTCCCGATTCATCTGAACAGGATAAGAAGCCGTCGCCGTCGCCGGTGCATTCGCCGGACGAAACAACCGAAGAGACAGATGGAGACCGGGGAAAGACCGACGCTGAAGCGGAAGAAAATCCGGAAACGACCGGCGAAGAAAACGAATCGTCACGGGATTCCTGAAAATCTGTACCTTCCGGCCTTTGAAAAACCGCGTTCGCGTCCCGGTTTACCCGAGGGGAATGAACCGATATTGCCGGGCTCCGTTGTTTTGTACGCCGACCCGTATGAGAAGCACATGAGACTGATTCGTAACTTGTCGAAAGATGACGCCTTGCGGGAGCTTCAACGGGTGGATGCCGATCCTCACGGTATTGCCGCCATGCTGCCGAAGATGGAGCACTGCGTCATCGCCGTCGAGGGACTTCGCTGCAAGGTGGCCAACATCATGAAGCAGGAGATGTTGTCACTGGGCGGCGATGTAGCCGTCGCCCGGGATTCCGTCGCCTGTGCCGTTGAATCAACCGACGCCCTGGTAATAGGAACCAGGAAACAGGTGGAGCGGCTTCTTGAAAAACTTGCTTCCCAGCCATTCGGTCTTCAGGATATCGCCAGGGGCATGCAATTGCTGCTGGAGCGGAGCGAACGGACCGATTTTGTTCTTGCCACGCCGAGACGGACCATTGCCCTCGGAGACCGGACCCTCGTCATGGGCATTATCAACATGACGCCTGATTCGTTTTCAGATGGAGGGAAGTACGGGTCGGTGGACGAAGCGGTTGAAGCGGCTCTTCACATGGAAGAAGAGGGCGCCGACTTGATCGACGTGGGCGGGGAATCGACGAGACCGGGAGCGGGATCGCTGTCGGTGGATGATGAGCTCAGTCGCGTCGTTCCGCTGGTGCGCGCCCTGACGGCCCGATCGGGGATCCCCGTCTCGGTTGACACCACCAAGAAGGCGGTGGCTGAAGCCGCCCTCGGTGAAGGAGCCGAGTTGATCAACGATGTCAGCGCTCTCCGCTTTGATCCCGGCATGGCGCCCTTCGCGGCTTCATCGGGAGTTCCCGTCATTCTGATGCACATGCGCGGGACGCCGGAAACCATGCAGAAAGGCGACCTTGAATACGAATCGCTTCAGGGAGAACTTGTTAACTTTTTTGAAGAGCGAAAGGAAGCGGCCGTGCAGGCGGGCATTGACGAGGAAAATATTATTCTCGATCCCGGCATCGGATTCGGCAAAACCGGATCGGATAATTGCACGTTGATACGCACCCTCGGTGATTTCAAATGTCTCGGAAGGCCCCTGCTGGTGGGACCGTCGCGCAAGAGTTTTATCGGAAACATCACCGGCGGGGCTCCGGAAGAGCGTCTCGAAGGAACGGCGGCGGCGGTGACGGCGGCGGTGCTGGCAGGCGCGCACATTGTCCGGGTCCACGACGTGGGATTTATGAAGCGTGTCGTCGATATGGCCGATGCGATTGCCGGGTAGGGGAATAAGCCATGATAGGGGCCGTCGGCACTGACAGCATCGAAATAGAACGGATAGAACGGGCCGTCGGGCGGTGGGGTGAAAGGTTTCTCAACAGGGTGTTCCAGCCGGAGGAGATCGATTATTGCCGTTCCCGTCCACGTCCGTACCAGCATTACGGCGCCCGTTTCGCTGCCAAGGAGGCCTGCATGAAATGTCTGGGCAGGGGCGTCTGGGGCGGCGTGGGTTTCAGGGAAATTGAAACAGTGCGCGACAAAGACGGCAGACCCGGCCTCATGTTGCACGGATATGCCGGCGAAGTCTTCGAGCGCTCGGGCGCGACCCATCTTCACCTGAGCCTCACCCATACGGAAACCATCGCGACGGCGCTGGTGGTCATGGAAACGCGGGAGACGAGAAGCCCGGGTGAATGTCTGGAATGATGAGCGTGCTGATACTGCGTTCAAAAAGTCTGGAGGATACGCTTCGCATCGGGCGCATCATCGGAGAGAGGGCGCTTCCCGGTATGGTCATCGCGCTGGTGGGGGACCTGGGATCCGGTAAAACGTCCCTGACGCAGGGGATCGCCGCAGGCCTTGAAGTTCCGGACGAATATTACGTGACGAGTCCCAGTTTTACACTCGTCAACGAATATCCCGGGCGGCTGCCGCTGTATCATTTCGATGTCTATCGTCTTGCGGGGCCGGCGGACCTGGACGACCTCGGATACGATGACTACGTTTCTGGTGCGGGATTGACGGCGGTCGAGTGGGCGGAAAAGATTATGGATCGTTTACCGGAAGATGTAGTAATTGTGAGA
The DNA here is from genome assembly GCA_018399535.1 of Deltaproteobacteria bacterium. GTDB lineage: Bacteria > Desulfobacterota > Syntrophia > Syntrophales > UBA2210 > MLS-D. Next base: position 4,173 of record JAGYOR010000043.1, on the reverse strand, counting down.
ATGAAAAGCCTGTCCGATGAAGAGAGGGCGATCGAATTGTCGAGCCGTTCCGAAGAAAGCTTTGAATTACTGAAAAAAGCCCTGGAAGAAGGAGGTTTTGCGTAACGTGGCTCTTATTGTACAGAAATACGGAGGTACGTCCGTCGCGGATCTCGCCAAGATACACAACGTAGCCGAACGGATTATACGAACGTATCAGGCGGGCAACGATGTAGTGGTCGTGCTGTCCGCGATGGCAGGAGAAACTGACCGGCTGGCGGCATTAGCGAACGCGGCGACGGGCGACAAGCCGACACCGCGTGAATACGATGCCCTCATCGCGACGGGAGAGCAGGTGACCGTGTCCCTCATGGCGATGGTTCTCAACAGCAAGGGGTTCAAGGCGAAGTCGCTGCTGGGTTCCCAGATAAGAATCGTCACCGACAAGAATCACACCGCAGCCAGAATACAAAAAATAGATGCTGATTTTATACTGAGTGAACTGGGCAAGCACAGGATAATGATTGTGGCAGGGTTCCAGGGCGTCGACCGCAAGGGCAACATAACTACCCTCGGACGTGGTGGTTCGGACACAAGCGCCGTGGCCATCGCCGCGGCCATCAAGGCCGATTACTGCGAGACCTTTACCGATGTCGACGGTGTTTATACCACCGATCCAAACGTCTATGACAAGGCACGAAAACTGAAAAAAATATCCTACGATGAAATGCTTGAACTCTCCGCCGCGGGGGCGAAGGTGCTTCATCAGCGATCGGTTGAATTGGCCAAATTGTACAATGTTCCCCTTTACGTCCGCTCTTCATTCAATGACGACGAGGGAACGCTTGTAACCAGGGAGGACGAAGACATGGAAAAGGAAGTTGTTTCCGGCATAACCTACGACAGGAACCAGGCGAAGGTAAGCGTCATTCACGTGCCCGACGAGCCGGGAATAGCGGGGAAGCTCTTTACGCCTTTTTCGGAGCGCAGCATCATCGTCGATATGATCATACAGAACGCGAGTGTTGACGGGTATACCGACCTTACGTTTACTATTCCGAAGAAGGACATAAAACAGGTCGAACAGGTTCTGGACGTCGTTTCACGGGAAGTGGGCGCCGAGCGGGTGCATATCGATCCCGATATTTCAAAGGTTTCAGTGGTGGGGCTGGGAATGAAAAGCCATTCCGGCGTGGCTTCCAGGATGTTCACAACTCTGGCAAGGGAAGGGATCAACATTCAGATGATCAGCACGTCGGAAATCAAGATATCCTGTGTCATAGGAGCAAAGTACACGGAGCTTGCCGTTCGTGTGCTTCACGACGCCTTCGCCATGGAAATCGGGCAGTGAGGTTTTCTCGTTGAAAGCGAGGTCGTGAAAAACGTCGGGGTGAGGGCGTGAGCGAGGGCTGGTTCACTTCAACCAGGGAAAAACAGCTGATCGGGGTCATGATTCTGCTTATCGCTGGACTGGCGGTGACGGCTGTCAAGATAGCAACGAGAACGTCGCCATCCCTGTTTTTCCGTTCTCCTCCAACCTGCTCGGAACAGGCTGCCGGTTCAACGATCGTTCAGGTCGTGGCGCCCGGCGCCAGGGAAGGCATCTATTTCTTTCCGGAGTGTCCCACCGTGGCCGACGTTCTTGAACAGGCGGCGCCCGGGAAGATATCCATGTTCGACGACGAAAACCTTCAAAAAACGGTTCACGGCGGGTCACTGGCGTCGATTGATTTTCACAGGCCTTTCATTCGGCTGGAACGGATGGAGGCGAGGGTGATGCTGTCTCTGGGAATGCCTGTCGACATCAACGAAGTCACCGAGGAGGACCTGGTGCTGATTCCGGGAATCGGCCCGGCGACTGCCCGGGCGATAATGACGTTGAGAGACAGCCGATCAGGATTCCATTCGATCTCGGAACTGGCTGATGTCAGAGGTATCGGCAGGAAGCGCCTCGAGGATATCAGGGCGTATCTGACGCTTGACAGAGAGAAGGGTTGGTGATATTCCAGCCATCTTGAAACAAGGTCGGGGCGTGGCGCAGTCTGGTAGCGTATCTGAATGGGGTTCAGAGGGTCGGAGGTTCAAATCCTCTCGCCCCGACCAGTTAAAAAATAAAAGGGAACGGTATTGTGAAAAGACCGTTCCCTTTTTTGTCGAGGCGCACCCCATTTCGTTATTCCGACGGTTTCGTTCCCTGTCACTATTCTTACCTCCGGGCGCCGACGAAGGAAACTTTCCACAGGTCAACGTCGTCAACGGGCAATCTCTGTGAAACCCATGACAGGCCCCCGTCATCGGTATGCAGGATTGATCCCCTGGGCAGATCGGAAGACGCTTTCGGGGCCCTGAACCCGACGATCCACGCGCGGTCGCTATCGAACGCGGAAACTCCCTCGTACACGTAGTCGGGGAAGGACCAGTCCGTTTTTGAAACGGAGGCGCCGTTGAAGGTGACCTTGGCGGCATAACCGCCGCCGCTGGTATTTTGTACCATCCAGGCGCGGTCTTCAAGGACGGCACAGACGTCGTCTATATCGTTGGGACCAAGGAGCCCGGGAGCGTCAATGTTCCAGGTGGAGCCTCCGTCGGCGGTGCGGTAGATATCTCCCTGAAGGTTCACCGACGTCCATGCGACCCTTGAATTCACAATGCTCGCTGTCATCGGTCCGTGACCGGGCGCGACGCCGGGAAGATATTCCCGTCGCCAGGTGGCGCCCCTATCGGGTGAGTGAATCATGCCGTTTTCGCCACTGCCGAAATCGGCGATCCAGATATCATCTCCCAGCACGTCTATACGGTTTACCTGGTTCAAAGTGATCCCCGGTGTAGGAACAACCCTCCACGTGTTGCCTCCGTCGACGGTGTGCATGACCGGTCCCTTCAGCCCCACCGCCCACGCCTCTATGCGGCTGACCCCTTTGACGCACTTGACGCCGTCGGGAATCGCCAGGGGAAGGGCCTGGTTTGTCCAGGTCGCCCCGCCGTCGCTGGTATGGATGATCATGCCTCCGGGAATCGTTCCCTCGCCCAGTGTCGCCCATGCCGTCAGTTCGTCGACAGCAGTGATGTCGGTGCAGGCAATGCCGGGCAATACCGGACGAATGTCCTGTTTTTTCCAGGTTATTCCGCCATCGTCGGTATGAAGAATCGTACAGGTGAAATCCGGACTTGATCCTACCGCCCAGCCGGATTCGGCCCGATAGTCGAGTGAATGATCGAGACAACCGCTGAAAAGTATGAAAAAAAACACCAACAGGCATAATACTGCGGGGACCCTCCCCGCAGCATGTATGAAGAACAGCGAGTTCGGACCTTCACGCCGGGAAAAGTGTCTTCGGTGGGCGTAGTGATAAATATGCTTCCCCTGTTCCGGGCCAGGGCGACTGTTATGGGTGGTCATGCGGTATTCCTCCGTTCCAGTGGCTTATATGGCAATGTTTGCCCCTAAGTCCAGGCCTTATAAATTTTCTTTGTCGCGCTTTCGTTCTACCAGTGAAATACTTCCTCTTTACGCTCTGCCCAGCATACGTGGCTAACGGTCACGGCGTCACGGCACGAGCGTCAGTGTGGTTTCACCGTGCCGTTGAATGGCTTCGTCGCTGAACCACCAGTAGCACTTGGCTCCGGACATGAACGATTCCACCTGGTCGTCACGGTGCCGGTCGAAGAGACGGGCGGAAACTCCACCGGGAAGTACGGCCGCAACCTTGTCCCTGTCGCCGAGATCGGCGACCATGCGCAAAGATGCCGAGACGGTCACGTTAAAGGGGTCATCGTAGTCGTAAATAGCGCGGTAGAGCGTTTCTCCCGAGCCTCCCATCGGGTGCGATCCCGCCCCGAGAAAACGTGAACCGAACCCCGAACGCCTGATTGGACTCACCAGCGTCAGCCGGTGCGCTTTTCCCCAGCGCCACTTTTCCGGGTTGCTCCCGAGTTCTTTTTCAAGTTCGTCCCTGGCGAGTACGGCCGCCTTCACGAACAGGTCGTCCCGGCTTTCTTTAACCCCGGGCGTGCTGATGTTATCGAACCAGGGAGAAGAGCCGTCAAGGACCATTTTCATCAGCCGTTCCTGCCAGAAGTACCAGTTTTTCAACATGGCAATAGCAAGGTTTTCGCCGAGCTCGTCGGCGAAAACAAGAAAAGCGAACCGATGGTACACGGCCTGGAAGACGGTCGGTGCGGGGGAGCCGGGGT
>JAGYOR010000042.1 GCA_018399535.1 Deltaproteobacteria bacterium | reverse complement strand
GTCGGTTATGATCTCATTTTCCGACACCGGCCGCATCATATCCCTGATACGGGAAGGCATTGTCCCCTGCTGTTTTTCCAGGAGTGCCAGTTTTTCCTCGAAATACCTGTTGAAACACCGGGCGGCGTCGCGCCGGTTTTCCACGGGTGCGGGACATTCGTATTCCTGAATCACGTCGCCGAGCAGCTCCGGATCCGCGGCCGACGCGGGCACACAGGTGATAATCAGCGCAACAAACAGAAAAAGGGCGGTTCGGACGTGTGTCATAAATACCTCATAAAAGAAAAAAGCATCCGGAGCGGTGGAGCGGTGACGCGTCGCGTCCCGCCGCTCCGGAATCAGGGTATGCGAACGGGGCAGCCGTGAAGCGGCGCCGTCGCCTACTTAACGAATGAATCATACAGTCCCATTATCATGATGGCAGCGATCAGCACGGGCGCCAGGTAACGCACCATGAAACTCCACCAGGCGCCGAGCGACAGCCAGTTGCGGTTCTTCGCGGCTTCGTCCCTGGCCTTCCTGGTGCCCCAGACATAGCCCGTGAATATGGCCGCCAGCAGCCCGCCCAGGGGCAGGAAAATGCTGTTGGCGAACCAGTCATACGTATCGAGAATATCCGTTCCCAGTCCCGGGAAGGAGAAACCGCTCAAAGCGCTGTACCCGAGGGTGGCTGGAAGGCCGACGACAAAGATGATCACACCCATCCACAGGGCCGCTTTCTTTCTCTGCCATCCCTTTTCGTCCATCAGCCAGGCTGTAACCACTTCCAGCAGCGAAATGGCCGATGTGAGCGCCGCGATGGTGAGAAGCAGAAAGAAGAGAACGCCGAATAACGTTCCCAGGGGCATCTGGGCGAACACCGCGGGCAGCGTTATGAACACGAGACCGGGCCCGGCGCCGGGTTCGAATCCCAGCGCGAAAAGAGCGGGGAATATGGCGAGACCCGCCAGCAGGGCAATCCCCGTGTCGAGTCCTATCACGGACGCCGCGTTGCCCGTGAATTCGTCTTTGTCACTGAGATAACTGCCGTAGGTGATGAACACTCCCATGCCCAGGCTCAGCGAGAAAAACGCCTGGGACAGGGCGCCGAGCAAGGTGCGTCCCGTGACCTGGCTGAAATCCGGCTTCAGGTAATAGGCGATTCCTTCGCCCGCGCCGGGAAGAGTGACGGCGCGCAGTATGAGGAGTACGAGAATGACAAACAGAACGGGCATCAGGATGGTGACCCACCGTTGGATGCCTTTTACAACGCCGGCCGCGATGATGCCGATGGTGAGAATCATGAAAAAGGCCTGCCAGCCGATGGGTTCCCAGAGGCTGGTGATGTGGCCCACGAAGGCCTCCGCGTGATCGATCCCCGGCGTGCGCACGGCGATGATGACCTTGTATATGTACGCGACGGACCAGCCGGCCACGACGGCGTAATATGAAAGAATAATAAAACCGGTAAAAACGCCCAGGGCGCCCACCAGCCACCAGGGACTGCCGGGAGCGAGGCTCTTGAACGCCCCCACGGGATCGCGGTGTGAGATGCGGCCCAGGATCATTTCGTTGATCATGAGGGGGTAGCCGATCAGGACGATGGCGATAAGATAAATTATAATAAAGGCGGCTCCGCCGTGTTCACCGGCCATGTAAGGGAATCGCCAGATATTTCCCAGACCGACAGCCGACCCGGCGGCGGCGAGAACAAAACCGACCCGGCTCGCCCAGCTCTCCCTGCCGTTCATATTGTTACCCATTCGGGAAACCTCCTTTCTCGTTTTTTCGATACGATCGATTCAAAAACGGCGGCGATTATACAGCAAACAGGCCTGAATGGGGAGAAAAAAGGCAAAAAAGGCGTATTGTGCCCGACAGGCCGATTAGAACCTTGAAAATATCGGCCCTTTCGCTTATGTCATGGCGGGCCGGGGTTTTGCAGCCGGCACTCCATCGAAAAGGGAGGATTTTTTGAAGCACATCCGTTTTTGCCTGATCTGTTTTGTGCCGGTGCTTGTTGCCATGTTCTGCTTTCCCGGAATGGCGGCGGCTCTTGACTTGTTCGGTGAAATTGCCGTTGGCTGCGGTTATTCTATTAATCCCAGTCCTTCAACCAGGCAGGTGCTTATAATTCCCGCCCTGTGCGCGGTTCCCGCCGCGGCGAAGAACCTGCAACTCCGCCTCGAAGGAGACGTGGAGGTCATTTATCACGACGGGAAAGAAACTGTTGTCGCGGGGATCGGCGCCATGGCGCGCCTGTTTGCTTTTGCCGGCGGACGGCTCGGTCCCTACATCGAGGGGGGCGTGGGCGCGAATTACATCAGTCGACAGGCGATCGACCGAAGAGACCTGGGCGGCTCCTTTATCTTCAGCCCCATGGCGGGCGCGGGATACGGATTTTCCCTCGGAGGCAGGAACTGTTCGCTGGGCGTCCGATACCGACACATTTCCAACGCGGGTATTTATAAGGAAAACGACGGAATGGATTCGCTGTACCTGCTGGGTTCAATCGCCTTTTAATGCGGGTAATCGCTTTTCCGAGAAGCGGGCGTGAACACGACGACGGGAGGATGCTTCGGATGAAGCAGCGAATCGTTTTTCCCTTTTAATTGAATGACTTGCGTCGTGATATATTGTTTATTTCAGACGTTAGACGAATACTGAATAATCGCTCATTTCCCCTCACGCTCCCATATCCTCAACGCCGTCCTGGTGCGATCGTCGATTAAATAATTGCCGACAAGAAGGTTCTTGTGATGCGTCAGAATCAACTTTCTATAGGCATGAGCTTCCAGATGTTTTTTCACCCGTAAGAACGGCCGGAGGAAACCTTGATGCTGATTTTGATCAATGTGAGAGTCTTTCTGCTGCAGGAACATTTTGGAGGCATCACTGCCCGTATCGTCAAGAAACCCGATTCACGGTACTACCCCGTCCACATCGGAGGGAACGGCCAGGATATGTACATGATGTGTCATCGGGCAATATGACCGGATATCAACGGAAAACCGAGCTCGAAAGTCTTTCAGTAACGAGAGATAGGTTGCTCTGTCTTCGTCATCAAAGAAAACATCGGCGCGGTTATTCGCCCCCGCCGGGTCATATGGTGTGTGTGAATAATGGGGTGCTATAATCCGGGCTGTTCTCGGCATGAAAACAATACTATGCTGTTTTGAACCATTCTTTAAACAGAAACAGGGGGAGTGTTCCCTGATAAAAAATAATGGCGGAAGTGCATGGGAATCGAACCCACCTGAGAGGTTACTAGCCCCTCACACTGGATTTGAAGTCCAGGAGGCCCACCAGAGACCTTGGCACTTCCGCGGAGCGTATGAATACCGGAAACTGGTCCGGGTGTCAATCAGGATGAGGGGCCCTTCCACGGCCAGGCCGCCAGGTAGCCGGGCGTCGCCGCCGAGAGAATCGATTTGTCGATCAGCTGTACCGTTACTTCGTCGCCCCTTCTCGCGTGCGTCATGCCCCGTGGCAGCACGATGATGACATTCGCCAGGACCATTGATTTGAGAATACCCGAACCCTGCTCGCCCGTTGTGACAACGGTGAAGCTCCCGTCCCGCCAGGTCGCTTTCCCCCTTATGAAGTACGTCAGGTCGTTTTTCTTGGTGATGTTTTCATCGAGGACGGCCCTGGCAGTCCTGCGGAAAAGCATCTTATGCCCCGTCATTTTGCGAAGTGCCGGCCGCACGTATTGCTCAAACGATATCATGGTCGATACGGGATTGCCCGGCAGTCCGAAAAAGGGAATCGTTTCCGTGGTGGCGAACGTGAAGGGTTTCCCCGGCCGCTGCGCCACGGTTTCGAATTCCACGCGGGCGCCCAGTTCCGTCAGGACATCCTGTACCAGGTCGTAATCGCCCATGGAAACGCCGCCCGAGGAGATGACGACCTGCGCCCGTTCCTTTGCCATGGAGAAGTGTGACATCAGATCTTTTTTCGTGTCACGGGCTATTCCCAGAGGCAGCGGAATACCGCCGGCCTCGATAATCTGTCCGTAGAGAGAGTAGCTGTTGCTGCTTATGATTTTTTCCGACGAGGGGTCGCCGTCAATATCGATGATTTCATCGCCGGTTGCGATTATGGCCACCAGCGGCCGCTTGTAAACGGGAACGAGAGCGTGACCGGTCGCCGCCAGCATGCCCATGTGAGCGGGCTGTATATGACTGCCCGCGGCGATGACGGCTTCGCCTTCGATGACGTCTTCACCCCGCTTCCTGACGTTTTCTCCTTCTTCCACGGGTGTGAAACAACGGACACGATCGTCTTCCACGTCCACGTCCTCGATTTTTATCACCGCGTCGGCTCCGTCGGGAACCGGCGCGCCGGTCATAATCCGGGCCGCTTCACCCGTGCCGATCCGCTTTCCCGGCGAACTGCCCGCCGGAATTTCTTCCACCGAACGCAGAACTGCGGGGCTCTCGGGCGACGCGTTCCGCAGATCCCGGTGTTTGACGGCATATCCATCCATGGCGGAATTATCCCGCGGCGGAATGTGCCGGGTCGAATAGGCGTCTTCGGCGAGAACACGGTTCAGACACTCGGTAAGCGGTATCTTTTCCACGCCCAGGGGGGCGACGAAATCGAGTATCCGCGCCAGGCTTTCTTCTACTGTTTTCATGGTGTTCCCTTCTTGTCGCAGTTCGTATGTCATATAGGAAGGCTCCGGCCTTGTCAATACGAAGAAAGCCGTCGAGTTCCCGCGGCTTGAGGATATCCGGGGGCTTGAATAATGACGGCGTATGATATAGAAACAGTGTAATTTCCACCGTCGACGATGGTTGATGAAGTCGCCGGGGAAAATACATTGTGTGCAAATAGAGCAGGTGACGAGCCCCGGAGCTCGCGCCGGGAGGACCCGTTATTTATGGATACGCGTAAAATACAGGACAATATTCGTGACCTTCTGAAAGAAAAAAACGCCGTATTGCTGGCTCATTATTATCAGAACGGTGAAATTCAGGATATAGCCGATTTCCTGGGGGATTCACTCGGTCTCAGCATCGAGGCATCCAAAACAGACGCCGATGTCATTGTCTTTGCCGGTGTTCGCTTCATGGCCGAAAGCGCCGCGATTCTCTCGCCGGACAAAACGGTTCTTCTGCCCGTTCCCGATGCCGGGTGTCCACTTGCCGACACTATTACCGCGGAGCAACTCGAACAGGCAAAACAGCTCCACCCGCGGGCGGCCGTGGTGACCTATGTGAATTCTTCCGCCGAGACGAAGGCGTTGAGCGACATATGTTGTACCTCGAGCAACGCCGTCAAAGTGGTGCAGAGCGTGAAGGCGCCCGAGATCCTGATGATTCCCGACGGCAATCTGGCCAGATACACGGCCCGTTTTACCGATACCCCGATCATTCCCTGGAGGGGAAATTGTTATGTCCACCACCACCTGACAGTCGAGGATGTCGAAAGGGCGCGGCGGGAGAATCCGGAAGCAGCCCTGGCGGTTCACCCGGAATGCACGCTGGAGGTGATCGACCGTGCCGACTATGCGGGAAGTACATCGGGGATCATAGAATTTTGTGGAAGAACAGACGCTGGAACGGTCATCATCGGTACGGAGCAGGGGATCATGCATCAGCTCCGCAAGCAATATCCCGAAAAAACATTCGTTCCGGCATCTCCGTCGCTGATCTGTCGCGATATGAAAAAAATCACGCTCACCGACATTCTGGCGGCGCTCAGGGAAATGAAACACGTCGTCACGGTTCCCGAACACATACGGGTTCCCGCTCACCACGCCCTGCAACGGATGTTGGAAGTGTCGTAGCCTTTCGGCCTGTCCATGAGAAAGAAGATCGAACAGAAACGGCACGGCGTGAATTCGCCGCTGGACGCCCTCTGCGGCGCCGTCGCGGAAGGCCGGGATGCGGTGCGCGTGACGGGGCTTCACGGATCGTCGCGGGCGCTGATAATCGCCGGTCTTTTCCGGCGGCTGAAGCGAACGCTGCTCGCGGTGACGCCTTCCGTCCGGGAGGCGGAGGATCTCGCCAGGGACATATCCTTTTTTCTTGATTCCGGCGAGGTTTTGCTCCACGCACCCTGGGACGTCCGGTTGCTTTCATCCGACGAGATTATTTCATTACAGCAGGACACCATCGTGGCGCGGACCCGTGTGTTGACCCGGCTTCTTGCCGGCGGTCCCCTGGTGGTGGTTGCGCCCGTGGAATCGCTTCTTCAGCGGGTCATGCCGCTTTCGGTTCTCGGCGATTATCTCGAAACGATTGCTCCCGGCATCCGGCTGGATCGCGACGGCTTCGTGCGAAAGCTTCTGGCAGGCGGCTACCAGCGGGTATCCCTCGTGGAAGAACCCGGCGAGTTCAGTGTGCGGGGGTTCATCCTCGACATTTTTTCTCCCGCCGAGAACAGACCGGTACGGATCGAATTCTATGGAGACGACGTGGAATCGATGCGGTGGTTCGATCCGCAGACGCAGCGCTCGCTCAAGGAGGCTTCCTCTTTTATTACGGCCCCCGCCGGCGAGATCGTGGTAACGGAAGCGTCGCAGCGGAATGCCCTGCAGCGCCTTCGCGAACGGTCGGCAGAACTCGGCGTGCCGAAGCAGCGACGGGACTCCCTGGCCGATTTCATCGAGAGCGGCGTTGTTCCCGCCGCGGCGATGCAGTTTCTTCCGCTCTATTACGGCGAGCCCGGATCCGGGGAAGAAGGCCCGGCAGGCGCCCCCGACACGCTGCTTGATTACATGCCGGGCGGAGGCATCACCGCGTTTCTTGACCCGTCCGGCATCGAGGCCGCCGAAAAGGATATGCGGGAGCGTATCGACGGTTTCATCGAGCGGGCGCACGAGGAAGAACGGTTTTTCATGGATCCTTCGTCGCTCTTCGTTTCGCTGGATCATGTCATGCGAACCTGCGGGGAAGGCCGGCGCCTTTTCTTTGATGAATTCAGAGGGGACCGCGACAGGCAGTCTTTTCATTTTTCCACGGAACCCCAGGTGGGATTAAAGTCGACCGTTCCGCATGCACGGGAGGAGGGCGACGGTCTGCTGGCCCCGTTCGCCGAGCGTGTCAGGGCGTGGACGGAGGCGGGCGTTCTCGTGGTTTTTCTCGCGACCGGCGACGAACTCCGGCACGTCAACCGGCTGTTCCAGGCCTATTCGCTTCCGGCGGAGCAGGCGGACCGGTCATTTTTCCCCGAGCTGGAACATGCCGCTGCGGGAGGCCGGTTGCTGCTGATGGAGGGAAGCGTGTCGGAGGGGTTTTTCTCCGATTCGCTGAAACTCGCCCTGGTCTGCGGGGAGGACCTCTTCGGTAAAAAAATCCGGCGACGCCGAAGAATCGCCCCGCGTGAAGGCTATTTTCTGAAATCCTTCGGCGAGTTGAAAGAGGGGGATTTCGTGGTTCACATGGATCATGGAATCGGCATCTACCGGGGATTAAAGCGATTATCGGCGGCGGGGATCGACAATGATTTTCTCCTGCTGGAATACGCCGGCGGCGACAGGCTGTATCTGCCGGTGGACCGTCTCGACCAGGTTCAGCGTTACATCGGACCTGACGGTTTCAGCCCTCCCGTGGACCGCCTGGGTGGAACATCCTGGGAGACGGTGAAAAAACGAGTCAAGGAATCGATCCGCAAAATTGCCGAAGACCTGGTGGCGCTGTATGCCTCGCGGGAGGTAATGGAGGGACGCAGCTTCTCGATCAGTGAACGTGATTACGAGGAGTTTTCCGCCTCGTTCGAGTACGAGGAGACGCCGGACCAGGCCCGCGCCATTGACGAGGTCAACAGCGACATGACTGATCGCCGGCCCATGGACAGGCTCGTCTGCGGCGACGCCGGGTTCGGCAAGACGGAAGTGGCGTTGCGGGCCGCCTTCAGGGCGGCCATGGACGGAACACAGGTGGCCGTCCTGGTTCCGACCACGATCCTGGCCGAACAGCATTACCGGGTTTTCTCGGCCCGTTTCGCTCCCTGGCCGGTTCGCGTGGAAGTCCTCAACAGGTTCAGGACGGCGAAGGAACAGCGGGCCATTGTGGAAGACGTGAACCGGGGACTCGTGGACATCGTCATCGGCACGCACCGGTTGCTGCAGACGGACGTGACGTTTCGAAACCTGGGACTTGTCATCATCGACGAGGAACAGCGATTCGGCGTCGCCCACAAGGAAAAATTAAAAAAATTAAGGACGCTCGTGGACGTGCTCACCCTGACGGCGACGCCCATTCCACGCACGTTGCAACTGTCCCTCGTGGGGCTGCGCGATCTTTCGGTCATAGACACGGCGCCGCGGGAGCGGCAGGCGGTGAAGGTGTACGTGGCCGAATTCGACGAGGAGCTGATCCGCGACGCCGTCACCGACGAACTGAATCGCGGGGGGCAGGTGTTTTTCATTCATGACCGCGTGCAGTCGATCGAGGGCATGGCGCGGATGGTTCGAAGAATTGTTCCCGCCGCGCGGATCGCCGTTGCCCACGGCCGCATGAAAACCAGGGAACTGGAAGAGGTGATGGTGCGGTTTCTCAAGCGGGAGATCGACGTTCTGGTATGCACCACCATCGTCGGATCCGGCGTTGACGTACCCGCGGTGAACACGATCATCATCAACCGCGCCGACCGGTTCGGCCTGTCTCAGCTGTACCAGCTTCGAGGACGCGTCGGGCGGGCCGCCGAATCCGCGACGGCCTGGCTTCTTACTCCCCGGGGCGCCGTTTTAACGAAAGATGCGAAAAAACGGCTGCGCGTGGCCCAGGAGCTGTCGGATCCCGGTTCGGGATTCAAGGTTTCAACCTATGACCTCGAAATCCGGGGCGCCGGCAACATGCTGGGCGTTTCCCAGTCCGGCCATGCCTCCGCGGTGGGATACGAACTTTACATGGAACTCATGGAAAAGGCGGTCGGAGAACTGCAGGGACGGGAAGCCGCCCAGGTCCAGGTGCAGCCTGAAATTCACCTGGGTATCCCCGCCTACATACCGGACGAATACGTGGAGGACACGCAGAGTCGTCTGGTCATTTATAAAAGGGCGTCTCTGGCGGCGTCTGAGGAAGATCTTTCGGATCTTCGAAATGAGCTGGCGGACCGTTACGGCCCGATCCAGACGGCCGTGGATAACCTGCTCAGGATCATCGGGATCAGAATAAGGCTCAGGGACATCAGGGCGCGGGAGCTGGTGTACGACGGCAGTCGGCTATCGCTCGCCTTCACGCGCGAGACCACTATCCCGCCCGAGAAAATCGTCGCCGTCGCGGAGAAACGGCGCGATATTGCGCAATTTTCGGCGGATTCCCGCCTGTCTCTCATCATGCCGGGCCTCGACCATGAAGAACGCCTGGAAGAGTCGAACCGACTGATCGACCTGCTCGCGGGCGACGGGACGGCCGCCTGAGGTCGGCGGCGGTGGGAAGAACAGCGACAGGGTATTTTGTATTGAATAAAAAAGGTGCATCTGTTAGGTTTCAAACAATATTCACTGAACCGGAGAAAATAATGAAATCAAGCATTACCGTCAGTATCGTCATGCTGCTCATACTGTTCCCGGCCTTCGCATTTTCGGCGTCGGCTCACACCGACCGGGTGGTAGCCGTGGTGAATGACGATGTCATCACGCTTTCGGAACTGAACAAGTCCTTCATCCCCATTCTCGAGCGCATCAAGTCTGATCCCCGGACCAGGGATGATCCCCGCATGCTGAACGAGGGGAAGCGTTTCGTGCTGGACCGAATGATCAACAACCTGATTATGAAGCAGGAAGCGGAGCAGCTCAACATAGTGGTGGAGGAGGAAGACATCGACGCCTATATCGATGATATGCTCAAAAACCGGAACATGACACGGAAGGAACTGCTGGAAGGTCTCGCCGAGGAAGGGACCACCGTCGAGGAGCACCGGGAAACGATCCGCCGGGAAATATTGAAGTCAATACTTGTCGGACGTGAAATCAGGGCCCGGGTCTCGGTCAGCGACGAAGATATCGGCGATTATTATCGTGAACACCGGGAACGGTACGAGGGGAAACAGGCGGTTCGCATTCAGCAGTTGCTGGCAGCCGTTCCGAGAGACGCGGACGACGAAACCCGGCAATCCGTCAGGGCACGGGCCGAAAAAATACGGGCCATGCTCGCGTCGGGCGAAAGTTTCGACGCCATGGTAGCGCACTATTCCGACGGTCCCGAGGCGCAGGCGGGAGGAGACCTGGGTTTTATTGAAAAGGGCATGATTCTGCCCGACGTGGAGGAAGTCGCCTTTTCTCTTGAAAAAGGAGCGATAAGCGACATTATCGAATCTCCCGCGGGATTTCATATCATACGCGTCATCGATCGGCGGGGCGCCGGACTGAAGCCGCTCGAGGAAGTGCGGCAGGAAATAATCGACGAAATCGCCGGCGAACGGATGGAACAACGTTTTCAAAACTGGCTCGAGGATCTGAGGGCGAAAGCCTATGTCGAAATCCGGCTCTAGACGGAATGATCGATCCGCCGCCGCGTCACGATAAACACGCAGCTACAGGTACACACGCCTCATAATGAACTCCATAAAGGTCCGCGGCGCATGCCAGCACAATCTGAAAAACATTGACGTCGATATTCCCCGGAACCGCCTGGTCGTCATCACGGGAGTAAGCGGTTCCGGTAAATCGTCACTGGCCTTCGACACCATTTACGCCGAAGGACAGCGGCGCTACGTGGAATCGCTTTCGACCTACGCCCGCCAGTTTATTGGCCAGATGGACAAGCCAGACGTGGAATCCATCGAGGGCCTGTCCCCCGCCATCGCCATCGAACAGCGTTCGGCGAGTCACAATCCCAGGTCCACCGTGGGAACCGTTACGGAAATCTATGATTACCTTCGTCTTCTTTTCGCACGGGTGGGGATTCCGCACTGCCCCCGCTGCGGCAGGGAGATCCGTTCCCAGACGGTGGACGCCATGATCGAGCAGATCACCGCCCTGCCGGATGGAACCCGCATCCAGGTGCTCGCCCCCGTCGTCAGGGGAAAGAAGGGGGAGTTTCGAAAAGATTTTGAGCGCTTGAGAAAAGACGGGTTCGCACGCGTCCGGGTCGACGGCGAGGTACGCGACCTGTCTGAAGATATCGAACTTGAAAAAAACCGCCATCATGACATTGAAGTGGTGGTCGATCGCCTCGTTGCGCGTGAAGGCATCAGAACAAGGTTGAGAGATTCCCTGGAAACGGGGCTCGCCCTTTCGGGCGGCATCATCAGGATAGCGTTCCAGGGGCGCGGGAGTGATGACGATCTTGTTTTCAGCGAGCACTACGCGTGCGACGTCTGCGGCATCAGTATTCCTGAGATAGCCCCCCGAATATTTTCGTTCAACAGTCCTTACGGGGCTTGTCCCGAGTGCGACGGGCTGGGGACAAAAAATTTTTTCGACGTCGACCTGGTCATTCCCGATCTCGGTCTTTCCATCCGGCAAGGGGCCGTGGCGCCCTGGCGGAACCGGCATTCTCTGTATTTTCACCAGATGCTGGAAACCCTCGCGGACCACTATCATTTCGATCTGAACAGACCCTTTGAAAATCTTTCCGAGACAGTGCGCCGGGTCATTCTCTACGGTTCGGGGGATGAAAAAATTGAATTTCATTATAACCGCCGCGGGCGGCGGCATTTCTATCTCCGGTCATTCGAGGGTGTTATTCCCGCTCTGGACAGGCGATACCGCGAAGCGGAGTCGAACGATGTCCGGGCCGACCTGGCCCGTTATATGAACATAACCGAGTGCCCCGCCTGCGGCGGCGCCCGGCTTCGCAAAGAAAGCCTGTCCGTCCTGGTCGGCGGCATGAACATAGACGAGGTGTGCCGCCTTCCCATTCGCAAGTGCCGGGATTTTTTCAACACGGTGAACCTGTCGGGGCAGCAGCGGGCGATCGCCGATCCCATTTTCAAGGAAATAACGGCACGCCTGAATTTTCTGCTCGATGTGGGGATGGACTACCTGAACCTGGGCCGGTCTTCCGGGAGCCTGTCCGGCGGCGAGTGGCAGCGCATCAGGCTTGCCACGCAGATCGGGTCGGGCCTCGTGGGCGTCCTGTACGTGCTTGACGAACCCACCATCGGGCTGCATCACCGGGACAATCTCCGTCTCACGGCCACGCTTGACCGGCTCCGCGACATGGGGAATACCGTCATTGTGGTCGAGCATGACGCGGCCGTCATGAACGCTTCGGACCACATCATCGACATGGGGCCGGGCGCGGGTCTCGACGGGGGGCGCGTGATCTTTCACGGATCGCCCGAGGAGGCCCGCCGGTCGGAGTCGTCGCTCACGGGACAGTATCTTTCGGGCAGACTCGCCATTCCCGGCCCTGAACGGCGGCGGCCGCTTCCGGACCGATTTATTCGTATTGAAGGCGCCTCGGAAAACAACCTGAAGAATATCGACATAACCATTCCCACCGGTCTTTTTACCTGCATCACCGGCGTCTCGGGATCCGGCAAGAGCACCATGATTATCGAGACGCTCTACAAGGTGCTTCGCAACCGCCTGAACCGCGAATGGGAACGTACGGGCAGGATCAGGCGTCTTGCGGACGCCGGAGGAATCGAGCGGGCGATCATGATGGATCAGCAGCCCATCGGCAGGACGCCCCGGTCCAACCCGGCCACGTACACCGGCGTTTTCACGCTGATCCGAGAGCTGTTCAGCCGCCTGCCGGAAGCGAAAGCCCGGGGGTACAGGCCGGGCCGTTTCAGCTTCAACGTGAAAGGCGGGCGATGCGAGGCCTGCCGGGGCGACGGGCTCACGAGAATCGAAATGCATTTCCTGCCGGACGTGTACATAACCTGCGACGTCTGCCGGGGAAAGCGGTTTAACAGCGATACCCTCGAGGTACGTTACAAGGGTAAAAATATCGCCGACGTGCTTGACATGACCGTTGACCAGGCATTGGTCTTCTTCGACGGCATTCCCGGCATCAAGTCGAAACTCAAGCTGCTCGCCGACGTGGGACTCGGTTATATCAGGCTCGGCCAGTCTGCCACGACGCTGTCGGGGGGCGAGGCCCAGCGTATTAAAATGTCCCGGGAACTGGCGAAACGGGATACGGGAAGCGTCCTGTATGTTCTTGATGAACCGACCATCGGGCTGCACTTCGCCGATATAGAAAAACTGCTGCATGTGCTGAAGCGCCTGGTTGATCGGGGCAACACGGTGGTGGTGATAGAACACAATCTCGATGTCATCAAGTGCGCCGATTACGTTATCGACATGGGTCCCGAAGGGGGTGACGAGGGCGGGTGGATCGTCGCCGCCGGTACGCCGGAAGAAATCGCGGCCTGCGGGACGTCGCTGACGGGACGGTTTCTTCGTGACGTGCTGCTCGGACACACACCGGAGCGAGGCAGGCATATCGGCGGGTTCGATCAATAGGGAATTTCAGGAGTTGCGCCGGGATGGCGCAGGCGGCGTTCAGCGGCGACGCGACGCGGCGTAAAGGCCGTTTGCTCTTATGTAAGCAGCGACGGTTTCCGGTACCAGGTAGCGTATCGATCGGCCAACCGCCAGCCGGTTTCGAATATCCGTTGCGGATATATCGAGCAGCGTGAGACGCCTGAAATAAAGATTTCCGCCCCGCTCTCCCCGGAAACACTGTTCCTCGTCGTCGTAGCTGTATTCCGACGCGATTTCCGGGGGCGGACTGTCGCCGGCGTCGGTCGGTCCGGCGCCGGGTCGCGTCATGACGACGATGTCACACCGGCTCATCAGGTTACGCCAGTCTTTCCACCGGGTAATGTCCATGAACGCGTCCCGTCCCATGATAAAGTAGAGCCGGTCGCCGGGGGATTGCTCCTGCATGAACTCGTTTACCGTGTCGATCGAGTAAGACGGACCGTCACGGCGGTTTTCCCGCTCCGAGACGACAAAGGCCGGATTCCCTTCGACGGCCAGTCGCGTCATGACGGCGCGGTGATGAAACCCGACCGGTTGCTGCTCCGTCTTCAACGGCTGGCGGGCGGCGGGAATAAATAGTATCTGATCGAGGCCGAACAGTTCACGGATTTCTTCGGCGCAGCGCAGATGGCCCAGGTGAACGGGATCGAAACTGCCTCCGAAGAGTCCTCGTTTCATGATCGTAACTGACCGTCGCCGTAAATGATGAATTTTGTAGTCGTCAATTCTTCGAGACCCATGGGCCCGAAGGCATGCAGTTTCGTCGTGCTGATGCCGATCTCGGCGCCGAGGCCGAGCTGAAAGCCGTCGCTGAAGCGCGTCGACGCGTTGGCAAGGACCGTTGAAGAATTGACCTCGCTGATAAAGCGTTGAGCGTTATGGTAATCGTTGGTGACGATGGCTTCCGTGTGCAGAGATCCGTAAGCGGCGATATGATCCATGGCCTGATCGATGTCATCTACCACGCGGATCGCGAGAACCAGGTCAAGGTACTCGGTGCTCCAGTCTTCCTCGGTTGCTTCGTCGATGTCCGGCAGCACGTCCCGGGTTTTCTCGCATCCCTTGAGAACAACGCCGGCTTCGCGGAGCCGCTCCGCCACCCGGGGCAGAAACTCACCGGCGATGTCGCGGTGGACGAGCAGCGTTTCCATGGCGTTGCAGACGCCGGGCCGCTGGGCCTTCGCGTTGACGCAAATATCGACGGCCCGTTCCATGTCGGCGTCCGCGTCGACAAAGACGTGGCACACGCCCTTGTAATGTTTGATGACCGGTATGCGGGAGAGACGGACGACTGTCCGGATCAGTTCCTCGCCGCCCCGTGGAATAATCAGGTCGATGTAATCTTCCAGCGTAAGCAGCTCTTCCACGGCCGACCGATCCGTCGTGGCGACGGTTTGAATGGCGCCGCCCGGGATTCCTTCCGCCTGCAGAACTTCACGCAGAACGGCGGTTATGGCGAGGTTCGAGTGAATCGCCTCGGAGCCTCCGCGCAGAATGACGCTGTTTCCCGACTTGAGACAGAGTGCGGCCGCGTCGGCGGTGACGTTGGGCCGGGATTCGTATATGATGCCGATCACGCCAAGAGGAATGCGCATCCTGCCGACCAGGAGTCCGTTGGGACGTTTCCACATGCCGGTTACAGCCCCGACAGGGTCGGGAAGTGCGGCCAC
>JAGYOR010000041.1 GCA_018399535.1 Deltaproteobacteria bacterium | reverse complement strand
TTATCATTCTCCTTCGTTTCACGGGTGCCTCTTTCCCGGGACCGGTGAAGAGTTCGGTTGCCCCGGACCTTTTGTATAAACACAATCAAATTTACAATAAATATAACCATGATGAATAAAGTATAAAGGGGGCGCCCTGTGATTTCGGTCACAGGAAATCCCGGTGGACAACCCCGGCTGATTTTTATAAGAGAAAGACAAGTATGAAAGGAGCGGGCGCCGTGAAGAACGATATGATACAAACGTTGCTTGAAAGAACGGAAAAGGAACCTTACGCAAAGCTTCTGAATATGACGGTTCTTGAAGCGGGCGAAGGGTCATCGATCGTGGAAATGACCCTGACTCCGCAGATGGAAAATATTTTCGGGATGACACACGGAGGAGCCGTCTTCTCGCTTATCGACGAGGCCTTCGAGGTGGCGTCGAATTCACACGGCACCGTGGCGGTGGCACTCAACTTGAACGTGACTTACATTGCGGCCGCCCGGACGGGCGACGTACTGCGCGCCGAGGCGCGGGAAGACGCCAGGACCAGGCGGACTGCCCATTACAATATCACCGTTCACAACGGCGACGGCGGCCTTGTCGCGACCTGCAGCGCGCTGGTGTACCGGAAGGACCAATCACTGCCGTTTTTCGATGTCACTCGAGAGATTGATTGACAGGTAGCTCGATTCCCCCTATACTCCGCCGCGAACGGGAGGGAAAAATGTTGAAAAGGCGGGGCGTTGCAACGTGAGGCATATCGAAGCGGGGCGGGTGACCGAAGGAGTCTGGTACCTGGGACGGGAGGAATCGGGCATTTACCTGCTCGAGGGATCGTCGTCGTCCATGATCGTCAGCGGCGGTATGAGCTGGATCATCGAAGACGTGCTTCAGCAGATGGATCGTTTCGGCATCGACGAGAACCGGATCGACAAGTTATTGATTCTGCATTCCCATTTCGACCACGTCGGTCTGGTGCCTTTTTTCGCGCGTCGCATACCGGGCCTGACGGTGTACGCGTCGGCTCCGGCCTGGAAGGTGCTGGGCAACCCGAAAGCCATAGAAACCATCAACAGGTTTAACCGGATCACGGCGGAGCAACACGGCCGCGTGGACGTTCTGGACGCACGCGATCTCGACTGGCGGGATGATGTAAGCGGAGTCGTCGCAGCTGAAGGGGACCGTATCGACTGCGGTGGTCTCGATGTCGAAATAATCGAGATTCCGGGGCATTCCTCATGTTCAATCGCCGCGTACGCGCCGGCCGTCAGGGCGCTTTTTCCCTCCGACGGAGGAGGCATCCCGTTCAGGGACGTCATTATACCTTCCGGCAATTCGAACTACACCAGGTTCCAGCAGAGCCTGGAAAAAATGCGACGGTTGCCCGTCGATTTTTTCTGTGCCGATCACGGGGGATTTGTGACGGGCGACGAGGCCCGCTGTTTTATCGAGGACGCCATCGAAGCCGCGCGAGAGTTTCGAGTCCTGATGGAACGGGTGTACAGGCGCACCGGATCGGTGGAGGCGACGGTAAAACGTCTTGTTTCCCTCGCTCTCGCCACGCGGCCCGATTACTTCCTGCCCGCCGACATAATGGAGAGCGTTTACACGCAGATGGTCCGGCACGTGGCATCGGCGGCGACAGGGAACAACGAACAAAACTAATGCGAGGAGAGTGTATAAATAAACCGTGAAATTTTCCGAATTCAATATTCATGAAAACATTCTGAAAGGCATCGAGGACGCCGGTTTTACCGACTGCACGAAAGTCCAGGAAATGACCCTGACGGAAACACTCGGCGGGCGCGACGTAGCTGTTCAGTCACAGACGGGGACGGGGAAAACGGCCGCCTTTTTGATAACGATATTCCAGCTTTTCTACGAGGAATGGACGCCGTTCAGGAAAAAAGCGCTGATCGTCGTTCCCACCCGTGAACTGGCCGTTCAGATTGAAAAGGAGGCGCGCCTGCTCGGAGGGCACCTGGACATTGCCATGGGAAGCATCTACGGCGGCGTCGGATACGCGGAGCAGGAAGCGCTTCTGGAAAAAGACGCCGACATTATTATCGGAACACCCGGCAGGCTTCTCGACTTCAGCCAGTCGGGAAAGTTAAAACTCAAGGATCGGGGTTTCCTGATCATCGATGAGGCGGACCGGCTGTTCGACATGGGCTTTCTGCCCGACCTGCGAAGGATGTTCCGAAAAATGCCCCCGCCTGACCGCAGGATGACCATGCTCTTCAGCGCCACGCTCGACGCCGCGGCCCGTGAACTCGCCTGGGAGCATATGAACGACCCGATGGAGATCCAGGCGACGCCGGACCGGATGCTGGTGGAAGACGTGACGCAGGAACTCTACCACGTGGGAATAACTGAGAAGATGGAACTGCTTTTGGGAATCCTGAAGAAGGAAGATCCCCGGAACGTGCTTATTTTTACCAACACGAAGCACGACGCCTACGAGGTTTCGAAGCGGCTCGAATACAACGGATACCGCAGTACCTACATGATCGGCGATCTGCCCCAGAGCAAACGTCTCAAGATAATCGGCAATCTCAAGTCGGGGAAAGTCCGCTACCTGGTTGCCACGGACGTCGCCGCCCGGGGGCTCCACGTGGACGACCTGCAGATGGTCGTCAATTACGATATTCCACAGGATTTCGAAAATTACGTGCACCGGATCGGGCGGACGGCGCGGGCCGGAAGGTCGGGGAAAGCGGTGTCGCTGGCCTGTGAAAAATATGTTTACGGTCTTGAAGCTATAGAAAAATATATCGGTATGAGCATTCCCGTGATCTGGCCGGAAGAGGAGATCCTCGTTCCTGACGCCAGTGCGGGCAAAAGGTTCAGAATGACTGACAGGGAACGCGAGCCGAAACTGAAGGCCCGTGGCGATGAACGGGAAAAACCGTTGAGGCGAAGAAAGAAACAGGCGAAAGGGGATCAGGAACGGACGGAGGGGGAAAAGAAACGCCGTCGAGAACCCCCCGTACCGCCCGAGTCGAAAAAGCCGCCGCGGGAGCGAACCAGGAAACCGCCGACCCGAATGAAAACCAGGGAAGAACGGATCGCTTATTATCGTGAAAAATACGGAGAAGATTTCGCCGTTCCCGCCGAAACGGTAAAAACAGGTCCCGCGGCGGCGGAACATGCGGTCGGGCATCACAAGCCCGAGGAAAAGCGTAAAAAAAGCGAAGAACCTTCCTTCCTTTCGAAAGTCAGGCGTTTTTTCGGAACAGAATCCGGAGGAAAGCGAACGAAAAAGAAATAAATCCCGAAGGTATCGAGTACAGAAAAAGACCCGCGAACAGCCGGTGCAATCCGGTTCTCCGCGGGTCCTGTTGTTTCTGCTTCCGTCGGCCGGTTTCTACAGAAAACGATCGATCTTGGCCGATTTTTTGAGGCCGTTCACGTATTCTTCGACGTCTTTGTTGCTTTTCTGGTTCTTCAAGTGTTTGTCGATGGTATCTTTCGCCTCGTCGAACGGCACCACCCGTTCATCCTTCCTGTCAGTCACCCGTATGATGTGATAACCGAACGAGGTTTCGATCACCGGGCTTGTTTCGTCCGGCTTCATCGAAAAGGCGGTATCCTCAAAAGTTTTGTCCATGCTGCCCCTGGCGAAAAATCCCAGGTCGCCGCCCTGTTCGCTGCTGGGACACTGGGAGACCTCGCGGGCCACTGTCTCAAAGTCATCGCCGTCTTTCAGCCGTTTCCCGGCGGCGTCGATTTTCGATCGCGCCTCTTTCTTGTCGGCCTTGGAAGCGTCTTCCTGGACGGCAACAAAAATGTGACTCGCCTTCACTTGTTCAGGTTCCTCGAAATAACCGGGATTTTCCTCGTAGAAGGTTTCACTTTCCTCGTCGGACACGGAAATCTTACTGATCACCTCCTGGTCAAGGAGGTTTTTTACGGCCAGACTTCTCTTGATCTGCGATTTCAGTTCCGCCTGCGTGACACCCATCTTTGCCATCGTATCCCGGTAGGTATCTTCATCGGGGAACCGTTCCTTCAGCCCCTCCAGTTCCTGGTTTATCGCCTCGGAGGAAACGGGAATATTCTCCTTGACGCTTTCCTGGCAGAGCAACTCGAAGTTAATGAGTCGTTCCAGTACTTCCTGTTTCAGGCTTTCCATCTGGGGCTCGGCCACCTGTTCCCCCCTCATGGCTGAAAGTTCCCTGATCTTGTGGACTTCCTTCTCGAGGGTATCAAGTGGAATCATTGTACCGTTTACAAGGGCAGCCGGTTTTTCGGCCATTTTTTTCTGTGAAGCCTCCTGAGCGGTCGCAGCGTGCGGCAGGAGCCACAGCATCAGGAAAACCGATGCCCACAGGATTTTCATGTTAACGCGCATACTTTCACTCCGTTTTCATGGATTTGAAAAAGAGTTCCTGAAACTGTCCGTGTCGGAAACGATGCGCTGACCGTCGGTGGCGACGCGCAGGTGATAGGCAACCCTTAATCAGTTATCGTAACGTCCATATCACAAATAAATGAAATTAAAAAATATTTTTTAAAACCGCCGGGTGATGCGATATAGTCCCGATGAGCACGATACCGGCGGTGAAATCGGCAATGCCGTGCCGGAATAACATGGAGATACGAAATTCACGAAGGTGCACATTCACGAAAGGGGTGGTTCATGAAATATTCGACGGCGCGACAGGGAAGGATATTTGTTATCAGGCTCGAAGACGGCGACATTGTTCACGAAGAAATCGAGAAACTCGCGCGGTCCGAGGGGATCAGTGCGGGAGCGCTGATCATTCTCGGCGGCGCCGACGAGGGGAGCAGACTTGTCTCCGGACCCCGGGAAAGCCGGTCAAAACCCGTCGTTCCCCTGGAAGCGGTTCTCGATGGTGTTCACGAAGTGGAAGGTACGGGGACTCTTTTCCCCGACGAGGACGGGAATCCCGCTCTTCACATGCACATGGCCTTCGGCAGGCTGGGTGAGCCGAATCGAACCGGCTGCATCAGGACAGGTGTCCGCGTGTGGCATGTCATGGAAGCTGTTCTCGTGGAATTGCTCGATTCGACAGCGGTCCGTCGGCTGGACGACGCGACGGGGTTTGCGCTTCTTGATCCCTGAGCGGGGGGTTGACGGAGGTTACCGGCCGGCTGCCGGCCTGGAATCATTGTTCCAGAAGGGCGACATGGCTCGCAGCGTCGTTATGATGTCCACAAGTTTGTCCACGACGAAGTCGATTTCGGCCTCCTCGCTGTATATGCTGAGGCTGAACCGTATCGAACCATGGGCCATGGTGAAAGGAACACCCATGGCAAGCATGACGTGCGACGGCTGCAGCGAGCCCGAAGTACAGGCAGAACCGGACGATGCGCAGATACCGTATTCGTTCATCATGAGGAGAATACTTTCTCCCTCGACATATTCAAAGCTGATGTTCGCCGTGTTGGGCAGGCGGTTTTCGGTGTCGCCATTGATCTTCACATGTGGAATACGCGCCGTGATTTCCCGTTCCAGTTTGTCGCGCAGTCTACGGACGCGGCCGTTCATGTCGGGCAGATGCTCCAGGGCAAGTTCGCAGGCCTTTCCCAGACCGGCTATGTAGGGAACATTTTCCGTGCCGGCGCGGCGTTCCGACTCCTGGTGTCCTCCGATGAGAAAGGGGGCGAACCTGGTTCCTTTTCGCACGTAGAGAACGCCGATACCCTTGGGGGCGTGCAGCTTGTGCCCCGAAAGGGACAGCATGTCAACACCAGATGAGTCCACGTCTATAGGGACTTTGCCCACTGCCTGCACGGCATCGGTATGAACGGGAATTCCCCGCTCGCGGGCGATGCCGGCGGCTTCCTCCACGGGGAAAATAACGCCCGTTTCATTATTGGCCCACATGAGCGTTACCAGGGCCGTGTCATCAGTGAGGCTTTCCCGGCAGGCGTCCATATCGAGACGGCCTTTTGAATCGACGGGCACTTCCGTGACGCGATAGCCGTTCCGCGCGAGGAACAGGCAGAGTTCCCGCACGGCGGGATGTTCTACACGGCTCGTGACGATATGCCGTTTGTCGGGATTGACCGCCAGGGCAGAGCGTATAGCCGTATTATCGCTTTCGGTGCCGCAACTGGTGAAGATAATTTCGTCGGGCGACGCGCCGATGAGCCGGGCCACCTGCCCGCGGGCCTCCTCAACGACGGGAGCGACCCGTCCGCCGAAGGAATGCATGCTTGAAGGGTTACCGTAATACCCGGTGAGGTACGGCATCATGGCGTCGAGCACTTCCGGCGCGATCCGGGTGGTGGCGTTGTTGTCCAAATACACGGCATTCATTCCGTCACCTCGTTTTCAGAACGCACCCGGTCGATGATGCCCTGGATGATTTCATGACAGGTTCCGCAGCCCCCGCCGGACTTGGTGAAATTGGTGACTTCCTCCACGGTCGTCAGATTGTTTTCGCTGACCGCCTGTTCGATCTCCCGCCCGGTGACATTGAAACATTCACAGACAAGAGCATCCGTTTCAGCCGGCGACGGCACCCCCCGGTAGTTGGCGATGGCGGTTTCCAGGGCCTGACGTCCCATGACAGAACAGTGCATCTTGGCGTCGGGCAATCCGCCCAGGTATGCGGCGATATCCCGGTTCGTAATTTTCTCCGCTTCCTCGACGGTCAATCCCTTCACCATCTCCGTGAGAGCCGACGCGGAAGCAATGGCGCTGGCGCATCCGAATGTCTTGAAACGCGCATCCCTGATTCTTCCCGTTTCATCGAGCTTGAAGGTGAACCTGAGGGCGTCTCCACAAGCCATGGACCCTACCTCCGCCATGCCGTCCGGATTTTCCAGATCGCCCACGTTACGGGGATGAAGAAAATGATCCCTTACTTTGTCTGTATAGTCCCACATGATTCAATCTCCTTCGGCATCAGCGAAAAATCCGGTCGCCGGCATTGTGCATGACAATTTATTTATTATAATAATCCCGGTTTGTTGCCCGGTCAACCATGCCTGTCTCACCATGCCTGTCTCTTCCCCGGTACGTTTCGGCGGAAAAACAGGCAAAACTTGTATCGGTACGCGTTGATTGTTGTCAAGGCAAAAGTCGATTCCGGTCGACCGAAAGAAAGGAAACGCGCAGAGCCCCCCGTGTTTCCCGCACCGGCCGCCTTTAAAAGGAATACTTTTTGCTTAATAAAATAATAAAGCAGTACGGCAGTTGCTTTCGATACATGATGCCGTTATAAAAAAATATACGCGAATTAAGCCGCCGGAATGGCCGGGCCGGACCGCCGCCTTTCGGGAAGGAGCGGGAAAGAATGAATCAGCGAAATGCCGGAGAGAAGCCGGAGAAAAGGATCGACGCGCTGGAGAAAAAAGTATGGAAACTGGAGCGCTTGAACCGTGATCTGCAATACCGGCTCAGGTTCGAAGGTCTCATCACCGCCATATCGAGCAAGTTTATCAATCTTTCCTCCGATTCAATCGACGCGGGTATCGACGACGCCCTTCGCGAGGTGGGCGAGATGACGTCCGTGGAGCGCACCTATATTTTCAGATACAATCCGGAAGCGGGAACGGTAAGCAACACGCACGAGTGGTGCGCCCGGGGCGTGGAACCCTTTCATGACCGCCTGCAGGATATTCCTCTTGAGAGGGGTTCCTGGCTTGCCGGGAAAATCGGCGCCGGCGACGTCGTCAACATACCCCGGGTGCGGGATCTGC
This sequence comes from Deltaproteobacteria bacterium, assembly GCA_018399535.1. Classification (GTDB taxonomy): domain Bacteria; phylum Desulfobacterota; class Syntrophia; order Syntrophales; family UBA2210; genus MLS-D. Next base: position 7,549 of record JAGYOR010000041.1, on the reverse strand, counting down.
CCCCGGAAGCGGCAATGCTGAAAGCGCTCAATGTCGAGCAGGGAACAAACTCCCTGATCCTGGTTCCGCTTGCTTACGGGGGGACGGTTACGGGATTGCTCGGTCTCGATTCCAGGAACGAGAACCGGACCTGGACCGACGAGGTGACCGCCCTGCTGAGAATACTGGGGGAAATAATTTCAAGCGCCATGGAGCGAAAACGCGCGGAGGAGGCGCTGCGACGAAGCGAGGAGAAATACCGCACCGTTCTTGAAACGATAGAAGAGGCGTACTGGGAAGTCGATCTGAAAGGGAATCTCGTTTTTTTCAATCCGTCCCTGGTCGGACTGATCGAGTACCGGGAAGACGAGCTTCGCGGCATGAATTACCGTGATTACACGGCGCCGGAAGACCTGGAAAGGATATCCCGTTCTTTTAACGCCGTTTATCGGACGGGCAGGGGCGTCAGGCTCGACAACTATGTTTTCGTCGCGAACGGAGGGCGGCGCAGGGCGGTGGAGATGTCAACGTACCCGATTCGCGACGTTGAAGGAAATATTATCGGTTTTCGCGGTGTCTCCCGGGACGTGACGGAACGGCAACAGGCCGAACAGGCGCTTCATGAAAGCGAGACGCGTTACCGCGCCGTGCTGGAGGCGAACCCCGATCCTCTGGTGGTCTTCGACAGAGAAGGACGGGTCGTGTATTCCAACCCTGCTTTCAGCGAGGTCTTCGGCTGGAGTGCCGAGGAACTGGAGGGGCGGGTCATGGAGAAATTTATTCCCGATGACCATCTGGATGAAGGCCGCCGCATGGCGGAACAGATGGTGTCCGGCAAACGTTTTTCAGGCATAGAAACGGAACGGTTCACCCGGTCGGGCGAGCGTATACCCGTCGGCATCAGCGGCTCCGGGTATCGCGACGTGAGAGGGACGTTCATGGGAGGAATCGTGACGTTGCGGGATATTCGTGAGAAAAAAAGAATGGAAGAACAGCTGCTCAATATACATAAACTGGAATCAATCGGTACGCTGGCCGGCGGAATCGCCCACGATTTCAACAACCTGCTCATGGCCGTTCAGGGAAATGTCTCGCTGGCGCTTTACAACCTCGATGAAGAACATCCGCACTACCGTCTTTTCAGAAATATCGAAAAAAGCGTTAAGAGCGGTTCCCGACTTACGTCGCAACTGCTCGGATTCGCCCGGAAAGGCCGTTACGAGGTCAAACCGGTTGATTTGAACCACCTGGTGGACGACGTGGCGAAAACCTTCGGCCGGACCCGAAAAGACATCGTTATTCACCGCGATCAAGCGGCGGATCTGCGCGCCATCGAAGCGGACGAAGGTCAACTCGAGCAGATGCTGCTCAATATTTTCATGAACGCGGGGGAAGCCATGCCGTCGGGCGGCGACCTGTTCCTGGCAACGAAAAACATGGTGCTTGAGAAACCTGACACGAACTTCGTGGAACTGGAGCCGGGCCGGTACGTGCAACTCTCGGTGAGGGACACGGGTGTCGGCATGGACAAGGAGACCATGGACCACTTGTTCGAACCCTTTTTCACCACCCGCGAAATGGGGCATGGAACCGGGCTCGGAATGGCATCAGTCTACGGCATCGTAAAAGGGCACGGCGGCCACATAGAGGTGCGTTCATCGGTGGGAGGCGGAACCGCCTTCGATATATATCTGCCTGCCTCTGATGCACCAGTGCAGGCGGAGGGCGCCGATCAGCAGGACGTCGTGAAACCCGGAAAAGAAAGGATTCTGCTGGTTGACGATGAGGACATGGTGCTCACCGTCGGCGGGCAGATGCTTGAAAGGCTGGGATACGACGTTCTGAAGGCTTCCTGCGGCGCCGACGCCATAGCGCTTTGTGAAAGCCACCGCGAAAGGATCGACCTGGTCATTCTTGACATGATCATGCCTGGCATGGGCGGCGGGCAGGTATTCGACCATCTCAGAGAAAAATATCCGTGGATCCTGGTGCTGCTCTCGAGCGGCTACAGTCTCGAGGGACAGGCCCGTGAAATAATGGATCGCGGCTGTGACGGGTTTATTCAGAAACCATTCACTATTCAGGAACTTGCTACGAGGATCAGGGAGATCCTGGACTGAAGGTTTCGCCTCAGCCTTTGCGGGGTTTCCTTTTTATTCACCGGCGAAGAGATCGGCGTCGACGACAATGCCGCGCCGCATGAGCAGCGAGCCGTCGAGCCGGTAGAGGGCGATGCGTGCCTTGCGGTATCCGATGATAGCATCGACCTCGTCGAGACGGCTTTCCAGAAGGTCGCGCTGGGCCAGTGCCACAGCCAGAGATGTTCCCCGTCCCACGTCGAATTTTACTTTTTCCGACCGAACAACCTCTTCCTGGAGCCTGCGCCGCTCGGCGGAGGCCTCGATCTGCGCCCGGGCACGGCAGGCTTCCACGTGGGCGCCGAGAATATCCTCCACGATGAGCTGGGCCATATTGTCCAGGCTTGTCACGGCCCGGGCCCTGCCGGCGAGGGCGCGACGTTCGGCGGCGCGGGCAGAGCGGTTTTTCAGCGACCATTCAAAGCTCACGCCGCCCGCCACCCTGTATCCCGGTCCGGTTATGTCTGAGAATGAACCGCCGAAACTGTCCGCGTACCCCGTCTTTCCCATGCTGATAAAAAGATCGAGTCGGGGCAGCAATCCGTCGCGGGTCTGCATGACCTCGAGATCGCCCTGTTCTATTCGGAGTTCGGCCTCCGCCAGTTCCGGGCGAAGGCTCAGTCCGAGGGTCACGTGATCGCCCGTGGGATCAAGCTCGATGTCGGGTTCCTTGGGGCAGTCCCGCGGTTCAAGATCCAGAAGCCAGGCATCGGACGAGCCCGGATTGATCAGGCGCAGCAGGGACAATCTGTTTTTCTCGCGCCTGCTGCGTGCGTTGATTAATCCCTGCCTTCGGGAGGCCAGTTCGGCCCGCGCCGCCGCAAGCTCCGTTTCAGCGACGGTTCCCACGGCGATGCGCCGTTCGATGTCCTCAACCTGCTGCCTGGCGATCCTGAGCGCTTCACGGAAAATCAATACCTGCCGTTCGGCGAGAACGAGGTCCCAGTAGGTGGTTTCGGTTTCCGCGACCAGCGCTTCCGTGAATCCTCGCACCTCGTGAATGGAAATCATGGTGTCCAGTTCAGCCTGCCGGATTCCGGCCAGGTTTACCTTTCTGCCGGCGCCCCTGAGCAGGGCCTGTGTCAGGGACAACTCCACTCCGGCCGCCTGTCGATCGAGAACCGTCTCCGAATCGGAGCGGGACTGGCGCACCGACAGGTCCACGGCAGTTCCCGTTGAAAGACGCCGGCCGATGCCCGCGCGGTACGTTTCCGATTCACTGCGCAGGCCGACGGGTTTGCCCGTCACCAGGTTGTTTCGCTCGATTTTTTCTCTGGACAGGGACGTTTCGGCAAAAAGCGAGGCGTCGAAAACCGCCCGTTCCTGCTCCTCGAAGGTGCCTGCAATGATGGGAGAAAAGAGCTGCACCGCCAGCGACCTGTTGTTTCGAAGCGCGAAAACGACGGCTTCCTCGACGGAAATGGACAGTTGGCCGTCCTCGGGCTTGGGGAGATCTTCCGATATTCTCTCCGGGCGAGGCCTGAGCTGATCGACCCGCGGTTCCTCGGCGTCGTTGATTTTTCCCCTGAGCGGACTTTCGGTGAAGGTTTCCCACACCGTCGAAGAGGCGACCGTCCCCGGCAGCGCGAGAATCATACTTGCGACGATTACAAACAGGCGAAACCGCTGTTTCATTGTTCCAACCTCACCGTTGATTTGCTCATCGCGACGTCATGGCCGCGGTAGAAAACCGAATATATAAGAGGAATAAGAATAAGAGTGATGAAAGCCGAACTCATCAATCCTCCGATCACGACGCGCGCCATGGGCGCCTGTTGCTCGCTTCCTTCGCCTATGCCGAGTGCCAGGGGAGTAAGAGCCAGCATGGTTGTAAAGGACGTCATCAGAATAGGCCGAAGGCGGCGGGTTCCCGCCTCGATGGCCGCGCGGCTGGCGTCGAGGAGTTGGTCACGGCGGATTCGTCCCGCCTGGTCGACGATAAGAATGGCGTTGTTTACCACGATACCTACCAGCATGATGCCGCCGATGTAGGACTGGGCGTTGAGCGTGGTTCCCGTGGCAAGCAGCATGATAACGACTCCGATCAGGGCCATGGGTACGGAAAACATGACGATGACAGGATCTCGCAGGGACTCGTACAGACAGGCCATGACCATGTAAACCAGGATGACGGCGAGGACAAGTCCCCAGGCCAGCTCGCCGAAGGCCCGTTGCTGTTCCTCGTAGTCGGCGCCGAAGGTGATATCAATTTCCCGCGGGGTGGGAATGGAGGCGATCCGCTCCCGGACATCTGTCACCACCGATCCCAGGTCGCGGCCGCTTATGTTTGCCTGAATGCGGCTTACCCGCTGCTGGTCCAGGCGTTCGATAGTCTGGGGACCTTCGGCGCGCTCGACGTCCACGACGTTTCTGAGGCATATGAACTCGTTCCGGTCGTTCATGACGCCCACGTTGAGGATGTCGTCGAAACCGAGCTTCTCGGCATCCTTCAGCCGCACGAATATGCGGTACTCAGAACCCTCGTCGCGGAATTCTCCCGCAGTGGACCCGGCGATGGCCGTCTCGATCGTCCGGGCGATGCGGGATACGGAAAGACCGAGATCGGCGGCCCTGACGCGGTCGATGCGGAGCAGCTCCAGCGGCACAGATCCTTCCCGGCTGAGGGTGAGGTCGGTGATTCCTTCCACGTCGGCGACGGTGTCACGCACCTCCCGGGCGACGCGGTCAAGCAGGTCCAGGTCGAAACCGCGCACGTCGATGCTCAGCTGTTCGTCGTCTCCGGCGGAGGCGAGGCGGAGAACAAAGAGGCCGCCGGTCGCCCGGGTGCGGATGCGAGCTCCGGGAATGTCGTTCAGCATGCGCCTCAGGTTGTCGGCGATCTTTTCGCTCGAGCGGGAACGTTCCGCCATAGGCGCCAGCGTCAGGCGGATGTCGGCGCCCATGGCTTCACCGCTTCGGTACGAGGTGCCCCCGACGTTGACACTGACGGCTGTTGCCTCGGGAACGGCGGGCAACACGATGTTTTCGACCCGGCGTACCGTTTCATCGAGCAGGGCGAGGCGGGTTCCCGCTTCCATTTCGATGGAAACCGTGACCTCTCCCTCGTCGGCCGTGGGCATAAATTCCGATCCCACGGTGGACAGGAGCGCGAGAGACAGAAGAAACAGGGCGATAAAACCGAGTATGACCGGCCCCCGCGAGCCCATGGCGATTTCCAGTATCTTTCTGTAGCGACGGTCCATGGCATCGAAGAGCTCACCGCTCAGGGCGGTAAGCCGCGCCATGGTTCCGCGGCCGCGTTTTTCAGAAGGCGGTCTTACCCAGCGTGCCGCCAGCGTCGGCGTCAGCGTCAGTGACGCGACGAGAGAGGCCAGAAGGGCGAATCCCACCACCCAGGCGAGCTGGCGGAAAAGGATCCCCGCCAGTTCCCGGGCGAAAAGCATGGGCAGAAAAATCGCCAGCGTGGTTAACGTGCCCGCCGTGACAGCCGCGGCGACCTCGCCGGTTCCGCGGACCGCGGCGTCTTTCAGCGCTATTCCCTCGTGTTCGCGGATACGGGAGATGTTTTCCAGTACCACGATAGAACTGTCCACCATCATGCCCACGCCCAGTGCGAGTCCTCCCAGGGTCATCAGGTTCAGCGTGAAGCCGCCGAAGTAGATCAACCCGAACGTCGATATCACGGAGACAGGAATGGCCGTCGCGGCCACGAGGGTGGACGAGAAGCTTCGCAGGAAAAAGAGCAGCACCAGGACCGCCAGCGAACCGCCGAAAAGAATGGAGCGGCTGACGTTGTCGATAGCGAGCTGGATATACTGGGAGGCATCCCTGACGGTGAAAATGGTGACCTGGGGAAAGTCGCGTTTGATATTTTCTATTTCCCGGTATACCGCCCGTGCCACCGCGACGGTATTGGCGTCGGGCTGTTTGCGGACGGCGAGGCGTACTCCCGGCTGGTCGTTAATGCGGATGATGCGCGTAACGCGTTGGTGAGTGTCGAGAACCTCCGCGACCTGGTCGAGGGTTATGGGCGCGCCGTCGCGAACAGCCAGGACCGTGGACGCCAGTTCGTCCAGGGACGTGAACTGGCCCGGCGTCCGGAGCGTGACGTCGAAGCGCCCCCGCTCGATGTCGCCGGCGGGCACAGTGATGTTGGCGTCCTTTATAGACTGACGGATGCCGTCGAGCGAGAGTCCCAGCGCTCGTACCTTGTCAAGATCGAGATTCACCTGGATTTCCCTCTCAAGACCGCCCCAGATGTCGACGGCGGCGACGCCGGCCACCCGCTCGATACGGTAGCTCATGCGTTCGTCGATGAGATTGCGCAATTCCAGTGGGTCCATGGGGCTCGAAACGCCGAGCATGAGGATCGGCGTCGCCGAAATATCGAATTTCCGCACCTGGGGCCGGGTGACATCCTCGGGGAGTATGTGAATAATCCGGTCCAGGCGGTCCCGAATATCATTCGCCGCGACGTCGATGTCGGTGTCCCACGTGAAGGAAACCCGCACGTTGCTTGTTCCTTCCGAGGAATACGAGTTGATCTGTTCCACGCCCGCCACCGCCGCCACTGACTGTTCCACCGGCCGGGTGATCAACTCTTCCATTTCCTCCGGGCTGGCGTTTTCGTAGGTGGCGATGATGGACAGCGTGGGATAGGTGACTTCCGGCATGAGGTCGATGGGAAGCCGCGACAGGGATACTATGCCGATGGATACGGCGATGAGCGTGGCCATGATGGTGAAAACGGGCCGTCGAACGGTAAAACGGGCTGGATTCATTGAGACGGTCCTCCGCCCGGCATGTCAGAATACGGGGCGGAGCCCTGTTTCTTCCCGTCCGCTTCGAGCCCGGCGGGAACCAGTATGGGGGCTCCGTCACTCAGCAGATGCTGCCCCAGCGTCACTACGAACCCGTCAAGCGACGGGCGCCGTATTTCCACCAGGTCGCGTGTTTCCACTCCCGTTTCGACCGTCACGTAACGGGCTGTGCCGGCCTCGAGATCAACAGCGTAGAGAGCGCGTCGACCGGGCCGTTCAACGAGTGCCGTGCGGGGAACGATACAGGCGTCGTCGCTGCGATCCATTTCTGTTTCAAGGCGGACGAACATGCCCGGCTTGAGTATCATGTCCGGATTGTCAACCGCGATTTCCATGCGGGCCTGGCGCGACGCCTCGCTCACCACCGGGGCGAGGCGTACAAGACGGCCTGAGAAGGTGCGGTCGGGAACGGCGTCTGCGGTTACTTCCACGCGCCGGCCGACGGACAGATGCGGGTAATCGCGTTCTGAAACGTAGGCGACGGCGATGAGCGTGTCGATTCTGACGATGGAAACGATCGGTGTATTGGCTGACAGGTAGGTCCCTTCGTCTGTATAGCGTTCACCAACGACGCGTGTGTGGTCGTTATCCTGCCAGTCCGCTCTGATGACCGTGTAGGACAGCATGAGCTCCGCGCCCATGAGCGCGGCC
>JAGYOR010000040.1 GCA_018399535.1 Deltaproteobacteria bacterium | reverse complement strand
GTGCTTTCCTCCTCGCGGAGCACGCAGTTCGGCAGATTCTCCCGAAGCCACCGCCGGCACTGGGCGAGCGCCTGGGGATGAGAGTAAACGGTCCGAACGTCGTCAAGCCGTTCAGCTCGTGAAAGCAGGCAGTGGCTTACAGGCAGAAAAATTTCTCCCACGATGCGCAGGGTCGTGGATATGAGATTGTCCAGCGTCATCTTGACCGATCCTTCCAGCGAATTTTCAACAGGAACGACCCCGCAGGACGCCTCGCCCCGCTGGAGCGACTCAAAAACGTCGAATACCGTCGGTTGGGAAATCATGGAGGTGTTGGTTCCGAAACGACGCCGCGCCGCCTGGTGCGTGAACGAAGCCTCGGGTCCGAGGTAAGCGACGGAAAAGGGCTTCTGCAGATTCCGTGAGGCGGAGAATATTTCACGGTAAATACGTTTCAGGCTGTCCTTCGGGAGAGGTCCCCCGTTTATTTCCTCGATACAGGCAATGATTCGTTCCTCGCGTGCGGGGTCATAAACGCCGATACTTTCGGACCGCTTGTATTCGCCAACGGCGACCGACAGGCGGGCCCGTTCGTTCAGCAGTTCAACGACGCGCCGATCAATTTCCTGAAGGCTCGACCGCAGTTCTTCCAGCGAGTGCTCCGTCATTTTTTCATCTCCTCGATGGTTTCCACGATTATTCTCTCATCGACGGAACCGTTGATGAACGGGACGCCGATACGCTTGACGAGCACGAAAGGAACCGTTTCACCCTGACGTTTCTTGTCCACACCGACCTTGCCCGCCACGACGCGGGCATCCATTCCGGCGGGAAAGCGCCGTTCCAGTCCCAAATTGTCAAGCAGTCCTTCGATCCTTTCGCGGTCGCCCGCCGCCAGGTATCCCTTTTTCTCCGATATGCGCGCCTCGGCGGCCATACCTATCGCCACCGCGGCACCGTGGCTTATCCGGTAATCCGAAGCCGCTTCGACGGCGTGCCCGATCGTGTGGCCGTAATTCAGGATCCGACGCAGTCCCACGTCATATTCGTCGATCTCCACGATCTTTTTCTTGATAGTAAGGCATCGCTCGACAACGTTCAGCATCATCTCGGGCGAACGGGCCGCAACCTCGGCGCCGGCGTGTTCCAGGTCATTGAAAAGCTCTGCGTCGTCGATGACGCCGTATTTAACAACCTCCGCCAGACCGTTCCTGAATTCCGATTCGGGCAGTGTATCCAGGCAGGCAAGATCAACGATCACCATTTTCGGCTGGTGGAAGGCACCGAGCAGATTTTTTCCACTCGCGAAATCAACGCCGGTTTTCCCGCCGACACTGCTGTCCACCTGGGCGATAAGCGTTGTCGGAATCTGGACGAGCGGCACCGATCTCATGTAAATCGACGCGATGAACCCCGCCAGGTCTCCCGTTACGCCTCCACCCAGCGCGATAAGCCCCGTTGTCCTGTCCGCTCTCCGTTCCACGAGCCCGGCCGCGATTCGAAGGGCCGTCTCCATGGTCTTGGACTCTTCGCCGGCGGGAAATTCAACGAGCTCTGCGGGCAGAGACAACTCGTTCAGAAGATTCACAAGTCCCTCACCGTACCGGGGCGACACGTTCGAATCGGCGATCACGATCATCCGCCGTGCGAATGCCTTCTTCGCGAGAATCAGGCAGGCCCGTTCGATAATGTCCCGCCCGATGATTATTTCGTACGAATTATCGGTCCGTCTCGCCAGCGAGACCTTGATCCGTTTCATCGTCCCACCTCTGAAAGCGGCCGAATAAGGCCCTCTATTTTCCGTATCTCATCCATGAACGCGTAGTAACGCTCCGGTTTCAGAGACTGCATACCGTCCGAGACGGCCTGCTCCGGCCGGGGATGCATTTCTATCATGATGCCGTCGGCACCCACGGCCAGCGCCCCCCTGGACAGCGGCAGAACAAGTTTCCAGGCGCCCGCGGCATGGCTGGGATCGACCATGACCGGCAGGTGGGTCAGATCCTTCAAAACGGGAACAGCGCTTATGTCGAGCGTGTTGCGGGTCGCCGTTTCGAACGTGCGTATCCCCCGTTCGCAAAGAATGACCTTGTCATTGCCCGACGACAGGATGTATTCCGCCGACATGAGCAGCTCTTCAATGGTGGTCATCATGCCCCGCTTGAGGAGCACCGGCTTTTTGCTCTTGCCCACACGTTTCAGTAACGCGAAATTCTGTACGTTCCGGGCGCCTATTTGAAGGATATCGGCGTATTCAGCGACGATATCAGCCTCTTCCGTGTTGAGCACTTCCGTAATAACGGGAAGACCCACGCTGTCGCCGGCCCTGCGCAACAGTTTCAGGCCCTCTTCGCCCATGCCCTGGAAACTGTAGGGCGAGGTCCGTGGTTTGAAGGCTCCTCCCCGGAGAATGTCGGCCCCTCCCTTTTTCGCGATATAGGCGCTCTCCATGATCTGCTCTTCTCCTTCAATCGCACAGGGACCGGCTATGACGACGAAGCGCGGGCCGCCGATTTCGACATTTCCCGCTTGTATCACCGTGTCGTCGCCACGAAATTCCCGACTCGCCAGCTTGTACGGCTTGAGAATGGGTATTGCCTTCTCGACGCCCGAAAGTTGTTCGATGACCTTGATATACTCGGGAACGCGGGCATCTCCAACCGCTCCGATAATGGTCCGCTCAACACCATGGGATGGATGGGGCCGGTACCCGACTGATTCAATCCACTCCACGGTTCGAGCAATCTGTTCCTGCGTGGCGTTTTTTTTCATGACGATAATCACGGTCTGATTCCTCCTTCACTGGAATAAAAAAGGGCCGTGCGAGATACCCGTCTCAGCGCCACGGCCCAAAAAAAAACGGCCATGGCGATGATCCTTCCGATCTCCCCATGGCCGTTTACTTGTTTATGAAATGAACTGTGTCAGATCCTCCTGGCGGCTGGGCAGACCGGTAGGGTGTAATAAAAATACCAAAAATACAAAGAAACGTTGTTCACCCTGTTGCAGTCGCCCATGGCGATATCCTTCGCTTGTCTTCCGTCAGTAAAGTGCGAAAAGACCACAAAGCAAAATTAAAGTCAAGATTATTTTTTTTGACCTGCCGTAAAGATTGACACATCATCATGGAACATAGTATTTTCAACATCCTTTCGACAACGTGCCCGTCAGCGCTGAAAAAATCGACGCCGCGAAACCGGATTGCGGGTACTTTTATGAGAAAAAGGACAGAAAAGAAGAAACGATGGAACAAAGACTCTCTGCCCGATCAAGGATATACCTGGCGCTGATCGGCATAGCCACGCTGTTCGTCGGGGTCCTGCTGTACCTGGTCGACCGTCCACCGGGTGACACGTATTTCGTTCAGCGGTCCCTGGAATGGCTCAGCCTGCACGGAGACGTACCGGCACTCTTCGGGACGCTCGGCCATGTTCTTCCCGGATTTATTCACCCCTTTTCTTTTTCGCTTATCACCGCGGGACTCGCTGGACCGACACGGCGCGGCGCGGCGGCAATCTGCTTTGCATGGTTTTTTCTGAACACCCTTTTCGAACTGGGACAGAAATACAAGGACATCGCCGCGAACCTGGTCCCCGGCTGGTTCGAGAAGATCCCGTACCTCGAGAACACGGAAGCCTTTTTCCGCCGCGGCATCTTCGATCCCGGGGATATCGCCGCGATGGCTGCCGGCGCCGCGACAGCGTTCATAATAATCGCGGTGTCGCTCACCGGAAGAAACGGCTACCCCCGGCACGGACAGCGCCCGGCCGGAACCGCGAAGAAATAGCACACTAGCCGGAGTTTCCCCCGTTCCGCGTCTCCACGGACCGCAGCAGCAGCTTCACCGCCCACTGCATGATGCGTGTCGTTTCGAAATGACTTCGGGAAGGCATGTTCAACCAGCGGATCATGAGGTGACTGAAACAGCCGTTGAACAGGTTCATGAATACCCTGTTTTCGACGCCGGGACGGAACAACCCCTCCTCTTTTCCCTCATTCAGGATGTTATCGAGCGTACCCAGGTAGGCCTCGTATTCTTCGTAGTCACTGGAACAATAAAAATCTTCGTTGTACATCCCCCCCGTGAGAAAAATCGTGACAAACGAAGGCTCGCCCAGGAAAAAGAGAAAGTGTTCCCGAATGAAACGGACCAGTTTTTCCGACGGCGACGTGCTTTCCACCGCAACCGGCATGCGGTATCTGTTTTCGTCGAATCGACTGCGAAGAACCGACAGCAGGATATCCTCCGAGCTGCTGAAACATTTGTAAAGCGTTTCCTGACTCACGCCGGATTCTTTCACTATGTCCGAGATTTTCGTCTGGTCAACACCTCTCGCGGCGAACACCCTTTCTCCGGCCTGAAGAATCCGCTCCCGTTCATCCTTCAGCCCCGAGTCATTCCTCTCATAAGGCTCCGTCAGAACCGGGAGCAACAGGTACAGAATGGCGTCGAAATCATCCCTGGCGCTTCCCTTCCAGCGGCCGGTGAAAACCTGGATGTTTTCCATGTCGAGAAGACCCATTACCATGGAATTGGCGACGGAGAACGGTATTTCCGGGGCAAAGCTTCCGTCGTTAATGCCGTCCCGAAGGATTGTGTTGACTATGCGTGTCCAGTTGATGAAGTTAATAGAAGCTTCGTGATGAAAGAATTCCCTGTCGGCCCGGCAATCGAGAATACTGTACCGTGCATAGCCGGGCTCGTCGTCGTGGTAGGTAAGCTGGAACCATATCAACGCACTCAGGCGGCTTATCGGATCACTGATGTCCTCAAGCTCGCGTTGAAGGTCGGCAGTCCTGCGGCGCAGCGATTCACCGGCGGCATAAAACAGAAGCTCTCTCTTGTCCTTGAAATAATAATAAATGGCGGATTCGTTGACTCCGGCAGCCCCGGCTATTTCAGCAATAGTCGCCCTTTTACCTTTTCGGGAAAGTACTGAAAAAGCAGCGTCGACTATATCCTGCTTCTTTTTCGGTAACCTCATGGATCTACCCACTCGAATGCCCGTCGTCACCTGAATTCCCGAACACTCAGTGTCGGTGAAGGCGGATTAATAAGGGGACGTCCACTGCAACGCCGTGACCACCTCATGGGTATGTTCCTGCATGTCAACGTATCATGTCGCGCGAAACTTAGCAGTTTTTTATCAACATTGGAATAGCAAACTCAAAATTATAGTTGGCGAATGAGATGGTCCGGGTTGTCAGGACAGATATCGGGTGTTAATAAATGGAAAACTGCTCCGGAGTCATGATCATGCAGCGGCCCGCCTTTATGATTGTTTGGTAAAGTAATCCGCGGCGAAGCATAGTCGTCGTGACTTCACGTTTTGTGACGGGGCCGCGCCTGATAAGTCTCTTATGGTTGACTGGCCGTCGGTGTTCCTGCACCCGGCATTTTTTTTGTTTGCAGATTTTTACCGTGCTTTCGCAGAAGCGTAACGAATTCATTCGGTGGTATCGGCCTGCTGAAGTAAAATCCCTGCATCATGTCGCAACTCTGTTGTTCCAGATAGCTCATCTGTTCTTTTGTCTCAACGCCTTCGGCCACGATTGTCAGATTCAGCGTCCTTCCCATGGCAAGGATGGTTTCGGTGATCGCCTTGTCCTTTTCACCGTAGGGGATGTTGCGGATGAACGATCGGTCCACTTTCAGCGTGTCCACGGGGAAAGCCTTGACCTGGGCCAGCGACGAATAGCCGGTACCGAAATCGTCGATAGCGAGACGGACGCCCAGTGCCTTGATTTCCTGCAGTATTTCCAGTATGCGGTCGGGATTGTACATGACCATGCTCTCGGTGATCTCCAGTTCCAGGAGACCCGGCGGCATGCCCGATTCTGAGAGGGCTTTCTGTATTTTGTCGATCAGCTTGTCGTCAAGCAGTTGCCGCAACGACAGGTTGACCGCCATGCAAAGAGGGGGAAGGCCCTCCCGCTGCCATGTCATGTTCTGGGCACAGGCGGTTTTCATAACCCAGAAACCGATGGGCACGATAAGTCCGGTTTCTTCGGCTACGGGAATGAACTGCGTCGGCGTAACGGAACCGAGAACCGGATCGTTCCAGCGCAACAGGGCCTCGACGCCGTTGATGGCGCCGTTCCTGAAATCGAGCTTGGCCTGGTAATGAAGTGACAGGGTCCCCTGCTCGAGGGCGTAACGCAGCCTCGTTTCCATCGAGAGGCGTTCAACCATGAGAGGCGCCGTGTCGCAGGAATAAAACTGGAAATTGTTTTTCCCCTCTTCCTTGGCCAGGTACATGGCCATGTCGGCGTGTTTTATCAGGGTCTGCTCGTCCTCTCCGTCCCCGGGATAGATGCTGATGCCGATACTCGCCGTTATGCGGCATTCTTCACCCATAATGGTAAAAGGTTCCATGGAGACGGCCAAAAGTTTGCGCGCCACGACGGCTGCCTGTTCCTCGCCACTCACCGGCTCTATCATGACGACAAATTCATCACCGCCGAGCCGGGCTATCACGTCCATCGATCGCAGCGTCTGCCGAAAGCGCGCCGTAATCCCGCTGAGTAACTGGTCTCCCGCTTCGTGTCCCAGGGAATCGTTGATAATCTTGAAACGATCGAGGTCTATGAAAAAGACGGCGATCTGCCGCTCGTACCGGCGCGCCGCTTCGACGGCGTGGCTCAGCAACTGGCTGAACATGATGCGGTTGGGGAGACCGGTAAGAGAATCGTGCGTGGCGAGATACCTGATACGTTCTTCCTGTTTCTTGCGTTCCGTCACGTCGCGGGCGATGCCCCGGAAGCCGACCGGCTCACCGCGCTCGTTCCGTATCAGCGTGGTCGATATTTCGTTGAAGGACTGTGATCCGTCTTTCTTGATCAGCTTCATGTCGTAAGCCCTGACGGGTTGTCCTGTTCTGTAGATATTGCTGAACAGGCGGAACAGCTCCCTGCCGGTTTCTTCATCCGAGAACAGGCTGTAATCACGACCCGTTATCTCGTCCCTCGCGTACCCGATATTCCGGCATTCCGCCTCGTTGACGTAGGTGATCCTTCCGGTAAGATCCGTTTCGAAATAGCCGTCCTCCATCTGCTCGATGATATTGCGGTATCGTTCCTCGCTGTGGCGCAGGGCTTCCGTCGCTTCTTCGCGCAGGGTCTCGGCTTTCTTCCGCTCGGTGATATCCATGAAGCTCCCCAGTGTGGCCCTTTCCCCCCGGTACACGATGGAGCAGATTTTTTCGAGAATCCATATGACTTCGCCGTTTTTCTTGACAAAACGGTATTCATAGGCTTCGCCGTTTTTGTTTTTCAACCTCCTGACGGCGATCTTCCTGATGCGCGCCCTGTCTTTGTCATGAACGAACCCCGCTGTTTCACGGCCGATGAGTTCGTCTTCGCCGTAGCCGCTCAGCTTGACGAAGAGCGGACTCACGTAGGCGAACCGCCCGTTCTGTACAATATAAATACCAACGCCGACGTTGTTGATAATCTGATTGAGCAGCAATAAATAGTCGTTTTCTTCCGAAATTTTATCAGGTTGTCTCTCGAACGAATCTCCGTCGGAAGTCGGGTGTGATTTTCTCATCATTGGTTTTCGTTCCCCCCCCTTTTTTTCTCAATTATTATTCAAAAGACGTGAAGGTACGCCCGGCGTCTCGCGGCGCCGTTCACAATAACGACGTTCCGCCGCAGGTGTCCCTTGATGATTCCGGCGGCGGTGACGCGTTCACCGGCTGTTTCTGCGACAACACCATATCCCCTTTCAGGCAGCACCGGGCGATACCATGCCGGGTCCCTCTATTATAGTGAAACAGGCAAAAGCGACCGAACCTGATCAAGAAACCACGGAAAATGTTCGTAAATGTAATGTTACCGGCCATGACTGTGTTTTCCGCTTCACTTTTTTTGAAAACGTCAAGCGCCCGTTGACAGGGTTGCCCGGTGACCGCGGCGTTGAAAATCCCACTGCAAAAGTCGGGAGCGGATATGTGGTACATCGGTATGCGGAATCGAAGAGTGAATTTTCTCCAGAGATCTTATGCACAATTTTTCCGGCCCGCGCAAGAATCTTTCCAAAAAACACAGACGCGTGCCCTGTTTTTCTCGTACGGCGGCATCGTCTTGTACCGGCGTTGCCCGTTTTTATTGTCACCGCGCGCGGTTAAGCCGCGTGTGGCGGTGCCAACCCGGCGACATTCAAGCACTCTGTTCCGCTTTTTTTCTATAAATACCGTAAATAATAGTTTGACTTTGACAGATCATGAAGGTATTTTTTTACGAAACTTTAATCACAGCCGGTATTCAATTACAATTCACGGGAACACCGGACGCACAGCAAGGACGGTATTATCATGGATTCGGCAGGCAGCCTTTTCCGCCACATCGTGTATTGCGCCGTTTTCTTGTGCCCGCCTGACGAAGCAACAATCACATTCCAAACAGTTGAAAATGAGTTTCGGGTTCACCCCGTATGTAACAAACCACTCAAAGGAGGTGCTTAATGACTACCCTTATTATTCTGGTTGGTTTGGGAATCTACCTCTTGCTGTATTTTACGTACGGCAAGACGCTGGAGAGCAAGGTCGTCGTCGCTTCCGACGTACAGGAAACGCCGGCGAAACGTCTCTTTGACGGGGTGGATTACATTCCCGCCCGGCGAGAGGTTTTGTTCGGGCATCACTTCGCCTCGATCGCCGGCGCGGCGCCCATCATCGGCCCGGCGCTCGCCATCGCCTGGGGCTGGGCTCCCGCCCTGCTGTGGGTCTGGTTGGGCAACATCTTCATCGGGGCGGTCCACGACTACCTGGCGGTTATGGCGTCGGTGCGCTACGACGGCAAGTCGATCCAGTTTGTCGCCGGGGACCTCCTTGGCAGAAGAACGGGGCGCGCCTTCTACTGGCTCGTGTTCTTCCTGCTTATTCTTGTCGTGGCTGCATTCGGCGCCGTTCTCGGCGGCATGTTCGTCAAGACTCCGGCCATCGCCTCCGCTTACATCTGGGCGATCGTCGCCGCCCTGATCCTGGGGGTGCTGATGTACCGGATGAAGATGAATTTCACCCTTGCCACCATTATCGGTGTTATCATGCTTGCCATATCGATCTGGCTGGGCGTCCAGTTCCCCGTCAAGGCCTCGTACAACACCTGGATGCTGATCATGTTCTTCTATATCATCATCGCCGCATCCATTCCGGTAAACGTTCTGCTCCAGCCGAGGGACTACCTGAATTCCTTCCTGCTTTACGCCGGTTTGATTCTCGGTCTCCTCGGCGCGGTCTTCGCTTTCAGGGGTTTTGAAGTCCCGGCGTTCAGCACCTTCTCGCCGATCCTGACAGCGGGCCAGCCCACGCCGTTCTGGCCGGTGATTCCACTGATCATCGCCTGCGGTTCCCTTTCGGGATTCCACTCCCTGGTGGCCTCGGGAACCACGTCGAAGCAGATTGAAAAGGAATCGGACGGCCTCTTTATCGGATACGGCGCCATGTTCACCGAAGGATTCCTGTCAACCACCGTTATCGTCGCGATAGCCGGTTTCGGGTACACGGCCCTGCAGAACGCCGCGGCGGCGAAGGAAATCGAGTTCACACTCACGGCGGCGACCTGGGGCGCCCAGTTCACGCCGGTGTCCTCGAAGCTGGGTCTCTCGGCGGCGAACCTCTTCGTCCAGTCCTACGCCGACATGGTTAACGCCACCTGGATGAGTTTCATACCGACGCAGTATGTGAAAGTCATCGCCGGCATGTGGGTGGCGGCCTTCGCCATGACAACCCTGGATACGACGAACCGCCTGGCGAGATACTGCATAACGGAAATGGCCGAGCCGTTGAAAGAAAGCGCCAAGGGAGTCTACGGACTCCTGACGAACCGCTGGATCGCCTCGGTCATTCCCGCGTCCATCGGTATCTACCTGGCCTGGAGCAAGAACTTCACGATACTCTGGCCGTCCTTCGGCGCGGCGAACCAGTTGATCGCCTCCATCGCCCTCATGACGGGCGCGGCTTACGTGAGCAAGAAACTGGGTTCGAAATATTCGAACGTGGCGGTTATTCCGGCATGGCTCCTCTGGATCACCGTAACGGCGGCACTGATCTGGTTCATGATCGTCGCCATTCCGCAGTCCATCCAGAAAACTCCGCTGACCGGCTGGGTGCTCCTGGTGATCCTGATCATAATGTTCATAATGAACATCATATTCATTATCGACTTTGCGAAGGGGTACAAGAGCAAAGAGTAAAGCGATAACAGATGAGCTTTCGAGTCACACCGCCGGCGCGCGGCGGCTCATGCCGCCACGCGCCGGTTTAACTCCTGCGGAGAAAGGGACGGCCGATGCTTTCATATATTAAACGAATCCTGCGAAGCATGAACATCATGCACCAGGAACACGCCGTCGCGCTCACCATTGTCGAGGTCGAGGAACTGGAGAATATTTTCGCTCTGCTTCTCCTGGGATCTTTTGTCGGATTCCCGTCGCCTCCGACGTTCCTCGCCGTGGAACTGTTGCCCTTTCTGCAGAAAGAGCTTACGATGCTGAATCGGCGTGCCGAAGACCAGGGCGACATGCTGGCCGAAATGTGCGGAACATTGGGGATTGACTGATGAAAATTATATTTTCCACCGGCAAGGGCGGCGTGGGCAAATCGACGCTCGCCGCTGCGGCGGCGTGGCAGTTATCTCAGAAGAACCGGGTGCTTATCACCTCTCTCGATCCGGCCCACAACCTGGGCGATATATTCGGCGTTTCCCTCAACGGGAAAAGAAAGGCCTTTTCGAATAACCTGCATCTCGACGAAGTGGACCTGAAAAAACTGTCGCGGGACTATCTCAACCGGGAAATAGGCGTCCTGACGGATACCTACAAGTACCTCCAGGTGCTGAACCTTGATAATTATTTTTCCGTCCTCCAGTATTCCCCCGGCATTGAGGAATACGCGCTGCTCACCAGCATTGAAAAAACCATTCAGCACGAAAAAGACTTCGATATTGTTATTTTCGACACGCCCCCGACCGGCCTGACGTTGCGGTTTCTCGCGCTTCCACGGATCACCATCACCTGGGTCGATCGGCTTATCCAGATCAGAAGAAAGATCATTGAAAAACGTCATACCATCCAGAAAATCAGGGGAAACCCGGAAACGGGGAAGGAAGAATCGGGCATTGTTCTCGCCTACGATGAGAGTGACGATGATGTTCTCAAACGTTTAAATCAGTTGAAAAGAAACTACGATAATCTTACGTCTCTTCTCGAGGGACCGGATTGCTCCATTTTTATGGTCTTCAATCCCGACCTCCTGTCTTTGCGTGAATCGCAGCGCCTGGTGGACGGACTCGGCGATCTGAACCTGCCGCTTCGTCTTTTGTTTGACAACAAGGTAACTTCGGAGAATACCGCTATGGCCGACACCGTCGAAAAAACCCTGCGTTCGGGCGGGCTGTCGTCCTTCCCCCTGATGCGTATCTCGTTGCTTCACGAGTTCCAGGACGCCGGTTCAGGCGCCGCTCTGTACAATATCAACGAAGACATCGCATCCGCCATTCTTTCTACATTCAACAATGACGGACGGTGATTATGAATGAAAATATCATTACCTCTCCTGTTTTTTTTCTGTTTATCGCATTCAGTTTTCTGCTCAGCTTCGGCTATTTCAGGGGAAGACGCAAAAACCAAAAGATTTACCGGGCTGCTTTCCGTGCACTTGTTGACACGGTAAAACCCCAGGATCAAACGTTCACCGTCATCGGCGGGGTCGTGGGTTACCATGCCAACCTTGTCGTGGCGAAGCAGCAACCGATTTCACAGATCGACGCTACCATCACCCTGCTGCCCCGGCATTCGTGGTTGTACTTTCCTATATCGTTCGCCATCAGGCGGTTCGACAGGCTCTTTGTCACTTTCCATTGCAGGGCCCCCATTCCCGGTGAAGGGCACATAATTGAGAAAGGATACGCTGGTTTCCGCGGACCGAAGATAGCAAACCGGGAAAAGCTGCAGGGCGAAACACGGCCGTGGGGAAAACAGAACGTTGAAGTGTATTATGATTCCACGAAAACACGCAATTTTCTCTCGTCCCTCATGGACATCCTGCCCGATCCCGGCGTCATCAGGCATATCGCTCTGGTTCCGGGGGAACAGAGGTGTTTTGTTTTCATGATTCCCCGTCCGGGCAAGGTCGAAGAATCATTCGCGCCTCTCTACCGGTGGCTGGTGGAAGGACTCAAGAAAGAGACCCGTCACCGGAACGACAAGAAATCGTGACGAAAGGCAGAGACATGAAAGCACTGATTGTAGGTATCGGGGGCGTCGGCGGATATTTCGGCGGTAAACTTGCAAAGACTTATGTGTCCTCGTCGGATCACTCGGTTGTGTTCGTTGCCAGGGGTGAACACCTGCAAAAGATCAGGGGGGAAGGCCTGTCTGTCTCCACAAAGGAGGAGGGAAACTGGATCGCCCGTCCTGACCTGGCAACCGACCGGCCGGCGGACGCCGGGCAGGTCGACGTCGTCCTTTTCAGCGTCAAGGGATACGATCTCGAACAGTCCGCGGAGCTGGTAAAACCCTGCGTGCATGAAGGCACCGCTTTAATTTCCCTGCTCAACGGCATCGACAATGCCGAGCGCCTGTCGGCCGTCATCGACAGGGGGCACATTCTCAACGGCTGCGTCTATATCAGCGCCTACCTGGCAGCTCCCGGCTCAGTCACTCAGGTTGGAGGGCCCTGTACCCTCTTCTTCGGGCCGGAAACGGGCCCGGTGGAACCTTACCGACCCGTTGAGCAATTTCTGAAGGATGGGGGCGTCAAGGCCACTCTGACGGATGATATCGCCTCCGCCCTGTGGTCGAAATATATTTTCGTGGGTCCTCTCGGCGGCATTACGTCGCTGTCGGGGAAATCACTGGGAGACGTTATTGAGAGCGAAGAGCTCCGGTCCATGCTGGCGGGAATGATGGAGGAAGTAAAAACCGTGGCCTCCGCGCGGGACATCGTTCTTCCCGAGGACATCGTGAAAAATTCAATCGATATGGCCTCGAACTTTCCCTATGAAACGAAAACCTCCATTCAGCTCGATTTCGAAAAGGGAAATCGCACGGAACTTGATACTTTTGTCGGGTTTCTTGTCAAAGCGGCCCGGGATTTGGGCATCGATGTCCCATTGCACGAGCGAGTCTATCGCGAACTTGCAGCCAGAGAAAGGCGATGAATCATGCAAGCCAAGCCGAAAGTACTGGTAACCCGGGTCATTCCCGAAGACGGTCTTCGGGTTGTATCCGACGCCTGTGATGCCGTGATCCGGAAGGATGACCTACCCCCTTCCCGTGATGAGCTGCTCAATCTGGTTCGGGGCATGAATGGCATCCTGGCGCTTCTCAGCGACAGGATCGATGGCGAGGTCATGGACGCCGCCGGAGAACAGCTCGCCGTCATCAGCAATTATGCCGTCGGTTTTGACAATATCGACGTCGCCGCCGCGACGGAACGTGGTATTTTTGTGGCGAACACGCCGGGAATGGTGACGGAATCGACGGCGGATCTTACGTTCGCCCTTCTGCTGGCCGCCGCGCGCCGCATCGGCGAAGGAATCGACTACATCAGGACCGGGCGCTGGATTGCCTTCAAGCCGATGGAGCTCCTGGGAAAGGATGTTCATCACGCCACGCTTGGAATCATCGGCCTGGGAAGCATCGGCCTGGAAGTGGCGAAGCGGGCACGGGGGTTCGACATGGACGTCATTTATTACGATCACCGCATGCGCGCCGAGCTGGGACGGCCGGTGGGAGCCGTCATGTGCGACAGTTTTGACGAACTGCTGTCCAGGTCCGACTTTATTACCATCCACGCGCCCTTGACGGATGCAACACGAGGCCTCATAAACGCCGAAGTCCTGAGCAAAATGAAAAAGACGGCCATTCTTGTCAATGCCTCGCGGGGACCCGTGGTTGACACCGACGCGCTCTACGACGCCCTGCAATCGGGACGGATCGCCTATGCCGCGCTTGATGTCACCGATCCGGAACCGCTGCCGGCCGATCACAAACTGATGGAATTGCCGAACTGCCTGATCGTTCCTCACGTGGGCAGCGCGTCGGTTGAAACCCGGACGAAAATGGCGGTGCTGGCAGCTGAAAACCTTGTAGCAGGGGCTACCGGTGGTGTTCCCAGACACCTGGTTAATCCCGAAGTTTCGAAACGACGGCAACCGGGGTAAACACCTGCGGCGGGATTACCTTCAGCCCCCCGGCGCAATGATCTCTTGTGATGGGAGGTACCGACATGAAAAAACACTACGAAGATCTTTCCACACCGGCACGCCTGCTTCTCGGACCAGGGCCCAGCAACGTGCCCGACAGGGTAACGAAGGCAATGACCTGCCCCGTCATCGGGCACCTTGATCCCGTCTTTCTTGCCATCATGGAAGAGGTGCAGGATATGTTGCGGAAAGTTTTCATGACGGAGAACCGCCTCACGCTTCCCGTGTCTGGAACAGGAAGCGCGGGCATGGAAGCTGCCCTGGTAAACTCGATTGAGCCGGGCGACCCGGTCCTGGTTTGCGTGAACGGCGTCTTCGGAACCCGCATGTGCGACATAGTGGAACGTTGCGGCGGCGTTCTTCGAAAAGTCGAGGCCGAATGGGGTCGTCCGATTGATCCCGGGCAGGTACGCGACGCCCTGAAAGACTTCGACGCCCGGGTGGTAGCCGTCGTCCACGCCGAAACATCGACCGGCGTCCTTCAACCCCTGGAGGAATTGTCCTCGATTGTTCATGAAAAGGACGCCCTGTTCCTCGTCGATACCGTCACGTCCCTGTCGGGTTCACCCGTAAAAGTGGACGATTGGAACATCGATATATGTTACAGCGGCAGCCAGAAGTGCCTGAACTGCCCTCCGGGCCTGGCGCCCATCACCTTCGGCCCGCGGGCAGTGGAAAAGCTGGACAAACGGTCGACCCCGGTCCGTTCGTGGTACCTGGACATGTCAATGGTTCAGAAATACTGGGGCTCGGACCGCGTCTATCACCATACCGCGCCGATCAGCATGGTATACGCGCTTCGTGAAGCCCTGCGCATCGTCCTGGAAGAGGGACTTGAGGAGCGCTGGGAGCGGCACTCGAAATATAACCGGGAACTGGTGAGGGGACTCGAGGAGATGGGATTGAGAATGCTCGTGGAAGAGCGTTTCCGGACACCAATGGTGCTGTCCGTAATCGTTCCGGAGGGCGTCGACGACGACGCCGTCAGAAAGCGTCTGCTCGACGAGTTCAATACGGAAATCGCCAGCGGCCTGGGTCCCCTGAAGGGAAAAATCTGGCGCATTGGCATAATGGGAATGTCCTGCCGAGAGGAAATTGTGCAGCACATCTTGTCATCGATGAAGGCGGCGCTTTCCTGACAGTAAATTAAATATCGCCCCGAATATGTGGTACTCGAAAAAACGCCCGCTTCTTTGAAAGCGGTCTTGTTGTACAGCATCCCGTTTGCCGTAACATTCGAAGGGATTGCCACCAGGTTCCCTTCATAAAAGCAG
>JAGYOR010000004.1 GCA_018399535.1 Deltaproteobacteria bacterium | reverse complement strand
AGCGTTTCCGTCGCCGGACCGTGCTCGATGTTGTTTTTCGGGATGAAAGCGGGATTATTACGGCGACATGGTTCAACGGCAATCCCTCGCGGTTGAGGCAGACATTCGCACCGGGCGACGCCTTTTTTCTTGCCGGCGCGGTGAGTCTCCGGGGAGACGCTAAAATAATGATCCACCCCGATGTCGAGCGGGTACGTGAAGAAGACGTCGATCCGGTGCATGCCGGGAAAATAGTTCCACTGTATTCCGAAACGGACGGCCTGAGCGGGAAGCGGTTGCGACGTGTCATGGCGGGTCTTCTCGAAGATCATCCGGAGAAACTGTATACACCGCTGCCCGCTGATTTGTGTCGACGCAGGAACCTGATCGGCCTCGACGAGGCGCTGCGGAACATTCATTTTCCGCCGGTCGATGCCGACTTTGACGAGTATAACGACCGTCAATCGAAAGCACATCGGCGGCTCATTTTCGACGAGTTCTTTTTCTCCCAGTTGCGCGTTGCGCTCAAGCGCGCCGATCTTCTGTCCGAGACAGGCGTGGCATTCAGAACAGACGGGGACATTGTCGAAACATTCAGCACAATTCTTCCCTTTGATCTGACCGGCGCCCAGAAGAGGGCGGTTAAGGAGATTCTCGCGGACATGGCGAGGCCGCGTCCCATGCACCGGCTTCTTCAGGGAGACGTAGGAAGCGGTAAAACCGTTGTGTCGATGATACCGATGATCGTAGCCTGCAGAAACGGCTTTCAGTCTGCCGTCATGGCTCCTACCGAGATCCTGGCTATGCAGCATTACGGCACTATCGGACAGTGGGCGGAACATATGGGTCTCAAAGCGGTGCTTCTGACCGGGTCCCTGAAGGGAGACGAACACCGCCGGGTACTCGAAGAAATCAGTGAGGGAAGGGCGGACATTGTCGTGGGGACTCACGCCCTGATACAGGAAAAGGTCTGTTTCAAGCGCCTCGGCGCCGTCGTCATCGACGAACAGCACAGGTTCGGTGTCCTCCAGAGAGCGCGGCTGCGGGACAAGGGCGTCTGCCCTGACGTTCTCGTTATGACCGCCACCCCCATACCGCGGACGCTTGCCATGACGGTGTATGGCGATCTCGATCTCACCGTAATCGATGAAATGCCGCCGTCGAGACAGGCCGTCGAAACGATGGTTCTTCCGGACGAGGAACGAACCCGGCTCTATGATATTATTCGGCGGGAAGCGTCGGCGGGTAACCGTGTATTCATCATCTATCCCCTGGTGGATGAAAGCGAAACGTCGGACCTGAAAGACGCCACGGGCATGGCAACATATCTTCGGGACCACGTTTTCAGTGACTTCGCCGTCGGACTTGTACACGGCCGCATGAATGGATTGCAGCGCCTCGCGATAATGGAAGATTTCAGAAGCGGAAACATTCAGATTCTCGTAGCGACGACCGTCGTGGAAGTAGGCGTCGACATACCGTCGGCGTCGCTCATGGTCATCGAGCACGCGGAGCGCTTCGGGCTCTCACAGATTCACCAGCTTCGCGGCAGGGTCGGCAGGGGCGGCTTGCCTGCTACCTGTATACTGGTGGCCGGTCGCGGTGTTTCCGGTGACGCCGCGAGGCGCCTGTCCGTAATGGAAAGGACGAACAACGGCTTCGATATAGCCGAAGAAGACCTGAAAATCCGTGGACCGGGAGAATTTCTTGGCATCCGCCAGTGGGGATTCCCGGATTTCCGGATCGGCGATGTTTTGCGTGACGGAGAACTGCTCGAGTCGGCCAGGGAAGAGGCATTCAATGCCGTCCGGGATGCGCGTAAAGGACGCAAACCATTGATCGGCGAACATTTTCTGAATTCCTGGCGCGACAGGCTCGGAGGTGCCTGCCGGGCCTGATGAAAGATGAACGAATGAACAGGGCGGGGAATATTGACGTTGAAAGGCGGGTATCGTGAACAGAAAAGCGATTAATGTCGGACTCATCGGATTCGGAACCGTGGGAACCGGAGTGGTGCAACTCCTGAAGCAGAACGAGGACCTCGTTCGAAAACGTCTGGGCGTCAGGCTCGCCGTCAAGACAATCGCCGATATAGATATTATCACGCCGAGAAGCATTTCAACGGAAGGAATCGAACTGACGGATGATGTGAATGATATATTTAATGATCCGTCAATCGATATCGTTCTTGAACTTGTCGGCGGGCTCGGGGTGGCAAAAAATATTTTAATGGAAGCCATAGCACACGGAAAACACGTTGTTACGGCGAACAAGGCCCTGCTTGCCGTCGACGGAAATGAAATTTTCGAGGCCGCGGACCGTGAACATATCAATATCGGCTTCGAGGCGAGCGTCGGCGGTGCGGTTCCCGTCATCAAGGCGCTGCGCGAGAGCCTTGCGGGAAATAATATAAAGTCCATATTCGGCATTATGAACGGGACCTGCAACTACATCCTGACACGCATGACGGATGAACGGCTCCCCTTTGAAACAGTGTTGAAAGAAGCCCAGATACTGGGATTCGCCGAGGCCGACCCGGCCTATGACGTAGATGCCATCGACACCGCTCACAAGCTTGCAATCTCCCTTGCTCTTTCCTATGGCAAGAGAGTAAAACTCGACGACATTTACCGGGAGGGAATCGCCGATCTGAAGCAGCAGGACGTGGAATTCGCACGTCAACTCGGATACAAAATAAAATTGCTGGCAATCGCCATTCAACACAAGGACATGGTTGAAGCACGCATTCATCCCACCATGATTCCGACAGACAGTCTTCTGTCAAGCGTGAACGGCAACAACAATGCCTTTCACATTGTTGGCGACGCCTCGGGAACACTCCTGTTCTACGGCCAGGGCGCCGGAATGATGCCCACGGCAAGCGCGGTGGTGAGTGACCTGATCGAAATCGGGAGGGACATTCAGAAAAAAATCTGGAGAAGGGTCCCGATTCGGGGCTTTAAAAAAGACCGGATCGATGATATCAGGCTTCTTCCCATGGAAGAGGTTCGGACGAATTACTATTTCAGGTTTTCCGCCGTTGATCGGCCGGGCGTCCTCTCCGTCATATCGGGTATACTGAGTAACTACAATATCAGCCTCGCCTCTGTGATCCAGACGGAACGCAAGGACCAGGGAGCGGTCCCCGTTGTAATGACAACGCACGAATCGCGTGAGAAGGACGTGCGTCTGGCGCTGGCGGAAATAAACGGTCTTGACGTGGTTCTTGACGATACGGTTCTGATCAGGATTGAAGACAAGGGATCGACAACATGAAACATGTTATTTTACTCGGTGACGGCATGGCTGATTATCCGATCGATGAGCTTGGAGGGAAAACGATTGTCGAAGCGGCGCGGACACCGGGAATGGACAGAATGTCCTCCAGGGGGACCCTCGGCCTTATCGATACGATACCGCCGGGATGCACGCCGGGGAGCGACACGGCCAATCTTTCTATTCTTGGATATGACCCGGTCAAGTGCAACGCCGGGCGCGGCGCGCTTGAAGCCGCCAGTATGGGCGTGAAACTGGATCCGGGAGATGTTGCCTTCCGCTGCAACCTGGTGACGCTGGACGACGGCCGGGGCCCGGAACAAAACGTCATGGAAGATTTTACCTCCGGTCATATAGGGTCTGACGAGGCGGCCCTTTTAATACGGGACATCGATTCTGAACTGGGATCGTCGGATCTGTTTTTCCGGCCCGGCGTCGGGTATCGCCATTTGATGATCTGGAAGAACGGTCCCGGTTCACTCGTTACGAAACCTCCCCATGACATCGTGGGATCGGCTGTGGCCGATCACCTGCCCGCAGGCGACGGATCGGATCGTCTCCGTGAATTGATGGAACAGTCACGAAAACTCCTGGCGGAACATCCCGTAAACCGCCGGCGAGTGTCACGCGGCGATAAACCGGCGAATGCCATATGGCTCTGGGGGCAGGGTGGATTACCGCCCATGGAACCCCTGACATTGAAGTACGGGGTATCAGGCGCCATGATTTCGGCGGTGGACCTCCTGAAAGGAATCGGTGTATGCGCGGGACTTGAGGTACTTGCGGTACCGGGGGCTACGGGTTATATCGACACCAACTATCGCGGAAAGGCCGAAGAGGGACTCAGGTGGCTTGAAAGGGGCGATTTTCTTTTCCTGCATGTGGAAGCTCCCGACGAGATGGGTCACGAGGGCAACATAAAAGGAAAAATTGAGGCCGTGGAAGCATTTGACAGAGAAGTTGTCTCCGTGATGCTTGAAGGGCTGGATTTCAGAAAGCACGAATACCGGGTCGTGGTATTGAGCGATCACGCCACGCCTGTCAGCGTGAAAACCCACGTGTCGGATCCCAGCCCGTTCGCCCTCCTGTCGTCGCGTTCGGAAGAAAACAGGTCCCGCGGCATCCGTTTCGGCGAAAACAACGCGGCTCGATCGGGCATACTGGTTTCTCCCGGCCACGCTCTCATGGAACACTTCATGGGCGACTGGAGGGGCTTCATTGAGGGATTCTGAGACCAGGGTACGCGTCATTTACGCGGACACCGACGCGATGGGTATTGTTTACCACGGCGGTTATATCAGATGGTTCGAAACGGGAAGGACGGAGCTGATGAGATCTCTGGGTATTTCTCCGTCTGCGGCGGTTGATGATCCATGCTATTTCCCGTTGACGAAACTGAACTGTCATTACCTGGCGCCGGCGCGATATGACGATGAACTTATCGTGCAAACGGAATTATTTGAAGTCAGGCGTGCGAGCATTATGTTTCGGTACACTGTATTGAACGCGGCGGACGATCAGGTGCTGGTCCGTGCATCGACGCTTCACGCGTGCACCGACAGTCGGGGCCTGATCATCAGGATTCCTCCGGCGGTTCTGTCAAAAATCGAAAGAGCGGAAGGAGACGCGACGTGGCAAAGGGAACGGCAAAAATAGACTTGAAGCAACCCGACCAGTTCCAGAGTCTTTCATTGAGGATATATAATTTCATACTTGAACACCGGCGGCAGGCCTATATCGCTTCGGGAGCTGTGGCGCTTGTCATTGTAATCACGCTCGGCCTGTATTTCTACCATCTTCGATATGAATCGAAAGCGGCTGAACAGTATGCCGAGGCTTACGCGTCTTACGGGTCCGTCGACAGTGCAGACGAAGAAGGCCGGGACGCACTGATGATGGCGGCGGCGAAATATGAACGGTTGGTGGAAGAATATTCCGGGAGCAAACCGGCACGGTTGGCACTCTACAACCTCGGCAATATTTATTACTCCCTCGGCGAGTACGAACAGGCCGTGGAAGCTTACACGACATATCTTCAAAAAGGTTCGAAGCGGGACATGTTAAAACCGCTCGCAGCCTATGGACTCGGCTACAGCTACGAAACCCTGGGAGAGTTCGACAAGGCGCTTGAAGCTTTTTTGCAGGCGGCCGATAATGCTTCGGGTCCCCATTTCAGAATCATTAATTACGCGAACCTCGGGCGGATATACGAAAAAATGAACGACGTTGAACAGGCCGTTCAGTATTTCGAGAAGGTGCACGAAGCCGACACTGATCCGCTGCTAGCAGCCCTGGCGGCCCGGAGGATAGCCCATCTCAAATAGGAAAGAGAAACAGATCCGATGAATCAACTGATGTCCGGAAACGAAGCGATCGCCCGGGGCGCCTATGAATGGGGCGTTTCATTCGCCGCGGCGTACCCTGGAACGCCCAGTACCGAAATCACCCAGGAATTTTCACTTTACGACGGCGTATACGCCGAATGGTCGCCCAACGAGAAAATAGCGCTCGAAGCGGCAATCGGCGCCGCCCTGGCGGGCGCCGACGCCATGGCCGTCATGAAGCATGTTGGCGTCAATGTCGCTGCCGATCCACTTTTTACGGTCAGCTACACGGGAACAAACGGCGGATTGGTGATAGTCGCCGCCGACGACCCGTCAATGCACAGCTCGCAGAATGAGCAGGACAGCCGTCACTACGCGCGGGCCGCCAAGATTCCCATGCTGGAACCAGCGGACAGTGATGAAGCGCGGCGCTTTATCAAGGCCGCATTCGCCCTGAGCCGGCAGTTCGACACGCCGGTTTTTCTTCGATCGACGACACGCGTGTCGCATTCAAAATCAGTGGTGGCGCCCGAGGAACCGAATGCCAGGCGGGAAGAACGGGAATATGTGAAGGACCCTGCGAAATACGTCATGGTTCCCGGCATGGCGAGAGGCCGCCGCGTAGTGGTCGAGAAAAGAATGTCTGCCCTGCGCGAATTCGCCGAATCGTTCGATGAAAACGTCATGGAGTTAAACGGCAGCGAGGCGGGAATCATAACCGCCGGCATGACCTACAACTATGCCAGGGAAGCCTTCCCCGGTTATTCGTTTCTGAAGCTCGGCATGGTCCATCCTCTTCCCGAAAAAATGATTCGGGAATTCGCATCGAAGGTGAAAAAGCTCTATGTCGTCGAGGAACTGGACCCGTTCATCGAAGAGCAGGTACGGGCCATGGGTATCGATGTGACGGGCAAAGAGCTTTTTCCCTACAACAACGAGTTCGACCCGGGAGTCGTCGAGCGATCAATCACGGGGAAATCCCGGGCCTTTGACGTTCCGGACCTGCCAGGGCTTCCCGACCGGCCGCCGAACCTGTGTCCCGGCTGTCCCCACCGCGGACTATTTTACGTTTTGGGCAAACTCGGGGTATTCGTAACGGGTGATATCGGCTGCTACACGCTGTCATTCATGAAACCTCTGGAAGGCCTTGATTCCTGCATCTGCATGGGAGCAAGCATCGGCATGGCGCATGGCATGAGTAAAACTCTCGGCCGCGGTGATGCCGTAGTCGGCGTCATCGGGGACTCGACGTTTGTTCATTCCGGCATTGCGTCGCTGCTGAACCTGGCGTACAACAGGAGCAACGCCGTCATTGTCATCTGCGACAACAGGACGACGGCCATGACGGGAATGCAGGATCATCCCGGGACGGGCGTGACACTCCAGGGACAGGCGACGAAGAAGCTCGATTTCGAGGCGCTTGCCCATGCCCTTGGCATTGATAATGTCCGCGTCATCAACCCGTTCGATTTGAAAGAAACGCGAACGGTCCTCAAGGAAGAGCTTGCCTCGGATGGTCCATCGCTTGTCATTGCTCGAGGCGCCTGTGCCCTGCTGAAATCAAAAGAATCTCAGGGGAAACCGCCTCTCATGGTTGATGTCGACCGGTGCATCGGCTGTAAACTCTGTCTCGACGTTGGGTGCCCAGCCATTTCATGGCGTCCTTTCGACAGCCTGCCTCACGGAAGCACTGAAGGTAAAAAGAGAAAAAGACAGGAAGGAATCGCCCTGATCGACGTGAGTTTGTGCAACGGCTGCGGGGTGTGCCAACAGCTCTGCAAAACAGGAGCGATAATCGAGGTTGAAGCAAATGAGTAACGAGAAAGTACACACGATATTATTTGTCGGCGTTGGTGGACAGGGCATTATACTGGCCAGCGACATATTTTCAGAGGTGATGCTTCGAGCGGGATTCGACGTCAAGAAAAGTGAGGTCCACGGCATGGCCCAGCGGGGAGGCTGCGTGAGCAGCCACGTCCGCTATGGAGAAAAGGTCTATTCGCCCCTTGCGAATAAAGGCGACGTCGATATTCTTGTTTCCTTCGAACGGATGGAGACGCTGCGTTATATCGATTACCTTAATGCAGAAAGCGCCGTTGTCATAAACGACGAGGAAGTATTCCCCCCGTCGGTCAACCTGGGAGATGAACCGTATCCGGAAGACATAATCACATTCGTACAGCGTCATTTCCATCGTGTTAAAATTCTCAAGGCCACCGATATGGCGAGAAACGCCGGGGACGCCCGAATGGCTAACACGGTGATGCTGGGAGCGCTTTCCGCTTTCTCCGGCGTTAACGATTCATACTGGAAAGATGTGCTGCGCGAGGCACTGCCCGAGCGATTGGCGAGCAACAACATCGAGGCCTTTGAGAGTGGACGGAGGATCTGAAATTCGCTTGAAAAAGGGAATTGCTGCATACGTACTTGTACTTGCCGTTTTTCTGATGTCGGCGCCGATGGCATTGGCGAACGAATCCGCCGCCGGTGAAGACGCCGAAGCGCTGCGCCAGTTCGAGTTTGCTGAACATCTTTTTAACGAAGAGGATTTTTTCAGGGCCATCGGCGAGTACAAGCGCTTCCTTTTTCTCTATTCTGAAGCAGACAATCTACGCGAAGAGGCCTGCTTCAAAATAGCCCTGTGTTATTTCCGGGCGAAACACTGGGCCGAGGCCGTCGAATCCCTGGCGACGTTTATCGAGCGGTTTCCCGGCAGCCTGAAAAGGCCGGAAGCCGAATACCTGAAGGGAAAAGCCGAGCATGAACTCGGCCTGCTCGAGGACGCGCTCACGTCATTTCAAATGGTTATCGACGGGGATGCCGGTGAATTACGAAACAAGGCGCTCTTCGAACGCGCGCTGGTATACGTTGATCTGCGAGAATGGGAAGAAGCGGGCCGCATGCTCGCCGGGATATCCACGAACAGTACGTTTCATCATCCGGCCGCCATATTGTCAGAGGGACTCGGAATGATCGACGACCTTCCGCGCAAGTCGCCCGCGGCTGCGGGAACGATGGCCGCACTGCTACCCGGCGCCGGCCATGTTTACACCGGACATTACCGGGACGGTCTGGTGGCGTTTCTTCTGAACGGCCTGTTTATCTGGGCGGCCGTTGAACTTTTCGACAACGGAGACCACGTGGCGGGAGGCATCGTAACCTTTTTCGAGCTCGGGTGGTATACCGGGAATATATACAGCGCTGTGGGAAGCGCTCATGCCGTGAACAGGCACAGGGAGGAAAGTCTCATACAGTCGCTCAAGTCACGGTCGGGCGTCTCCCTTATGCGGAACGACAGCGGGTCGAGGTATCTGACTCTAAGTGTAACGTTTTGAACGGCAGACTGTCATGAAAACCGGATTATTGTTAACAATGGTTGCTGCAATCGGGATAGTTTTTGTTCCTCCGTTTGGTGAAGCAGGGAAGGCTCCCTGGGACTTCAACGCGGGCGCCGAAACGGCCGTCTCCGCCGGCTATGATGAGAAGCCCTCGTCTGAACCCGAGGGGACGTTTATCAAGGGATTCCGGACACTGCTCTTTTCGATATCACGTGTTGACGGGGATCGTTGTCCCATGTATCCGACCTGCTCGGCCTATGCCATAGAGGTCTTTAAAAGATACGGTTTTATTAAGGGTTTTGTCATGACATTCGACCGTGTCATGCGATGCGGCGGGAACACTCTCGATATGGTGCCGCTGACCGACAGGGGATATTACGACCCACCGGAAAGAAACGATTTTTTCAGTACGCCTTCTGACGTTTACCGGGAAGGGCGTTCCGGCATGAATGAATAACCATGAGCAACGAAGATTACTACACGATACTGGGCGTGGACCGCAAGGCGTCGGCAGAGGAAATCAAGAAAGCCTATCGAAAGAAGGCCCTTCTCTATCATCCCGATCGCAATCCCGGCGACAAAGAAGCGGAAACCCGGTTTAAAAAAATCAGCGAGGCTTACGCCGTGCTGAGCGACCCGAAGAAACGCAGTGAATACGATACGTATGGTTCACAGGCCTTCGGCAGGCGGTTTTCACAGGAAGACATTTTCAGAAATTTCGATTTCCAGTCCATACTGCGGGAATTCGGTTTCGGGGGGCGGGGTGGACGGCGTACCGCCTTCAGAGACGATCCCTTTGCCGACCTGTTCGGCGGCTTCCGGCAGGAACAGCATTCGCCCAGGCCGAGACGGGGAAATGACGTCGATTACAACCTCGACATCACCCTGGAAGAAGCGTTTACCGGCACTGAAAAAAAACTTTCAATACCCTCATCAGGACACGGTGAAAAACTCCTGGTCAAGGTATCGCCGGGAATCTCGACGGGGCAGAGGCTGAGACTTCCGGGCAGGGGAGGCGCCGGAACCTACGGAGGCAGCGCGGGCGACATTTATATTACAATACGCGTGCTTCCGCATGAACGGTTTGGCCGGCACGGCGACGACCTGACGATTCAACAGACTGTTACGTATTCCCAGGCTGTTCTTGGTGCTGCCATCGACGTTCCCACCATTGACGGCGTTGTCAAGCGCGTCAAGATACCACCCGGATCGCAGCCGCACACAAAAATCAGGATGAAGGGGTTCGGTATGCCGAGATTCAGGGGTAACGGAAGGGGAAACGCCTACCTGTACCTCACGATAAAAGTGCCGAAATCAATCACGGACATGCAGGAACGCCTCATCAAGAAACTGGCCGAGGAAGGATTGTAGTGTGATACAGCATGCCGGAGCTGATCTTGACTGTATTTTAAAACCCTCCTCGGTGGCAGTTGTCGGGGCCTCGAGCCAAGTTGGCAAGTGGGGGTTCATGATGGTGCAACGCCTTCTCGCGACCGGATTCAGGGGGCGTGTCTACCCGGTCAATCCGGGTAATGACGAAATACAGGGATTGCCATGCTACCCGACTGTTTTTGACCTGCCGGAACCTGTCGACCTCGCTGTGATAACGACTCCTGCGGCCTCAGTTCCTGATCGCCTGCGCGATTGCGCCGTGAGCGGCATCAGGGGGGCCGTGGTTATATCCGCCGGGTTCGCCGAAACAGGTGAAAAAGGCTTGATTCTCGAGAGCGAAGCCCGCTCAGTCTCCGAAAAATACGGCATCCGTTTCGTGGGACCCAACTGCATGGGCCTCTGGAGCGCCGCAGTCAACCTTAACCTCTGCTTCAGCCGCCCCGTCACCGCCGGTCCTGTGAGCTTCATTTCGCAAAGCGGTACCTTCGGCGTCGCCCTGGCACAGGTTGCGAACGAGAAGGGCTACGGCCTGCGTTCCTTTATAAGCATCGGCAATCAGGCCGACCTGGATGTCTCTGATTACCTGTCATATCTTGCCGATGACGACGGCACGAAAGTTATCACCATCTACCTGGAAGGGTTACGGGACGGGCGTCGCTTTTTCGAAACGGCGGAACGGGTATCGAAAATAAAACCCATCGTTCTTTACAAGGCCGGTCGATCTCTTGTCGGGCAGCGGGCGACTATGTCTCATACCGCCTCAGTCGCCGGTTCGGGACGTGTATTCGACGGCATGTGCCGCCAGGCCGGCATTATTCAGGTACGCGAGGCTTTTCACCTTTTTGAGATAGCCGAGGCGCTGGTGGGGCTTCCGCTTCCTGCGGGAAACCGCGTGGCCATACTGGGAAGCGGCGGCCAGGGCGTTGTCGGGACAGACGCCTGCTCGGCACTCGGTCTCGATCTTCCTGAACTCGACCAGGAAACCGCTTCAATGATCAGCGCTCTTCTTCCCGGCCATGCGCCGCCGGCAAAAAATCCCGTCGATTTCGCCGGAAGTCAAAGGACCGCACTCCAGGAAGCCGACATCATTCGACGTCTTCTGGAGCTTGATTATATTGACGGCGTCATCAGCAATGTTCCCGTCAGCCCCCAGATATGGGACCCGTCACTCGATATCGACCCCGACCGGCCCGAAACGCTCCCCGATCCGGTACAGAAAGCCGTCGAAGGAGCGAAGATATACGCGTCGTTGCCAGTCGTTCACGGCAAACCGGTCATATGCCTGCGGTTTGCGCGTTTGGAAAAGGACGTCATGGAATCCATACTGAAAGACGGCGGTATTCCCATATATGATACGCCGGAACAATGCGCCCGCGCCATGTCGGCACTGGTATATTACGGAAAAGTTCGATAATATATTAATTAATAGTACTGTTATTATTGAATAATTAACTTTATTATTTATCCATCGCTTTAAGTTATTTGATAAAGGGGGAGGGCGACCGTGAATTTGTTCGAAGCTGTTCTGACACGTCGAAGCATACGGGAGTTCAGCGATACACCGCCTGAAAAAACGCTGATTGATGAAATTATCGATGCTGCCCGCTGGACTCCTTCATGGGGAAATACACAGCCGTGGAATGTTACCGTTGTACGAGGCGAAACACTCCGCCGATTCAAGGAAGAAAGCACGAGGCTCGCCATGTCGGGCGCGCCGTCGGAACCTGATGTCTCCATGCCTGAAAAATGGCCGTCTCGCTGCCTGGAACGATACCGGGACGTGGGAAGAAGAACCCTTTCATCTCTTTCAATTGCGCGCGACGACAGGGAAGGACGGAATGCCTTTTACCTTCGAATGGCCGAGCTTTTCGGCGCTCCTGTCCTGGTAGTGGTAAGCATCGAAAAGGAATTGTCCCTCGAATACGCGATGCTCGACGCGGGGGCATTCATCCAGACACTGTGTCTCCTCGCTCACGAAAAGGGCGTCGGAAGTTGCATCATGGCGGCGGCGGTCAGGTATCCCGGACTCATGCGTGAACTATTCAACATTTCGCAGAACGAGAGAATAGTCGCGGGAGTGGCACTGGGATACACGGACCGGGAGAATCCCGTAAACACGTTCGAGAGGGTGAGAGTCGAGAAAGATGAAATAGTACGCTGGGTGGACTGATGACATCGACGGACCCAACAATTTAAATGTCTGATAAGATATGTTATGTAAACTTTATGTCGATATCACGCTGATCCTGCATCTCCCAGTTCCACGTCGCCCCAAGCACCGAATGTGTCTCCCACTATAAGAACAGCTCCCCGTACCCCCTCTATTGTCTCTGCCAGCTCCAGCGACGTTTTGATATCACCTTTCTTTTTCGTCTTGTTGCACAGTAACGTTGCCGCCGCGTCTGCAAGCGCACCCGAATTCGAAACGACGCAGGCCGCGTCGGCACGACCGAAACTCAGCGACGGACCCACCGTCGCCGACGAGGTACAGACGGCCACCGGCGTCTTCACCGGTTCAATGATGAGCGACATTTTGTTACTCAACGTGGAATCTCCGGCAAAGAGCGCTACGCGTGAACTCCTCGTACGCAGCAAAAGAAAAATGTCCCCCCCGTTTTCGATGATGATATCTTCGCTTTCAGTTGCAATGTCCCTGCAGACGTATTCCGCTATCGCGCCGGCCACGGCGGCCATTGGTCCGACTCCGACGGTACGGGACGCTTTCATCATGTCCCTGACGATCGCCGGCGCCCATTGATCGTCTTTCAACGGAGCAAGTGCCGTCAGAAAATCCTTTCTTGTCGAGGCATACGCCTCGATTTGACGTCGGTATTCGGCAAGAACCGTCATTGCCTTTCGGGATAGATCCCTTTCACTGATCACGGCAAGGTCGGACTCCCTGATTTTGACGGTCCGACAGATCATGCCCCGAGGCGGAGGCACGCGAAAACGATAGTCACGTTCGTGATATTTCTGCATCGCGTTGAAATTCCGTAACTCAGATAAACACGGTCGAACCGGGACCGAGAATACGGTCCACATCGGCGCGGATCGAGTCGGACAGCTCCACCTTGCCTTTTTCGCCGAGATAAATAATGGTTTCGGCGTGATTGTCGCCGTTGAGGTGGAGATAGGCCGGGCAGCTTCCCCTGTGTTTCTCAAGTATTTCTTTGAGGGTCCCCAGGTTCTGCTCGATATTCGCCAGGTTGGCGGTGAAATGGGCCGATCCTACTGGGTTTTTTACGGCATCTTCAAGGGGAACGACCTCTGTGGCAAGAATCTTTGTCCCCTCTTCGCCCGCGTCGATGGTTCCCTTAACATGAATGGGCATGTCTCCGGCGATCAGGCCGTACGTTGCACGATATACTTCCGGGAACAGTATGATGGAAACAAGACCCTTCATATCGTCGAGCGTTACGTATGCCATCGTTTCTTTTTTTCGCGTCGAAACCTCTCGAACGCCGCTGACAACGCCGCAGATGCTTACCGGTGATCCATCCGAAAGAGACCCCACCGTTTCCGATGTAGCCGATGCGACCAGTCCGAGCATGTCGGAATATTTGAGAAGTGGATGCCCGGAAACATAAAACCCGAGGGTGTCCTTTTCGTGGGCGAGCAATTCATCCTGGTCCCATTCGGGAATGTCTGGAAGCGAAGGTTCCGCTTCTTCCATCATTTCGGGCTGGTCAAAAAGGCTTTTCTGACCGCTCAGTCGATCCTTTTTCCGCTTCTGGGCAAGATCGACGATAGCCTCGTATCCCTCCATCAGACGGCGACGGTTGGGTTCGAGGGAATCAAAAGCTCCACACTTGATGAGACTTTCGACCACCTTTTTGTTTACTTTTCGAAAATCAGTGCGTGTGCAGAAATCATAAAAGGATGGAAAGAGTTCGCGGGTTCCCGATTCATTACGGGCTTCTATAATGGCATCCACGGCCCCTTCACCGACGTTTTTCACCGCCGCAAGGCCGAAGCGTATACTTTGATCCGTGGTCACGCTGAAATCTTTTTCTGATTCATTTACGTCGGGAGGAAGCACCGGGATTCCCATGTCACGGCACTCACTGATGTATTTTATTATATTGTCGCGATTGTTCTTTTCACTTGTAAGAAGCGCGGCCATGAACTCGACGGGATAATGGGCCTTCAGGTAAGCGGTCTGGAATGAAATGAAGGCGTAAGCCGTGCTGTGGGACTTGTTGAATCCATATTCTGCGAACGTCTCCATCTGCTCCCAGATTTTTTTTGCCCGCGCCTCGTTGATCTTGATTTTCTTGGCGCCCTCCAGAAACTTGGGTTTCTCACGCTCCATATCGGAAACCTTTTTTTTGCTCATGACCCGCCGGAGATTGTCCGCCTCGGCCATGGTATAGTTTCCTATGGTGCTGGCGATCTGCATCACCTGTTCCTGGTACAGAATAACGCCGTACGTTTCTTTCAGAATATTTTCGAGCTGACCGACTTCGTAGGAGATTTTCTGCCTTCCCTGTTTACGGGCGATAAAATCCGGCACCATGTTCATGGGCCCGGGGCGGTACAAGGCTATAAGAGCAATCAGGTCTTCAATGCGGTCGGGTTTCATTGAAACAAGAATATCTTTCATGCCCGAACTTTCAAGCTGGAAGACGCCGTCCGTCTGCCCGTTCATGAGGAGCTGGTATGTCTTTGAATCATCAAGAGGAATCTCGTCAAAATCGAGCTTGACCCCCCTTCCCTTCTCGATGAACCGCAGCGTCTTCTCGATGACGGTCAGTGTTTTGAGCCCGAGAAAATCGAACTTGGTCAATCCAACCCGCTGCAGGTCGTTCATAGGGTACTGGGTGACCACGTCGTCGTTTCTGGGGCTTTTGAAAAGCGGCACCCGCTCGACGAGAGGCACATCGGAAATCACGACGCCGGCGGCGTGGGTTGAAGCGTGACGCGTCAGGCCCTCAAGGGATTTTGACATGTCTATAAGTTTTTTGATGGCGGGATTCTTGTCGATTTCTTCCCTGAGCCTGCTCTCACGCTTGACGGCATCGTCAAGAGTAATATTCAACACGTTTGGAATAAGCTTGGCTATACGGTCAACTTCCCCGTAGGGCATGTTGAGAGCCCGCCCGACGTCCCTTACTACCGCCTTTGCCTGCATTTTCCCGAAGGTAATGATCTGGCTTACACGGTCCGCGCCGTACTTGCGGGTAACGTAGTCTATGATGGCATCCCGCCCCTCGATGCAGAAATCGATATCGATGTCCGGCATGCTGCGCCTGTCGGGGTTGAGAAAACGTTCAAAAAAGAGCCCGTACCGTATGGGATCGATGGTGGTGATCCCCAGTGCCCAGGCGACGAGACTTCCCGCGGCTGAACCCCGCCCGGGTCCCACGGGAATCGAGTTTCTTTTCGCGTAGTCGACAAAATCGGCCACGATAAGAAAATACCCGGGGAATCCCATCGATTCGATTATGTCCAGTTCGCTTTCAAGACGCTCCCTGTAGCGCTCCTGTACCTCGGGACGATCACCTCCCGAAATGGATGTAAAAAGCCTTTCCAATCCCTGGCGTGCGTGTTTTCGCAGGTATTCTTCAGTAGATACGCTCTCGTCCAGCTCAAAGTGAGGAAGAAATATCTGATCGAAATCCAGCGTCAGATTACACCGCTCCGATATGGCGATCGTGTTTTCGATGGCTTCCGGCGCATAGCTGAAGTTCTGCTTCATCTCTTCCGGTGATTTGAAGTAAAACTGGTCGGTTTTGAACCGCATTCTGTTCGGATCGTCTATGGTCTTCCCCGTCTGAATGCACAGCAGGATTTCATGTGCTTCCGCGTTTTCGCGACGCAGGTAATGACAATCGTTCGTGGCTACGAGGGGGATGTTGAGCTTCCGGCTCACGTCGACGAGACCCGCGTTTGCTTCTTTCTGTTCCGGCAGCCCGTTTTCCATGAGTTCCAGGTAAAAATTTCCTTCGCCGAAGATGTCCCGGTACTCTGCCGCCGCCCGTTCCGCTCCGGAACGGTTTCCCGACAGAATACAGGAAGCCACTTCGCCGTTCAGGCAGGCGCTCATGCCGATAAGTCCACCGCTGCATTCCGCGAGCAGCTGTTTATCGACGCGAGGCCGGTAGTAGAAGCCTTCAAGGTAACCGCTGCTGGTGAGCTTCATGAGATTCCGATAGCCCTCCATGTTGCGGGCAAGGACTACAAGATGACGGGGTGTGTCGCCGGAATCCGAGGCCCCCTTGTCGAAACGGCTTCCCATCGTCACGTACAGTTCGCAGCCGATAATCGGCTTGATGCCGTAACTCAGGGCCTTCTGATAAAAATCGATCGCCCCGAACATGTTGCCGTGATCAGTGATGGCGACAGCCGGCATTTTAAAATTCCTGGCCGCCTCGAAAAGGTCGTCGAGACGTATGGCGCCGTCAAGAAGGCTGTACTGCGTGTGGACATGAAGATGAACAAAATCGCTGTGCTGCATCGGTCAGTCAATCCAGTAATTGGGAGCTTCCTTGGTGATTATCACGTCGTGAACATGACTCTCGCGAAGTCCGGCATTGGTTATGCGTACAAATTTCGTCTTTGTTCGCAATTCATCGATTGTGTGGCATCCAACATATCCCATACCCGACTGAATGCCGCCTATGAGCTGGTGTACGCTGGCCGAAAGCGTCCCCCGAAAGGGTACCCTGCCTTCAATGCCCTCGGGGACGAGCTTCATGGTGGTATTTTCGAATTCGTCTCCGTGGTAATAACGGTCTTTGCTCCCCGCCTTCATGGCCTCCAGTGATCCCATACCGCGGTACACCTTATAGGTTCTCCCCTGAAAAAGAACGGTTTCTCCGGGACTTTCCTCGGTGCCGGCGAAAAGACTGCCGATCATGACGGAGTTCGCTCCGGCCGCAAGCGCCTTGACCACGTCTCCGGAATACTTGATGCCGCCGTCGGCGATTACCGGGATGTCGTATTTTACGGCCATTTTGGTACACTCCCGTATAGCCGTCATCTGTGGAACTCCGACGCCGGCGACAATGCGCGTCGTGCAGATTGAGCCGGGACCCACGCCGACCTTGACCGCGTCCACTCCGGCCTTGATAAGCGCTTCGGTGCCTTCACCGGTGGCTACATTCCCCGCTATGAGATCGCAGTCGGGGAAATTCGCCTTGGTGGACCGGATGGCATCAAGGACAACCGAAGAATGACCATGCGACGTATCGATGACGATAACATCGGCGCCCGCGTCAAGAAGCGCCTGAATTCGCGGTTCCCGGTCAACAATGCCCACGGCTGCCGCCACCCGCAGGCGACCCAGCGAATCCTTGCAGGCCTCTGGATAACGCCTTATTTTCTCAATATCCTTGATGGTGATCAGCCCCTTCAGATTGTAGTCACCATCGACGACCAGCAGCTTTTCGATCCGGTGTTTGTGAAGAAGCTTCTTGGATTCCTCGAGCGTTATATCCGCCGATACTGTGACGAGGTTTTCCTTCGTCATCACGGAAGACACCGGCTGTTCGAGATCGTCTTCGAATCTCAAATCCCGATTGGTAAGGATTCCAACGAGTTTTCTTCCTTTGACGACCGGTACGCCCGATATGCTGTAGCGGCTCATCAGGCTGAGTGCATCGGCTACTTTCTGTTCCGGTTCGATTGTAATAGGATCGACAACCATGCCGCTTTCTGATTTTTTTACCCGGTCTACTTCGATGGCCTGGCGTTCGATGCTCATATTGCGGTGTATCGTTCCAATACCTCCTTCACGTGCCAGGCAGATCGCGGTGCGGGATTCAGTAACCGTGTCCATGGCTGCGCTGATGAGTGGAATGCTGAGACGTATCCGGTGTGTCAGAATCGTTGATGTATCCACCGCTTTGGGCAATGCGGACGACTCCGCCGGAAGCAGGAGCAAGTCGTCAAACGTCAGGCCTTCGGGAACATGTTCGTCAAGCATTTTCAACCTCCATTAGGGGATGACTCGTGGTCCGCCTTTTCGAGCGGATAGCGTCCGCCTTCGAGAATCAACACGAATTCACCGCTTTTTTCATCGTATTCAATGTATTGCGCCAGTTGATAATAAGCGGCGCGGGAAAAACGGGCCTCGAATGTGCCGCCCTTGATTGAACAATACAGCACATTTCCATCACCGGAGCGAATCGTCCCTGCATCAAGCTTTTCCGTCGAATCATCGCTCAGCAGTATGGTTGCCTGCTCCGTTCCGGTTTCGTCAGCTTCGATCCATACGGCCTTCACCACGAAAGGAACATCCTCCACGGTGATGTACTGTCTGGTGTCCTCCGTGACGACATAATAATCGCCGTCATCGTCGCGCTTCAGATTCTGGAAGAACTCCGCCAGGATGTCTTTTCTGAATATTTCGGCGTCATGATAGTACCACATCCCGTCCTTGTCGATCCTGACGGGGAACCATTGTTTTTCCGGTAAGACGCCGTCTTTGCCTGTGTCTGTCACGATTTTTCCCCCGCGTAGGTATCAGTATCAAGCAATATGGTGACGGGACCATTGTTGACGAGTTCCACTTTCATCATTTTCCCGAATGATCCCGTCGATGCTTCAACGCCCCGTCTACGAACGACATCGACGAAATAACGATATAATCGTTCAGCCTTGACCGGTTCGCAAGCTCCGTTAAAAGAAGGTCGCCGTCCCTTGCTCGTGTCGGCAAACAGGGTGAACTGGGAAATTATCAGCATATCACCGGAAACGTCCAGGATGGAACGGTTCATCTTCCCGGCATCGTCTTCAAATATCCGGAGATGAACGACCTTTTCCGCGAGCATCTCAGCGGCGGCCTCGTCGTCAGAAGCGGCAACGCCCAAAAGAACGAGAAGTCCCACGTGAGCCGATCCTTCAAGTATTCCTTCAATATACACCTTCGCATAATCAACCCGCTGAATCAGTGCCCGCATGATACTCCCGATACGTCTCTATTCCGTTCGACCGCCCCGAAATAAATCGCGCTCCTGGAAACCTGTGACTATAACCTGACTTCAGAATTTTTCAAGACTCGAGGACGAAATATTTTTTTGGTTCTCTTCCCTATCGATCATTCAGCAGGGTTCGAAGATGCGACAACTTCGATTCCGCTAAGGCAAGCGCTTGCTGTATCGTTCGAGCCTGATCTTTCAATGCTTCGGCGGCCGCTTCCCCTGTAGCCTGTTGCATCGCCAGCGATCTTTTTTCTTCTATCGACCGAATGAGACTGCGATACCTGCCATAGAAGCGCCAGCCAAGCGCAAAGCCGATGAGAACGAGACTGGCCATTGCCGCCAGGCCGCGACCGCTGAACAGTGAAATAACGGCCGCTACTGCCAGTGTCAGGGCCTTGTGGACTCCGGGATTATCAAGAAAAGCGCTCACGTTATCCCTGCCCGGCAGAACGATCAGAAATATCAAAAACAGCGCGCCGTAGACAAAACGCTGAAAGCCCCTGAAAAACGTCGGCGAGAGTACATCTGCGCGTGTCTTGCCGCCGGTGGCCAAAACACCGTGAACCCTATCGTCGAACGAGGAAAGACATTTGTCGAAATCGAGAGAGCGTTCGATCTCACCGGGCATACCTGCCAGTGAAAGGCGACGGTACAATTCCGAATAAAGCCGATCCCGCCGCAGGGCAAGACGACGCTTGAGAACCGAACGCAAGTCTTTTACAGCCTTGTCCCGCATTTTGGAAGCTTTGCGTGGATCGCTTCCGGCCCTTCCATGCAGCCTGGCGGCAAACAGCTCAATAACTCGGCCGGGACCTATCAGGAGATCAACCGGGACCTGCTCTTCAGACGATTCTTTCGCCAGCGCGTCCGCCCACGGTTCGGCCGCCCGTTCGACGTCGGCGGCGGTTTTATGCATCTCTTCATCCGTTATATTCGTCCATTCAGCCAGCACATCATGCAATCTGGCCACCGCCGCCGTTTCCCGTTCCAGCGCGCTGTACAAGGGTCCGAGCTCAGCTTCGATATTCAGCATCTTGATGCCCGTCAGTTCCTTGATGTCCCTCTCACGGAATATCTCTCTCCGCATGAGTTCGATCTGGTTCCAATAGGACGGCTTTTTATTATCGAGATATTCGGCCGCCGACACGTGATACACAACCGGATCGGTTATGCCGGCGGCGGCCAGGTGGTCTCTGAGGACGCTCATGGCGGTCTCCAGATCGTTTCCGTTCTTTTTGTCCCTTTCTTCTCCGTCAAAAAATATGTCCGCCTTGTTCAGAACAAAATAATAATTACGACGGTCTTTGGGCATTTTTTCAAGGAAATCATAAAATTGCCCGTCAGCGTATTTTTCCGGCGACAAAACCCATACGAGCACGTCCAGCGTTTCTAAAAAGGCCGTCACCGTCTCCCGGTGTCGCTCCACGATGCTGTCGTAATCCGGAAGATCACAGAGAATGATGCTCCGCACGTCCTCCGCCTCGTGAAGG
The DNA here is from genome assembly GCA_018399535.1 of Deltaproteobacteria bacterium. Lineage (GTDB taxonomy): Bacteria > Desulfobacterota > Syntrophia > Syntrophales > UBA2210 > MLS-D. The sequence continues at coordinate 15,014 of JAGYOR010000004.1, read as the reverse complement.
TATTCCCGGCAGGGAAGTCCCGTCATTCGGAACGACGCGGGAAGGGAGGTCTCCTGGTGGCGGTAGATCAGCACCTCGTCCGTGTGGGGTCGCCGATGGCTGGTTGATGATATTGTTTCCGCGGCCAGGGCGTTCATGATCGTTGATTTGCCGACGCCCGTTCCACCCATGAGACCAACGGTAAGTACGTCTTCTTCCAGATTGCCGAGTTTGCGGCGCGCCCCGCCGACAAGATCGCGAAGCCGGCCGGATTCTCCTTCATTCAGCGCGAGAAATGTACCGCCTCCTCCGAGGAGGTCTTCGAATTCTTCCACGAGCTTCAAGAGGCTGTCGCGGTATTCCATCACGCCGATGTCTCCATTTCCCGTTTCAGCCTGGCCAATTCATCAGTTGCGCTTTCAGGTATTGCGTATTTCGCGATAATCGACGTGTAGCGGTCACGCTGCTCCTCGAAAATCGAAAGGACTCCCCCCCGGTATCGGTCGTTCATATCCCGAATGATCGCCCGGAGTTCCCGGTGGGCGAAAAGATCAGCAGAACTCTTGGTGACAAAAGGCGCCAGCACCGTATTGAATGCCATCTCGAGGAGGGTTATGCCTCCGCCCAGAACCGTTTCAAATGACAGGATGGCCGCGCCCCAGAGCACCGAGGTAGAATAGATTCCCACTTTCTTGCCCCGGGGCAGATCCCGTTCAAGTTCACGAATCGTGTTCTCCAGCCATCCCGCTATTTCAGCCTGTAAATCGGAAAGCCGGGTCTCGATTTCACGCTCATTCATGGCCTTTTCCCCCTTCCGGAGGTCGGCGAACAGCGGAGCGTCTGGAGACGAAGGCGAAAGATTTTCGAGAATCAGAACGTTCAAACGTTCAACCGCCGATATAATCGGCGAATTATCGATCCTTCGCCCGGCCCGAAGCAGGCTTTCCTTTTTTTCTTCGTCTGTTTCCAGACGCCGAATACGGAGCAGGTCCAGGGGCGCCCGGACCAGCGAGGCTATGTAGCCGCGGGGCGTTGCAAGAACGTCATAAGCGCCGAATATTTTTTTTATTTCCCGCTTGATCGCGTGAAGGTTTCTCTGCTCGTGCCGTGCCTTCATTTCCTCGAGAAGAAAACGGGCCGAGGAATCGACGAGTGAATCGAGCTTTTCAACCCACGTATCTTCCGCCTGTTTTTCCCGTTCGATCATATCCAACAGGCGGTCGGCCTTGTCGGCGATATTCCGCCGGGTTCTCTGCCGGTCCTCGCGGACAATTGTTTCCTTTTCGGCGCGTGAGAAGGCCTCCTGGAGCTTCAGTACAAAATCCTCCAGAATGCGACGCAGCGTTCCGCCGTCACGTTCCGCTGTTCCCATGAAAGGAATGACAAAAAATCTCTCTTCATTGAGCGGAATACCCCGATCCCTGAAAACGTTCACCAGTTCAGCCGCTGTCTGGCCTTTCTCGGCCTTGTTGAACACAACGAACAGGGGCTTTCTTTCCACTGACGCGCGGTGCATGAAACGAAACAGAACCTGGTCCGCGTATTTTTCCTGGCTTGTCACGAAGATAACGCCGTGGGAGAGGTGATACATGAGGCGTGCCTGGTAACGATTCCCCGATTCCAGCGAATCAAGATCAGGCGTGTCGAGAAGGACGAGATGCGACAGGTGATCCTCGCCGTGTTCGACATAACGTATAAAGGTAGTGCCACCATTTCCTGTTACGGAACCTTCGTCCGTTTCGTCGCGTAATGTTCTCTCGGAACGTGACAGGGAAAAGGGGAAATTCCCGGTGACTGCATGATCACGATGACCGTATGCCACCGGCGATGTTGTCGTGGGACGGGCCACGCCGACCGGGCTGATGTCTTTACCGGCCAGGGCGTTGAATATGGTGGACTTGCCGGTTCCGGTGCCTCCCAGGAGGGCGATCCAGAGACAGTCCACCTCCTTTTTATAAATAAAAATATCCTGTTCGATCCTCAGGGACTCCGATGCTTCGCGCATATCTTCCGCCGCGACAGCAAGGCCCGACGGCCGGATGCCCAGCCATGACAACTCCGGTGCGGGCGGTCCCGAATCGTTCATCGGTTCTCCATTTCAGGCTCATTTTTCCGGCCGGTGAAACGCACACCGGTATTGTTTTCTGTTTAGCAGATGGCGCGCGAAACATCAACATCACAGCGTGCCGTGATTCCGGGGACCTGGGGAATCTTCAACCGGAATAAAAAGAGTACGGCATCCGCCGGCGCTTGCCGTCATTGACGAGTCGTATTATTATGCCCCACCATGACATCACACGATCACAACAAAAAGATTCTTCTTGTCAATCCCTGGATCCACGACTTCGCCGCGTATGACTACTGGGCGAAACCGCTTGGATTGCTTTATATCGGCTCCGTTCTTCGAAACGAGGGATTCCGCGTCGAACTCGTCGATTGTCTTAACGACGCCGAAGCCCTGCGTTTCGGCACAAGAAAAAACGGACGGGGCCGCTTTCGCAAGGAAGAAATTTCAAAACCCGCCGCTCTTGCCCATATTCCACGCCGCTACAGCCGCTACGGCATGTCCCCCGACAGATTCAGGGAGGCGCTTCGCCGGTGCGGCCGTCCTGACGCCATATTCGTGACCTCCGTTATGACATACTGGTATCCCGGTGTGTTTGAGGCCATCGGAATGATAAAGCAACTGTTCCCGGACGTGCCGCTTGCCCTGGGCGGCATCTACGCGACGCTGTGCCCGGAACACGCGCGCGCCCGCTCCGGAGCCGACCTGGTTGTCGAAGGGGATGTTCTTTTTCGAAAACCCGAGAGCAAAAACTCACTCCGGGCCGTGCTGAAAATGCTTCTCGGCACGGACCTCAACTTTTTTGAGCCCCATGAAACACTGGCATCCCTCCCCTTCCCCGCCTATGACCTGCTGCCGTCTTTCGACCAGGCCGTTCTGCTTACATCGCGGGGATGTCCCTATTCCTGTGGTTACTGCGCATCCCGCTATCTTAACGGTTTCTTTCAGGAACGCGACCCGCTGTCGGTGGCCGACGAGATCGAATACTGGGTTGACTCGTACGGCGTTCGTGATTTCTCCTTTTATGACGACGCCCTCGTCGTCAACGCTGAAAAACGCCTCGTCCCCCTGCTCGAGGAAATCATGCGTCGAGGCTTTTCATGTCGATTTCACTGCCCGAACGGGATGCACCTGCGTGGAATGAACGAAACGCTCGCACGGCTCATGTACCGGGCGGGCTTCAAAACATTGAGGTTCGGTTTCGAAACCTCGCTGGCCGACAGGCAAAAAGCGACGGGAGACAAAATCAGCAATCCCGAAACCGCTGAAGCCGTCCGGCATCTGAAACGGGCCGGGTTCTGCGGCGAAGATATCGGTCTTTACCTGCTCTGCGGCCTGCCGGGACAAGACAGGAAGGAAATGGAAGACACGGTGGAATACGTTTCGTCGCTGGGCGTTCGGCCGGTTATCGCCGAGTATTCGCCCATTCCCCATACTCCACTCTGGCCGTCGGCCCTGGCCGCCTCAAACCTGGACCTGGCCGGCGAACCACTTTACCACAACAACTCGATTTTCCCCTGCCTGCCGGACCCGGATGACGTACAATTTCTCCGATCATTGAAAGTCAGGGCGAGAGCCTCTCATACCCGGAAACAATAGTAACCCACGATATTAAATACCTTGATTCACAGTAAAGAACATACTAGACTCACGCCGAACGTGTTATGAACCCTTTATTCTGGTGGACAAAACAGCTTGTTATTCTTTTCGTTTCCGGATATTTCCTGTACAGGGGCGTCAGGGTGATGATCGGCTGTTACGGCCTTGATGATCCCTTTTCATTTATCATGTATTTCTTTTCGTCCAGCATGCTGATCCTCGTAAGTGCCAGCATCATGCTGTATCCCCTTTTCAGAATTTACGGCCGCCTGGCAGACGGTGGCCGGAACGCCCGTTCGACTCCGAAAAAGGAGGACCCGTGAGAAAGCGTATTTCTTCTGACGGTCGGTGGATCGGATCAGCTCCGCTGATTGCCGCAACTTTTTTCATGCTGATTTTGTTGGCATTTTCGCCACAGGCGAATGCCTTTGACCCGACAACGGGGGTTCATAAGACAATCCTTCCAAACGGCATACGGGTCCTCGTCATGGAACGTCCCATAAGCCCCACGGTGTCCCTCTATATCCGCCACCGTGCGGGGGCGGTCGACGATCTTACCAGTCGAACCGGCGCCGCGCATCTCCTGGAACACATGATGTTCAAGGGAACCACCACCATCGGGACCGTCGATTACCAAGCTGAAGAATCATTGCGCCGCCGGATTTCTGAAGCACGATCGACTCTGAAGCGGATTTTGGAGCGTGATGGAAATGAGTCCTCCGAGGCCAGGGAACTGGCCGAAAAAATCGATCGGCTGGAGGAAGAAAAGCGTTCCCTCATCGTCTCAAATGAAATAGACAGGCTTTACAGGGAACGCGGGGGCGTGGGCCTCAATGCTTCGACCGGCTACGAGCTGACTACCTACATGGTGAACCTGCCGGCCAACGCACTGGAACTGTGGGCCAGGATCGAGGTGGACCGGCTCATGAATCCCGTTTTCCGGGAATTTCTTTCTGAACGGGACGTGGTCATGGAAGAACGGCGCCAAGTGGTTGATTCCCGTCCCGAGCGGCAGCTCAGGGAACTCTTCCTGGGAACGGCTTTTATCGCCCACCCCTACGGAAGACCCATACTGGGATGGAGCGACGATATCGCCCGTCTCGACATCGATTACCTGAGCCGGTTTTTCCGTTCCCTGTACCGTCCTTCAAACATGGTGATCGCCGTCGTGGGAGACGTGACGAATTCGGAAGCCCTGTCTTTTATCAACAGTTATTTCGGCGCTCTTGAACCGTCACCGGCCGACGATCTTATCACCCGGAGCGTTACCACCGAACCGCCTCAACAGGGCGAAAGACGTGCCGTACTTACATCATCAGCAAACCCCCGGCTTATCATGGGGTTCAAAAAACCGACCGCACCCGCTCGGGAAGACTATATTTTCGATATTATTGAAAATATTCTTGCCGGGGGGCGTTCATCGCGTTTATACCGTTCTCTCGTCATTGAAAAGGAACTGGCCGGAGACGTTTCCGCGGTCAACGGGAGTCCCGGCATATTGTATGAAAATCTTTTTATGGTGGAAGCGGAACCGCTGGACGGGGTGTCACTCGCTGATCTGGAATCAGCTATTCTCGACGAATTTGAACGGCTGAAACAAGAACCTGTTTCCCGACGTGAACTTCAAAAGGCAAAGAACGGAATTCGGGGGGATCTTTACCGCATGCTCGATTCCAACAGCGGTATCGCCTCTGTTTTATCCTACTTCGAGGCAACCCTGGGAGACTGCGGTTATCTTTCGACCTATCTCGATCATATCGATTCAATCGAAGTTGATGATATTCAGTCGGCTGCAGCCGAATATTTCGTGAAAAAAAACAGGACGGTAGCACTCCTGGAAAGTGAAGAAAACCCATGAAGAAGGTATATTGCGTCCTGCTCGTTTCCTGTTTTTTTCTGTCGGTTGCCGGTTGCTCCTCTATATTCGGCCCGTACGACGGCCCGCGACGCCCTGTTCCGGAAGACCGCGTAACCGTCGGGCCGATCCTGCCCGATCCGGATGCTATAGCCGTTGAACCACTTGATTTCGACCCGCCGGCGCCGGAGCGCGTCGTTCTCGACAACGGAATGGTTCTTTTCTTCATGGAAGACAGGGAACTTCCGCTGGTCAGCCTGTCGCTGGCCATGCGCGCCGGTTCCGTTTTCGATCCCCCGGGACTGGAGGGACTGGCGGCCATGACGGGAAAATCAATGATCAGGGGTGGTACAATCCGTATGACTCCCGACGAGGTGGACGATGAACTTGATTTTCTGGCAGCCGATATTTCCGTGTCAGTCGGCAAGAAAACCATGGTGCTGTCTCTCGACGCGACGGCCGATACCTTTGACCGCGCGCTTGAAATTTTCAGCGACATCCTGCACCATCCCCGATTCAGCGAACAACGCCTGGTAAATGCTGTAAACGTCACCGTCGAGGATCTCAGGCGTATTCCGGACAACCCGCAACGGCTCGCCTTCCGCGAATTATCACGTCTTCTCTATGACGACGAACGGTGGGGCCGATCGCCCTCGATCGATTCCGTGCGGGCCATCACACGGGACCATTGCAGAACCTTTCACAAAAACTTCATTCAATCAGGTCCGGCAATGGCGGCTGTTTCCGGAGACGTTTCATTACGTGAGATCAGGACAAAATTAAACGACCTGTTCGGTTCACGTTCCCTTGAAGAATCCGAACCGCTTCCCGAACCGCCTGACCCCAGGGAGTCAGCCCCGATTTACTACCTGCCGAAAGATCTTCCTCAATCGGTGATCGTTGCCGGATACCTGGTCCCCGGGGAAAATGATCCCGATTTTTACGCCATGGAAGTGCTTAACGACATCGCCGGTGGAGGCGGTTTCCAGTCGCGCATGATGACTGAAATCAGGACCAGGAGAGGTCTTGCCTACAGCGCGGGTTCCATTTACGAACCGAAAAGCGATTTCGGCGTGGTCGCCGTCTATGCCATGACGAGGTCCGAATCAACCGCAAACGTCGTGGACCTTGCAAACGCCATACTGGATGACCTGGCCCGGAACGCGGTGGATGCGCAAACGCTCGATCGATCGCGAAAATCACTTATCAACAGCCATGTCTTTTCATTTACATCGGCATCCATAATTACCAGAAAACAAATGATGAACGCGTTCCGGGGGCTTCCCGATAATTTTCTTCAAACCTACACCGACAGAATCGCCGCCGTGGATGCCGAAGACGTACGCCGCAGCGCCGACGCGTACCTGGGAAGCAACAGAAGCGTTCTCCTTGTGCTTGGAAATCCGGATTCTTTCATGGAACAACTCGCCGCTAAGGGAACTCTCGTTGAAATACGCAGCGACTTGCTGGAGGATGCACGGAAGCCTGTAACGGAATAAAAGCGGCGGAAAAATTGTTCCTCACGGATAGAACCCGTCACGACCGGCAGAAAAAATAAAACGACATTGAAAGGCGGAGTTTTATATCATGATCGACGATGAAAAATTTGAACAACTCTCACGCACCATTGATTCGTACCGGGACGACACGGTGGAGCTTCAGAGAATTCTGACGGCCATTCCGGCTCTTGCGCCGGAAAGCGGGGGCGACGGCGAAGAGGAAAAAGCGCGGGCGCTTGAAAATGTGCTCCGTTCATGGGGATTTACGAATATGCGCCGATTCGACGCTCCCGATGAACGAACGTCGACGGGAACCCGTCCCAACATTATCACGACTATTCCCGGAACCGACACTGACAAAACCGTGTGGATCATCACACATCTCGACGTGGTTCCTCCGGGTGAACGTTCTCTCTGGTCACATGATCCCTATGACCTTGTCGTCACAGACGACAGGGTCTACGGCCGGGGAACCGAGGATAACCAGCAGGACCTTGTATCGTCGATCATGGCGGCCAGAAGCCTTATTCAGAACGGCATTACGCCCGCTGCGACGGTTGCCCTGGCCTTCGTCGCCGACGAAGAAACAGCGAGCGTTAAGGGACTTCGCCACCTGCTCGAGCAACAACCTCCCCTGTTTAAACCCGATGATTACATCGTGGTCCCCGATTTCGGCAATGATCGGGGAGACGGCATAGAAATAGCCGAGAAGAGCATATTCTGGCTTCGCTTCAGGACCATTGGCAAGCAGTGCCACGCCAGTGTTCCCTCCATGGGAAATAACGCGTTCAGGGCTGCATCTCACCTGGTGACGGCGCTGGACAGCCTCCACGAACTCTTCCCGGAACGCGACCAACTGTACGATCCGCCCGAGAGCACCTTCGAACCGACGAAAAAAGAAGCGAACGTTCCCAACATAAACACCATTCCGGGGGACGACGTCTTCCACCTGGACTGCCGGATTCTTCCCGTCCATGATCTTGACGAGGTTATGAAGAAAATTTCAGAAATCACTCGCAGGATCGAAAAGCAATGGAACGTTGCCATCCAGGTTGAACCACAGCAGAAAACACAGGCGCCGCCGCCCACCCCGGCAGACGCACCGGTCGTGACCATGCTGACGGAAGCGGTGGCACGTGTTTACGGGGTGAGGCCTGTACCCGTCGGCATCGGCGGAGGAACCGTCGCCGCCTACCTTCGCGAGAAGGGTCTTCCCGTTGCAGCCTGGTCGAAACTCAACCGCATGGCGCATCAGCCGGATGAATACTGTGAAATCGACACGATGGTCGGCAACGCGAAGGTGTTCGCTCGATTATTTCTTAATGATTTCAAGAACTAATAAGCACCCAAAAAGGTTTGCAATAGACAATTCAAAGTGCTAGCATCTCTCCGCTTTTTACAGGTTCCAGGTCTGTCCCGGTTCTGCCGGGAGTTGCGGTATAGGAAAAAAGCGCGTTAAAAAAACACTTTCGAAGCGCAATGGTATCGGAACCGGAAAGTTGCATACGCGGGTTGCTTTGAATACTGAAATCTCACAGGCCGCCACGGTCAGGAAAATTGAATTTCCCGACAATACCGTGACCCAGTCGCTTCTCGGCGAACACAGCGGGAATGCAAAGCGGCTCGAAAAACTTGCCAATGTCTCCATACACATCCGGGGAAATGTTCTTTCTGTAAAGGGGAACAGCGAGACGGTGGATTTCGTCTGCAACCTCCTGGAGCAGCTCTACCGAATCGTGGAAAAGGGATACCCTGTCTACGCGGCAGACATTGATTACGCTCACCGGATTTTGTCAGGTGACGCACGTGTCGATCTGGAGCGCATCTTTCTCGATACTGTTTTTATTTCTTCGAAAAAAAAGATAATAACTCCGAAAAGCATCGCCCAGAAACAGTACCTCGATGCCATTCGAAAACGCGACATTGTTTTTGGAATAGGACCGGCCGGAACCGGGAAAACCTACCTTGCAATGGCCATGGCCGTTTCCGAATTGTTTTCGAAAAAAGTCAACCGGATCGTCCTTACCAGGCCTGCCGTGGAAGCCGGAGAAAAGCTGGGTTTTCTGCCGGGCGACCTGGCGGAAAAGGTAAATCCTTACCTGAGACCGGTTTATGATGCCCTGTACGACATGATTGATTTCGACCGGGTCACGGCCATGATCGAAAAGGGTATCATCGAGGTCGCCCCCCTGGCGTTCATGAGAGGTCGAACACTGAATGATTCATTCATTATACTCGACGAAGCGCAGAACACGACACCCGAACAGATGAAAATGTTTCTCACCAGGCTGGGCTACGATTCAAAGGCCGTTATCACAGGAGACATAACCCAGACGGATCTTCCTGACGGCAAAATATCCGGGTTGATCCACGCTGAATCGATTCTCGCGAAAACACGGGGCATCGATTTTATCTATTTTTCAGATGTCGATGTCGTCCGGCACCCGCTGGTCCAGGAAATAATCAAGGCCTATAATAATCTCGACGGGAAATCCGGGGCAGGCGTCTGATTTATTTATCGCTTCGAGCCGCCGCGGCCGCTTGGCCGTTGCCGGCCCGGGAAAGTTGTCTCATGGCTCACATGTTCAACATAAGCAAAAAAAAGACGAACGGAAAAACGGTTCCTTTTACCGACCGACTGCCCACCTTCCTCGTCAATTCCACCTTTCAGATGTGGCTGATTCTCATTGTCGCCTCGATTATTCTGGCGGTTTTGGTGTCCCCGCGGGCCGGCTCCGGAATACCAGATTACACCGTAGGCATGGTTGCCTCCAAGGATATAAAGGCCGACCGTGATTTACTGGTGGAAGACACGGCCGCCACCGAACAGAAAAAAAATGAGGCGTCGAAAGAGGCTCCCCCCGTTTATGAATACACGGCAAGCCTTCCCGTTCTGGTCGCCCGCAACATGATCGAAGCGTTTCATGCTGCTGAAGAAATATGCCGGGACATGCCCGTTAATGATGAACAGGACACCGGCGAACGCCGAAAGGCAATCGAAACAATTCGCAACGTTTTCGAAGCGAAAACCGGTATTGAACTGAATGACGAGGAACTTACCCTGCTCGTCGAAGCCGGGTTTGCTCGTCCCGTCGCCGACGCGGCGACGCGGCTTTTGCTTGAAGCCTATAAAAATCCTTTTGTCATTGACGAACGCCCAGCGGCAGTTCTTCACGACACCGGCGCCTTTCTCATTCACGAAGAAGGTTCGGGGGAAGAAACGGTTTCTCTCGACATGGATGCCATCGCGACGGTGAAGGAAGCACGTCGTTTCCTCGGGAACGCGGTTGGAACAATGAAAGAGCCGCTCGGACTGGACCTGTTGAACATCGCGGCGACTCTTGCTGAGAGGGCCCTGCGCCCGACCCTGGTGTTTTCCGAAGTACAGACGGAACGAAACCGGCAACGAATGGTTGATGATGTCAAGCCTGTTTTCTTCAAGGTGCTGAAAAACGAGATGATCGTCAGGGAAGGCCAGCGGATCACGGAGGAAGACCGGAAAAAGCTGGAAATGCTTTCCGCCAGGCATAACTCCCACCCACTCAAGGGGATCTCTCTGCTGATGGGAACAGCCCTTCTTATTGCGATTCTCGCCCTTGTCCTGTATCGAATATCGGTTCACCGCATACATTCGATTCCGGGAACCGTCAAAAACCTGGTCTTCATGGCATTCGTCGCCGTCGTGCAGATCGTACTGGTGCAGGCGGGCGTATTTATTTCGGAAGCCGCATGGCCCTCACTGCAGACGCCCGGCAATCCCCTTGTCTACGCGATACCATTCGCAACCGGATCAATGCTCGTTTCCGTCCTTTTGGGCAGCCGTGACGTGGGGCTCATCTTTTCGATCTTTACCTCGTTTCTCGTGACCTTTCTCTTCCAGGACAAGGCCGCGATCTTTATTTACGCCTTCAGCGGATCAATTGTTGCCTCGCACTTTATCGTTCACTGCCGGAAGCGTTCGGACTTCTTTAAAACAGGCCTGATCGTGGGAGCCCTGAATCTCATAGTGGTACTGGCACTGGTTCTTTTCGGCGGAACGCTGCTTGCCGCAGAAACGGCGCTGAAACTCGTCATGGCTCTGTCGGGAGGACTGCTGGCCGGCATCATTGTTTCCGGTACGGTACCGCTTTTCGAGTATCTTTTCGGCTACACCACGGACATAAAACTTCTGGAACTGGCAAACCTGAATCAATCCATATTCCAGGAAATGATTATCAAGGCGCCCGGTACATACCATCATTCGATTATCGTTGCCTCCATGGTCGAGGCCGCCGCCGAAGAAATCGGAGCCAATTCACTGCTGGCAAAGGTGGGAGCCTATTATCACGACATCGGCAAGATGAAGAAACCGAGCTACTACGTTGAAAACCAGCAGACATGGGAAAACAAGCACGACAAGCTGAAACCTTCCATGAGTTCCCGCGTCATCATTTCTCATGTCAAAGAGGGTTGCGATATAGCAGGCACCATCAAACTGGGTGATGAAATATGCAACATCATTCGGCAGCACCACGGCACCCGGTTGGCCATATTCTTCTACGAAAAGGCCAAAAAGGAACATGATCCCTCGCAGCCGCCTATCCTGGAAAGCGATTTCCGCTATCCCGGACCAAAACCCCAGTCAAAAGAAGCCGCCCTGGTGCTCCTGGCCGACATCGTGGAAGCATCGTCGCGGATACTGAAAAATCCCACGCCTTCACGCATAAAAGCACTGATCGACACGAGGATTCGCGAGGCCGTCGACGACGGTCAGCTCGATGAATCCGATCTTACCTTCAGCGACCTGAACAGGATCGCCGAAAGTTTCGCACGGATTCTCAATGGTATTTTTCATCACAGGATAGAATATTACGAGACAGACGGGAAAGAAACATCAAATGAACAGAAAAACGGCAGTCTCCGTCGAAAACCGGCAGTCAAAAATTCCCGTAAAATCCCGGGAAATCAAACAGTTCCTCACCCGCCTTCTGGAGCTTCTGGAGTGCACTGATACCGAGGTCTCGGTCATACTGGTCGACGACGACGAAATCAGGACCCTGAATAACCGTTACCTGCAACGCGACCGCCCCACCAATGTTATCTCCTTTTCAATGCTGGAAGGTGATTTCGGGGGTATAACACCCAACGTACTCGGCGACATTGTCGTATCCGCCGAGACAGCCGCAAGAGACGCCCGGGCGGGAGATCTTCCGGCGGCCGACATGATTCTGTATCTTGTCATCCATGGACTGTTACACCTGCTCGGCTATGATCACGAAGCGTCGCAGGAGGAAGCAACCCGTATGCTTCAAAAGGAAAACGAACTCTTCTTCGCGCTCAGAAATTATCACCTCGCGCAGGAATGACAGTCCCGTTCCGTGAAAACCGTTGTTCATTCTTTCAGAATAATTGTCTGGCCCGGATAAATAGCATCATCAGATGACAAGCTGTTGATTCGAAGAAGAGAATGCAGGCTTATGTTGAATCGTCTCGCTATGGTGTAGGGGCTGTCGCCTCTTCGAACCACATACGTTTCCGGCGAACCACCCGCCGATCCGTCGTCGCTTTCAGCCGTCGCCGTCGTGGGGATGAGAAGTTCCTGTCCGACTCGAATAAGATTGCCCCCGAGGTTGTTCGCCGTCCTGATCCGGCTGACGGTCGTGTTGTACCTGCGGGCGAGATGAAACAGCGAATCACCCTTCTTAACTTTGTATGTAACCAGCCTCGTGCTTCCGGAGACTGCCGCCCCGGTTCCGGCCGGGATAGTCAGCTCCTGCCCCGCGCATATGAGATAGGGACGTGAAATATTGTTGGCCCGCGCGATGGCGCCCACGGAACTGCCGTAACGGACGGCTATGGTGGACAACGATTCGCCCCGTTGTACCCGGTGCCGTGCCGGTTTTGACAAGACGGTCCGAGAAGCCGAAGCGGCTCCCGACACGGGTACATGCAACCATTGTCCCGCGCGTATGAGATAGGGACGGGCAATATTATTGGCTCGCGCGATAAGACTGACGGAACTGCCGTAACGTGAGGCGATGGTGGACAGCGATTCACCACGCTGTACCCGGTGACGTACAACGGAACCCGCCTGGACCGCAGCGGCGGGAGCGGCGGGAATGTCGTCCAGAACTGCGAGCAGTGTTTCGTCCTTTCCCGGAGGAACCTTGAGTTCATACGGCCGGTTGGGGGTCACCTTCAGGCGCAGTTCAACATTCAGTGATTCAAGTTCACTGACTTTCATATCGAGATGTTTCGCTATATCGGTCAGCCGCATGCTTTTCTCGATGGCGACCGTCTCGTAGACAAGCGGTTCATCCATCGGTTCGCTTGCGAGATCGAAACCATATTTTTCAGGCTCTTTAATAATCCGGAGCGCCGCCAGAAATTTAGGCACGTATCTCCTTGTCTCCGGAGGCAGCTTCCGGTAAAGATCCCAGAAATTATCCAGATAATTGACTTGCTGGCCGGATATCACCCGCAATACCCTTCCCTCGCCGCAATTGTAAGCGGCGAGAACCGTTTGCCAGTCGCCGAAAATACCGTGCAGCTCGGTAAGATAGGCAATTGCCGCATTGGTTGATAGTTCCGGATTCATACGTTCGTCAACGTACTGGTCGCGTTTCAGCCCGAATTTGTATCCCGTCGATGGTATAAATTGCCACAATCCAAGGGCGCGGGCCGATGAAAAGGCCTTTACGATAAAACCGCTTTCCACCAGAGGCAGCCAGGACAATTCTTCCGGAAGCCCCGCTTCTCGAAGCCGTTCTACGATCACGTCCCGATAAGCGCCCGAACGCCGATACGATCGCAGGAAAAACTCCCGTTCCTGTTTCTGATATCTTTCGATCTCCCGGTTCACCTCGGGAACGTCGGAAAGAGGGATTTCGCTTTGTGATCCCACGGCCACGGTGCTTCTGGAGGCATATATCTCGATGATACGCTTTGCGATCAGAAAGCGGAGATCGTCCCGTTGCCAGGTGATATTGGGATCGTTGTTTATGTCGAGGGTAAGCGCGTATGCCTGATCGAGAAGCGCGAGCGCGCTGTCGAGTTCACCCCGTTCCCAGAATTCCCGTGACTGATTGAGAAGAACAAGCGCTTCATCGATTGCTTCCTGGGCCGCTTCCTTCCGTTCCGCTTTGTCACGGCATTCACCGTCTTCCGAGGCTTTCTCTTCTCTGAAGTCGGGCTCATTCGCAAACCGGCCGGCTGACAGTTCTTCTTCCCGGTCATCGTTATCGCACGGCCGCGCCCCCGCATGAACGTTTGCAGGCGTTCCCTGTTCCGACGATTCTTTCGGGGCGCTCCGGGCCGGATCGTCTCCGCGAATTGTTACCGGTTCTCGATGCGCGTAACCGCCCTGATGCAGTGTGCACGACGTCAACACAGGCGACAGGAGAAAGAAAATCACCCACAACACGTGAAAAATACTACACACTCCGTACGATTTTCTCGGCATTACATTGCATTTCACTATAAAATTCCCTCGAATATACTCTTAAATAGTTGTGCGACGTTTTTCGCCCCACCCAGCGGTCACGGCGCCAGGATCGACTCCTGAACCAGATACGCCTCGATGAACTCGTCAATGTCTCCGTCGAGCACCCGCTCGATGTTCCCCGTTTCCCTGTTGGTCCTATGGTCTTTCACCATTTGGTAGGGATGCAGCACGTATGACCGGATCTGGCTTCCCCAGGCGATGTCTTTTTTGGTCTTGTTCACCTCGTCGCTTTTCTCCAGCTGTTCGAGGCGGCGTACCTCGTAAATCCTGGAACGGAGGATTTTCATGGCGGTCGACTTGTTCTTGTGCTGCGAGCGTTCATTCTGACACTGAACCACGATGCCCGTGGGAAGGTGGGTGATCCGTACCGCCGAATCGGTCTTGTTCACGTGCTGTCCGCCGGCACCGCTTGAACGGTAGGTGTCTATCCTGAGATCATTTTCTTCGATAACCACGTCCACGTCGTCTTCGACCTCCGGGTAAATGAAAACCGAGGCAAAAGACGTATGGCGCCTCTTGCCCGTGTCGAATGGC
>JAGYOR010000039.1 GCA_018399535.1 Deltaproteobacteria bacterium | reverse complement strand
AGACATAATGAATGCGTGTACCCACCTCTTCCGACACTTCCAGTGATATGGCGTTTTTTTTGTCGGGTCGGTTGAACCCTATGATCGCCATGTCCTCGATCTTCTCGTATCGAATCGTCTCAAATTCCATTACCGCCCTCCAGGGCCGTTCTCACGTCACGAACGTCCTTCATCTTCACCCTCTAAAGGTAAATTTAAGTTCGTAAGTACCCAGGTCCCGCCTGATCTGAAGTGGGTAGCCGGCTTTGTGAAATACGGCTATCATGGCATCGTTCCGCGCCAGCACGTCGGCGGTGAATCCCTCTATATTCTTCTCCCGGGCTATCCTGATAAGATATTGAAGCAGAAAGGTCCCGACGCCCCGGTCCTGCCATTCGTCGTGCACCGTGAAGGCGACTTCGGCGTAGTTCGTCACGGGATCCCGCATATAGCGCCCCACGGCGATCATATTCTCTTTTCCTTCAGGTTCTTCACGTCCGATGACCGCGGCAAGGGCCATTTTATCGTTGTAGTCTATGGCCGCCATAGGCATGGCCACCTTGTGTGAAAATGATTTCAGGTGCTGGAAAAACCTGGTGTAAACATCCTGCTCCGGTAACGAGTAAATAAGATCCTGAATGGCCCGTTCGTCCGTCGCCCTGACGGGCCTGAAAAAAATCTGTTCTCCTTTCTTGTCCGTAAACCAGGTTTCGTATTCTTTCGGATAAAGCACTGCCGGCATGACCTGGTCGCGGTACACGTATCCCTGGCGTTTGGCCGCCTCCAGCAATTCCTCGCGGAAATCGGGATGAGCGATGTTTATGAGCGCCATTGCGCGTTCTCGTATTGATTTTCCGTGAAGGTAGGCAACGCCGTATTCCGTCACTACGTAATGGACGTCGCCCCTCGTTACGACGACGCCGCTTCCTTCGCTGAGGTACGGTACTATGCGGGATTTCTCTCCATCATCCGTGACGGAGGGAAGAGTTATGATCGATCGTCCCCGGTTCGACATGGCTGCCCCTCGCACGAAGTCCACCTGCCCGCCGATGCCGCTGTAGAAGCGGAATCCCAGCGAATCGGAACTTACCTGGCCGGACAGGTCAACGGTAAGTGCCGCGTTGATGGAAATCATCCTGTCGTTCCGTGCAATGACGGCGGGATTGTTGACGTAGTGGCTGGGATGAAATTCAAAAAGCGGATTATCATGCACGTAGTCGTAGAGAGCACGGGAACCGATGCAGAAACTCGCCACGATTTTTCCAGGATGCAGGGTCTTTTTCCGGCAGTTGATAACGCCCCGCTCAACCAGGTCCATGATCCCGTCGGTAAAGGTCTCCGTGTGAACCCCCAGATTTTTCTTGTCCACCAGGTAGGGGAAAATCGAACTGGGAATCCTGCCCACACCCGTTTGAATGGTGGCGCCATTGTCGATGATATCGGCGATGTAGCCGCCTATCGTTCGCTCTATGTCGCCGGGAACGCTGGGGCTGAATTCCAGAAGAGATTCGTCGCACTCGACGAAAGCATCGATGTCGCTTACGTGAAGAAAGGTGTCTCCCAGCGTGCGGGGCATGTTGGGATTCACTTCGGCAATGACGTAATCGGCTGTTTCGGCCGCGACCTTTGTTATGTCTACTGAAATACCCAGGCTTACATATCCGTGACTGTCGGGAGGCGAAACCTGGATAAGCGCCACGTCGATATGCATGCGGCCGCTCACTATCAACTGGGGTATTTCCGAAAGCAGTACCGGCGTGTAATCCGCCCGGCCTTCTTCAATAATCTCCCTGAGACGCGGCCCCATGAAAAGGGCGTTGTGCCGGAATTTTTCCGAATAACGTTCGTCCGTATAAGGTGCGACACCCAAATCTAAGAAGTGTACGATCTCGTTGTCGGCGACACGCGGGGCAATGTCAAGAAGTGTCCGAACCAGCAGCTGAGGTTCTCCGCAGGCAGAACCAATAAAAATACGCGCACCGCGCCTGATCCTCTCCAGGGCTGACTGGGCGTTTGTGCAGCGGGACTGGTATACGTCACGCCATCCATCGCTCATGAAATTTATCTCCACCTGGCAGGGACATGTCCCGGATTAATTGAAATCACATAAGCAATCATAATTATTCTCGCAAAGAAATACTCCATTCAAATTACAATACACGTGCCGCCGTGATTATGCGGCCGCGCTTCTGTCGTCGGAACGTACCAACAACCCGCCGCCCCGTCAAGTTAAGATGCCCCTGTTTTTCTCTTGAAAATACTCGCGGTAAGGATTATAAAATACAACCCTTGCTAGGTAATGAATGACAGAAATACGAGGGGGAGTACATGGAAAAATTTGGAACTCTGCCGATCAAAACGGGGCTGGCTGAAATGTTGAAGGGCGGAGTTATCATGGACGTAACAAGCCCTGAGCAGGCAAAAATCGCCGAAGAAGCGGGCGCCGTTTCCGTTATGGCACTCGAACGTGTACCGGCGGACATCAGGGCCCAGGGCGGCGTAGCCCGTATGACAGACCCGGAAATCATCGAACGAATCATTTCGACCGTTTCAATTCCCGTCATGGCGAAGGTTCGCATCGGACATTTTGTCGAGGCCCAGATTCTTGAAGCAATGGGCATCGACTATATCGACGAAAGTGAAGTACTCACACCTGCTGATGAACACTACCACATCGACAAGTGGAAGTTTAAGGTCCCCTTCGTGTGCGGCGCCACGAATCTGGGCGAGGCGCTCCGCAGGTTGGGCGAAGGGGCCGCCATGCTGCGGACCAAGGGCGAAGCGGGTACGGGAAACGTTATCGAGGCGGTCCGACACATGCGGACCATCAACGATGAAATCTCCCGCCTCGCGTCTCTTCCCGAGGAAGAACTCATGACGGCGTCGAAGGACCTGGGAGCGCCCTATGAACTGGTCAGACTGGTGGCGCGGGACAAAAAACTGCCGGTGGTGAACTTCTCGGCGGGCGGTATCGCGACGCCGGCCGACGCGGCCCTCATGATGCAGCTCGGCGCCGACGGCGTTTTCGTGGGATCGGGTATTTTCAAGTCACAGAATCCGGCCAAGCGGGCGGACGCTATCGTGCAGGCCGTCACCCACTACAACGACCCCGAAATCCTGGCCCGAATATCAAAGTCGCTTGGCGATGCCATGCCGGGGCTTGAAATCTCCACTCTCGACCGGGAAGACCTGCTTCAGTCCCGAGGGAACTGATTGGAACGGGGCCGCGGACGGTGAAAATCGGCGTTCTCGCTCTTCAGGGTGCCTTCAGGGAACATGCCGCGTTGCTGCGTCGGTGCGGAGCCAAACCGTCTGAAATACGGCTTCCGGAAGAACTTGCAGGAGTGGATGGTCTTGTCGTTCCGGGCGGCGAAAGCACCACCATGTGGAAACTGATTGTCCTGTACGGTTTCGAAAAACCATTGCTCGATCTCGCCGACATGGGCATTCCGTTTTTCGGCACCTGCGCGGGCGCAATCCTTCTCGCCGGGCGACACAACGACAGCGAAACAGAAGCACTCGGCATCATCGACATTTCTGTTTCGCGCAACGCCTACGGGCGGCAGATCGACAGCCGGGAAGCGGACATCACGCTTTCCTTCTCACCGCAGGAACCTTTCAACGCCCTTTTCATCCGCGCGCCCGTCATTGACGAAACGGGGCCTGACGTGACGGTGCTTGCCCGGTATCGGGGCAAACCGGTCCTGGTTCGTCGGGGCACTGTTCTCGCGGCAACTTTCCACCCCGAGCTGACGGGAGATGAACGTATCCATCGCTACTTTCTCGGCATGTGCACGGCCGCGGCGATCTCACGCACCCGGCCCGTTCCGGCGCCCTGCCCTTCTCTTTCACATTCGGTCATTTCCTGACTGTAAATTTCCCCACGCCCCGGGTGAACGCATTATTGAAATAATTAAATAATTATTTAACAGCGTCTTCCCCCTGTGCTATTATCGCGGCCATCCACCGTTACAAGGAGCGCTTCATGGGACTGAGAAACAAAATGTTGTCGGGGTTTCTTATACTGGCGGCCATGTTGCTGGTGGCCGGCGGCTGGTCGATCTATGAACTGCAACATATCGGTCGGTCCGCTCAACAGATTCTCGATGAAAATTATCTGAGCATCGAAGCGGCAAAATCAATGACGGAAGCGCTGGAACGACAGGACAGCGCCGTGCTCCTGCTCCTCATGGGCAACCGGGAAGAGGGCCGGGCCATTCTGGATTCGGCTGACGACGCATTTTATGAAGCCCTTGAAACCGCCCGCAATAATATAACCCTCTCCGGCGAATCGGACCACCTGGATACAATCGCATATATCTACGACACCTACCGGGAATTCTGGTCCCGGCCCATCGTCAGAACCGATCGGGAGAACGACCTGAACTGGTATTTCAACGAGGTGCAGCCATCGTTTCTCAAGGCGAAACACGCCGTGTCGGAACTCATGGCTCTCAACAGCAGGGCCATGTACACAACGGCCTATGAGTTGGAGGGACGTGCTCATCGGGCGGTCATGCCCGGCGTCATCGCCATTATTTCCGCCCTTATTTTTTCGCTGCTTTTCAGCTTTCTGATCAATCGTTACGTGGTAACGCCCATCATCAAGGTGACCGATGCCATCAAGGAATACCTCGCCGCGGGGAAATCCTTCAACGTGGAAATCGAAACGAACGACGAATTGTCCAGGCTCGTGTCATCAATTCATAATCTCATCGCCCAACTGCAGGCGCTGCGTGACCGGTAATGAGATACGCCATTATTTTCAGATACGGCGGCATCGCCCTGTTGATCAACGGCGCCTTTTTGTTCCTGTCCGCTGTGGTATCGCTGCTGAACGGCGATTCGGGGCTGTTTCCCATTCTTTATACCGGTTTTATCGCCGTTCTGTTCGGCGTCTTTCCCTTTATTTTCATCCCGGCCAGTGAAGAGATCACCAACAAGGAAGGGTTCACTATCGTTGTAGCGAGCTGGCTCCTTTCCTGTTTGATCGGCATGCTTCCCTACCTGCTCTGGGGCGGTGAATTCACCCTGGTAAAGGCCTGGTTCGAAAGCGTATCGGGATTTACCACGACCGGGGCCTCCATTCTGACAGATATTGAAGCACTGCCCCCGGGACTGCTTTTCTGGAGGGCGTCAACGCACTGGATCGGCGGCGTGGGCATCATCATTTTCGTTCTGTCCGTTCTTCCTTCAATGGGCAAAGTGGGAATGATCCTCTACCGAACGGAGATATCCGCCCTGGCGGCGACAAACTTCCGCTACCGGGCCAAGAAAACAATGCAGGTAATCATGTTCGTTTACCTGGGACTCACAGTTCTTGAAACCGCGGCCCTCATGATCTGCGGACTGAACCTGTTTGATGCGGTCACCCACGCATTTTCCACTATTTCGACAGGCGGATTCTCGCCGAAAAGCGCCAGCATCGGTCATTACGCCAGCCAGTCGGTGGAAACAGTCGTCATGATTTTCATGACCCTGGCGGGCATTCACTTCGGACTGCTTTACGTTACCCTGACAGGCAATGTAATGGCCTTCCTCCGCTCCACCGTCGTCCGGGTCTACCTGTTCATGCTCGCGGCCGGCACGGTTCTCGCGGCGATCACACTCCACGGAACCGACTATCTTTCCTGGATGGACGCGTTCCGACACGCGGCATTCCAGGTTGTATCCATCGGAACATCAACGGGATTCGCTACTGCTGACACTACTCTCTGGCCCACATTCGCCAAGTTGCTCCTCATTCTCTTCATGTTCCAGTGCGCATGCAGTGGTTCCACGACGGGGGGGATCAAGGTCGACCGCACAGTCCTTCTCTGGCACGCGCTGAAAAAACGGATCAGGAAGGTGGAACACCCCCACGCGGTGGTCAAGGCGAAAATAGACGGCATGACCATCGACGATGACGTACTGGAAGCAACGCTGCTTTTTATGATCCTGTTTATAATTATTGTTTTTCTTTCCACTCTGGCGATAGGCGCCCTGGGCATGGACCTCATGACGGCCTTTTCGGCCTCGGCGGCAACGCTCGCCAACGTGGGCCCCGGTTTCGGCCTGGTAGGGTCGGCAAGCAATTTCAGTTTCATTCCCGACACGGGCTTGTGGGTGCTCTCCTTCAACATGCTCCTGGGACGACTCGAGATCTTTGGACTGCTCCTGTTCTTCCTCCTGCGATACTGGAAGTAGCCGCGTCACTTGTTCATTTTTTCAAAGTCCGGGTTATTGCCGGGGTATTCGGACGCGCGTGTCCACCGTTCCGCCGATTCAACCGACGGCAACAGCATCTGTCGCCGCAACCCGCGTTTATGATGTTTTTCGTTCTTTTATGCGGTCCACGATCGCGTACATGACGGGAATAACGAAAAGCGTCAATGTCATGGAAAAAAGAAGGCCGAAGGCGACGGTAATCGCCATGGGCGAGCGAAGCTCGGAACCCTGTGTCCGACTCAGGGCCATGGGAAGCATGCCGAAAACGGTGGTGAACGTGGTTATCAGGACCGGCCTCAGTCGTATCGAGGCGCCCTGAAGAATTGCCTCGAAAGAATCCACACCCCGCCGCCTGAGCCTGTTTATATAATCTACCATGACGATCCCGTTGTTGACCACGACGCCGGCAAGTATGAGGATTCCCATGAACGCGGGCACCGAAAGCGTCTTGCCAAAGGCGAAAAGGCCCACGACGACCCCGATAAATGACAGCGGAACGGTTACCATTATCACGAAGGGGTGGCGTAGTGATTCGAACTGGGCGGCCATGATCATGTAGATAAGAAGAAGCGCCACAAGCAACGCCTGAAAGAGTGTAACGAAGGCCTCCTGCATGTCCTTGAACGTTCCGCCGTACTCGACGAAATATCCGGGCGGCAGTTCAATATGGGCGGTCCGCTGCATGATGTCTTCCATGATGCTTCCGATATCTCTCCGGTAGGTGTTACCCTTGACGCTAACCTTGCGTTCCTGGTCTTCCCGGGTGATCGTAACAGGACCTGCTCCTTCTTCAACGGCCGCTACCTGGTACAACGGCACGTGATCCCCCCGGGGCGATACGATGGTTATGAGTTCCACGTCTTCCTTGCTCTTGCGATCCCATTCACGGTACCGCACCCTGATGTCGTACTCGTCTCCTTCTACGCGGTACCGCGTGGAAACAACACCCATGAGCCCCGCCCTTACCGACTGGGCTATCTGTGAAACGGTCAGGCCGGTCTGGGAGGCCTTTTCCCGGTCGATATGCACCTGCCACTCGGGTTTCCCCATATCCAGAGTTGTTTCGATATCGCGCAACCCTTCCACGGTCGCTATGTCCTGTGCGATGGTATCGCTGATCGACTGAAGAACCTCCAGATCTGTTCCGAACACCTTGATTTCCACCGGCGACGTTCCGCCTGCGCCGCCCGTGAAGACCTGTTGCATGTCAAAAAATTCAAAGGTAGCCCCCTCGATGACGGGAAGACGACGCCGAAAGGAATCGGCTATTTCCTCGGTGGACCGCACCCGCCATTCCTTGTCCACGAGTCGGACATAAACCGTGGCCTCGTTCACCCCTGTCGGCCCTGTTCCCCAGGCGGCATCAACCTTGGATTCCTGTGAAAGACCGACAAAGGATGCGCAGAAACGTGTTTCCGGTTGCTCGAGAATTATTTTTTCAAGCGATCTCACCACGCGGTCCGTTTCCTCCAGCGACGTACCGACGGGCATGCTCACCTGGAGTGACAGGACGGGGATATCGCTTGGCGGCATGAATTCCCGTCCCAGCAGGGAAACCGACCAGATGCTCGCCAGGAACAGCCCGAAAGCGATGATTACCACCAGTGCCCGGTGCCTGAGACACCAGCGCAGCAGCACCCGGTACCGGTCCCGAAGCGACACAAGGTACGCCGCCGCCTTTGATTCCGCACGGCCGGGCTGCTTCTTCCGCTTCGAGGCAATGACCGACGACACCATGGGAACGATGGTGAGGGCCACGAAAAGCGACGCCAGCAATGCGAGGGTCACCGTCACGGCCAGCGGGCGTGAAAGCCGTCCCGCAAGTCCCGAGGCAAGCGCCATGGGAAGAAAGACCGAGATGGTGGTAAGCGTCGAAGCGGTTATCGCCATTCCCACTTCCTGCGCTCCCTCGGCGGCCGCCCGGTCGGGCGCCTCGCCCTCCTCCTGATGACGGAAAATATTTTCTATGACCACCACGGCGTTGTCCACCAGCATGCCCACCCCCAGGGCAAGCCCTCCGAGCGTCATGATGTTGAGCGTGTAGTCGAAAGCGTACAGGCCGATGGCTGTGGTAATAGCCGAAAGAGGAACAGCGAAGGCGATGATTATGGTCGGGCGCCAGTTCCACAGGAAAAAGAATACCATGACGATCGCCATAACGGCGCCCGCCATGGCGTTCTGACCGGTATTCCGCGTAACCTTCTTGATAATGTGGGACTGGTCCATGACGGGAAAGAGCACCAGGTCTTCCGGCATGCGGGGTTTCATTTCATCCAGCGTCGCCTTGATCCGGTTCGTCACATTGACCGTGTTTGTGCCCGCCTGCTTCATGACCATCAAGATCACCGACGGACGGTGATTAGTGCGGGACCGGCTGCGAATCTCCTTGAACGTGTCCTTCACCACCGCCACGTCCCTGACATACACGGGAGTATCGCTGTGCATGGCGATAATGGTGTCGCTGATGGTTTCCACGTCCTCGTATTCGCCCATGGTGCGAACCAGGTATTCACTGCTGCCCCGGACGACGTGTCCTCCCGACACGTTCACGTTTTCACGGGCGAGCCGGGCGATCAACGCTTCTATGGTAAGATTGTGTGCGGTGAGCTTGTCCCGGTCGACAAAAACATTTATTTCCCGTTCCAGGCCGCCCAGGATATAGACCGACGCCACCCCTTCAATGCGGTCAAGTCTCGGCTTGATGTTATCATCAAGAAAGGTGCGCAGCACCCGGGTGTCCTCCATGCCCGTCACACCGTAGTAGAGAATCGGATAATCGCTGGTGCTGAACTTCACCACTAGGGATGAGTCGGCGTCGTCGGGAAGATAATCCGTTATCCAGGCAAGTTTGTCGCGTATGTCCTGGGCGGCGAAATCGAGGTTGACACCCCATTCGAACTCCACGACAACCGCCGACAACCCTTCCTGGGACGTGGAGTAGATATGCTTGACATTCTCGACCGACCCCACCACTTCCTCGATGGGCTCGGTAAGCAGGTTCTCGATTTCTTCGGAAGCGACGCCTTCGTAGGTTGTAATAACCGAAACAGCCGGGTATTCGAGCTCGGGCATCATGTCGAGGCCGAGACGCGACAAAGCCAGCACGCCGAAAAAGGCGACGATCAGGATGATCATCAGGACCGTGATCTTCCGCTTTACCGACAATTCAGGAAGGGTCATGGTGTAACAACCGATTGCGGCGTCCGGCCGCGAATTGTAAACATGAAAGGTCCTTTTTAATATTCCACGGATTGTGGAGTCACTTCAGCACCGTCGTTGAGACCAAAGTTGCCCGACACGAGAACCTGTTCCCCCCCGGTGAGTCCTTCCCCGATCTCAGCGAGACCCCCCGCGCGTATTCCCGGAACAACCCGTTTCAACCGGGCCCGGCCGTCATCGAAAACGAAAACGGCAGGCACACCCTTTCCGTCTGTCACCAGGGCCCGTTCAGGAACAAGAATCACGTCGGTCGTAACATCGGTCTTGATGGTGACGCGGGCGAACATGCCCGCCCAGATCCGGTGTTCGCCGTTGGGAATAATAATTTTAACCGTGGCGTTTCGACTGACGGGATCGATGGCGGTATTTATCTCCGACACCGTTCCTTCGAACGCGTCCCCGGGCAGTGCGTCGAACTCGACTGATACAGGCATACCCGGGTCTATCCTCCGAAGATCCGTCTCGGGGATCTTCACTTCCGTTCTGACCCGGTCGAAATCCATGATCCAGTAAAGCGGTGTTCCTGCCGCAACGACTTCTCCCTGGTTGGACATTTTTTTTGTCACGTAACCTGAGAAGGGGGCCCTGATGACTGTATCGGCTACCCGGCGCTCAGCCAGCTGCAGGTTCGCCTCGGCGGAGCGTATCTGGGCCTTGAGAGACTCGACACGAGCCAGCGCCATGGCGTGCGTCGATGACAGTTCATCATACTTCTGTTTTGAAACGGCATTTTTCTCGTACAGCTTTTGAATGCGCTGTTTTTCCACGGCAAGGTGCTCGAGATTCAGCCTCGCCTCGTCCAGCGACGCCCGGCCCATTGCCAGTTGCGCTCCCGCGCTGTTCCTGGCAAGTTCAAATTCATCCCGTTCGATTTCGGCAAGAACCCGGCCTTCCTCCACGAAATCCCCTTCCACAAAGTTCATCGACTGCAGACGACCGGCGACCTCGGCCCCCACCCTCGATTCCCGGATCGGCGTCACCGTTCCCGTCGCACGGACAGGCGCGAACAGATCCCCCTTCCTCACGGTAACAACATCGACATGCAGGCGGACCCGGTCTCCCGCAGGCGGCGGCTGTATCCGCTCCGTCTGCCCGTCACGGTCGGAACAACCCGCGGCGAAGCATGCCAGGATTATCGGGAACAGGGCGAGAAGGAACCCTCGCGCTACTGATTTTTTTATACTATTATTCATTGGCTGCATATTGTTCGGCTCCGTATAGAACGCCCATTGACCGCTCGAGCTCGCCCAGGGCAAGGTGGTAATTGCTGAGAGCATTGAAATAATCTGACCGCGCCCTGGTAAGGAGGGTCTGCGCGTCGATAACCTCGGTAGTCGTTCCCACCTGCTCGTTGTACCGTTCCACGTTGAGCCGGTAATTTTCTTCCGCCTGAACCACCGCCTTTTCCGCCACGAATATCCGTTTCTCCGCCTCGCGCATGGTGAGATAGGCGTTTTTCACTTCCAGCGACACCATGTCCCGCACGTTTTCCAGCGCGTTTTTCGCCTGTTCAAGTCTGCTCCGCGATGCTTCAACACCGTGACGTGTTTTCCCCCATTCCCAGAAATTCCAGTCGGCCACGGCCATGACATACCAGTCTTCCTGGTCGACATAGTTGTTTCCGGAAACCCCCGCGTCGTCCCCGTACCGGGAATAATTTCCCAGGACGCTTACCGTCGGATAATACCCACTTCTGGCGACACCGACGGACTGCTCCGCCTGTTGTACCTGTAATTCGTACGTTGCAAGTTCGGGTCGCAGTTCCAGGGCCGTTGACAGGCATTCCTCGAGATCCTTCTCGTAGGCGTGATAACTGAGGATATCTTCCACCTCTACTGTTGCCGAAATCGGGCGCCGCAACAGCGTGTTGAAACGGGCTTTTGCCAGTTCCAGGGTATTTTCTGCCGCCATCCGGCTCTGAATACCGTTGGCGAGTTCCACTTCCGCGTAAAGCAGATCGTTACGGGGCACCACACCCGCGTCGTAAAAACTCTCCGTCATCTTCCGGTGAGATTCCAGCAGCTCAACCGACTGCCCCGCGACATCAAGCACCCGTTCCGCCTTGAGAATCGTAAAATAGGACTCCCGTACCTGCAGGATCACATCCTGGATTACTGTTCGCCTCTCGAGCTCCGATATATCAACACCGGTCCGGGCTATTTCGTAGGCTCCCGCGATGGCGCCGCCCGCGAAAAGCGGCTGGGCGACTTCGAGGGACCAGGTGTAATTGTCCCGGGTCCCGACGGGGATCTCCTTCGTGGGATTGAACATCATCGTTGTGGGCGCCTCGTTGATCCTGCGGTAACTGTATCGTGTACTGAAGGTCGGCAAAAAGGAAGTAAACGCCTCTTTTTTCGTCGCCCGGGCCCCGCGCAGGGCTGCACGCGCCGACCGGATCTGCAGGCTCCGTTCAACAGCGATGGCGATACTGTCCTCCAGGGTGAAAAGTTCGGTCGTCTCCTCGCCGGCCAACCCCGCCGCCGGAACAGAGATCATGAAAAACAGCGCTGTTAGCCAGACCGACCATATTTTCGAACTCCACATAGTATATTCCTCCAGATATGTTGCGGGAAGCGTTCCGAATCCTGCCGTCTGAGCGGCTCAGGCTGTTCCGGCAGATCCGGCGTTCATGGCTGCGTCGCTGTTGTCGTCCCTTCCAACGCCTGATGAGGACAAGACTTCATAGATGGCAATCTCTCCCTGCGCCGCGTCGATATCGCTGCGCCCCACCTCCCGCAGCTCGAAACGGGACTGGGTCGCCCGGAGCGTCTTTTCGCTTATAAGAATACCGTTGGCATAGTTTTTCGTCAGGTTCTGAATACGGAAAACGGCGTTGACTGAATCGCCGATAACGGTGTAATCCATTTTCTTTTCGAATCCTATGTTGCCGACCACCACTTCACCGGTATGAATACTGATCCCCACGTTGAGCGCGGTCTGGGCCTCTTCTATGAACCGTTCGTTAAGCAGCAGTAGGGCTTCCCTCATTTCGAGGGCGGCCCGTATGGCGTTATCGGCGTCTGCCGGACTCGACACGGGGGCGCCGAACAGTGCCAGGAACCCGTCGCCCAGGTACTTGTCCACGATCCCGTCGTGCCTGAAAACGATCTCCCCCATGATGGAAAAAAAGTGATTGAGCAGGGATACTGTTTTCTGGGGCCCTACTCGCCGTGCCATTCCGGAAAAGCCCCGTATGTCGATGTTCAGCAGGGTCAGGGTTCGAAATTCATCGTGTAATTTTGTTTCCGCGTCAGCGCCGTGTATAATTTTATCCACAATCTCCTTGGGAACAAATTTCTGGAAGATTCTGCGTATTTCCCTTTCCTGCTCGGCCATCGACAGCGTCTCGCTGTAAAGCCTGGCGTTTTCCAGGGCAATGCTTACTGAAGACGCGATTGACTGAAGCAGCTGCGCGTCGTCGTTATTGAAATCGCCGATCGTCTTGTTCAACACTTCAAGAACGCCGATCACGCGGCCCTGTGATACGAGCGGCACCGCCAGGACCGAGTCGGCCCTGAAATGGTTCATCTCGTACATGTACCCCTGAAAGAGCGTCGATGCGGCAAAATCGTTCACTACTACCGTTTCGCCGCGGGCCGCCACGTAACCGGCGATTCCCTCGCCCTGTTTCAGGCGTCGTTCACGCATGTCCCGCATATCCAGGCCGAAAGCAATGGAACATTCGAGTTCGTTGTCCTCAACGAGAAACAGCGACCCCGCCTCGACATGCATGGTTCCCTTTATCATATCCATCGTGTATGACAACACCTGGTTTATGTCGAACGTCGATGAGGCAAGGGCGCCTCCTATCTGTCTCAGTGTGGCCAGTTCGTCTGCCCGCCTCGTCACGGCCGCCGACAGGGTGTCCCTGACGATTACGAGGCCCAGAACAGCCGCAACGTGTTCGATGAATCCCCGCACCGTGGCGGCGGTTTCGGAACGTATTCCGCACATGGCCAGCATGCCGGTGATATTCCCGTCGTTTTTCATGGGAACAAGCAGCATTGACGATTCATTCTCTCCATTACCGACGCCCAGGAGGTCTCCTTCCGGCGATGTGGATGACAATTCCGCGTCATCGGTGACGATCGAATGTCCCCGGCGAAGCAATCGTTCGAAAAGCACATTCCCGGCAGAGTAGCGTGTCCCCGGCTTCGGCGCCTGCTTCTCCACGTCGTGTGAATCATAGCAGTCATAAAGGGAAAGGTCGCCGGTACGAGACTCGTCGCACAGCAGAATCACCGCCCGGCGAAACGCGGTTTCGTGACGGACTTCTCCCAGAACTGATTTGACCAGTTCCCGTCCACCGATGCCGGAACCGAGAATTTCGGAAATACGGTCAAGCACGCGAAAGAGCCGGGCGTTTCCTTCGCCTTCCCTCATAAGCCTGAGATTTTCGAAAGTAAAGGCGGCGTTGCTGATAAGGGGCGCTATGACGTCGGCCTGTTCCGTCGTGAAGGGGACATCGCCGGTCCTGCGGGAAAGGGTTATCACGCCGATGATGTCCCGGATGGTCTTGATGGGCATGCAGATAAACGACCGTGTTCCATACTGGGGCCGATTGATCCGCCCGAAGCGGGTGTCGGTTTCAATGTCTTCAATAACCAGCGGTGACTTGTTGATAACGGCGTACCTGGCAATACTCGCGGCAAAATCAACCCGGTCGCCGATGCTGATGCGATCCCCCAGCCCGATGGTGGCCCTGACCACGAAATGATCCCGGTCACGGCCCTCGAAAATCATCACCGATCCTATGTCGGCGTCGGCCAGCTTCAGCGCCCGTTCCAGCGTTATGTGAAGCAGCTCTTCCGAGTCGAGAGTCACGTAACAGAGATCCGACAATTCCTTGAGAAGGGAAACTTCCGACACCTTGCGTTCGAGCCGTGAAAATGCCGAATCGGCGCGGTGCTCCATTGCCGCGAATGAATTGGCGATGTTCTCCAGCTCGTCCGACTTCCCGCTCCCCTCCGCTGCCCGGTCCCCGGAGGAAACATGTTTTTTCACCTCCCGCGAGATACCGATAATGCGGTCAAAAATACCTCTCAACAGGGTAAATCCCAGCAGCGAAAAGACGAGAAGAATTATAAAAAAATAGGGAAGCGCCTCGTCCGAAAGAATTTCGTATTTGACAGCGAAATACAGCAATCCGAAGACGGGAACCAGAAAAAAGAGGCCGAATATGACATTCAGCTTGTAAGACAGGTTCTTCTCCGCGAAGGCACTGTTCTTTAACCACCTGTTCAGTTTCACCTGTTAATTCCGACTCCTCACGTCAATCGACCGAACCCGCTCACAGTAACTTTCCCCGCCGTGCCCTGCTGGCAATCTATTTTCTTCCGCAACGGCGGAAGTCAGCGACAGGAATCATCAAAAGCATAGAATTTTTCCTTCTTTGCCCCGCAAACGGGGCATGTTTCCGGGCGCACATCTTCCGACACGTAGCCGCAAATCTCGCAGATAAAATAGGATGTTTCACGCCCGGAGACCATAGAATCGAGCGCTTTCTTGTAAAGCCGGGCATGAGTCTCCTCAACATCCCTGCTCTGCGTAAAAAGGAGCTCGGCCGCCCTGTCGCCGTCCTCGAGGGCTTCCTGTATGAACCGCTCATAGGCTACGCGGGCCACTTTTTCTTCCGACTCGAAGCCGGCGGCTATGTTCTCTTCAGTGGTCCCGCTTTCCCGAAGCATCATGAATGCCCTTGTTCCATGAACCACTTCCGACGCGGCAACGACCCGGAAGAGCTTTCCAATCTCCGGGTATCCTTCTTTATCGGCTTTCGCGGCGTACACCTTGAGCCTGAGAACCGCCTTCGCCTCGCCTTCGTATGCCCGTTTCAGAGCTTCTTCAATGTTTTTATTCATAACGGTCCTCTTCTGCGTGCCGGTTGTTCCCGCGCGATAGTGTTATTCCGGCGAAAACTGGCTCTTGTCGGCGCCGCAGACCGGGCAGGTCCAGTCGTCCGGCAGTTTTGAAAAGGGCGTCCCGGCGGGAACACCGTTCTCCGAATCACCTTCTTCCGGATCGTACACATAACCGCAGATATCACAGACATATCGCTCCATCGTCATACCTCCTTGTCCATTGTTATTGCAACCGCTCGAGAAGTTTATCACCCAGCAGCATGCCCAGATCGCGACACCGTTCCAGGACATCGACGCCGGGCACATTCTTGACCCGCACCGATTCTCCGG
>JAGYOR010000038.1 GCA_018399535.1 Deltaproteobacteria bacterium | reverse complement strand
GAAGGCTCGGCAACTTCATCAACGGTGAACTCTACGGAAAAGTCACGTCGGTTCCCTGGGGCATGTATTTTCCCCTCGATCCGACGGGTCTGCTGCGGCATCCCTCGCAGCTCTACGAAGCGCTGTTCGAGGGGCTCGTGCTTTTCGCTCTGCTCTGGCCGCTGCGGAAGAAATTCCGGACAGAGGGAATCCTGTTCGGTCTGTACATCGCCGGGTACGGTACAATCCGGTTTGTCATCGAGTTTTTCCGTGAACCGGACCTGCACCTGGGGTATGTGCTCGGACCGTTCTCCGCGGGCCAGTTGTTATGCCTGGCCATGATCATAACCGGTTTCGTGATGATCGTCGTGCTGCAGAAGCGGGCACAGTCGGCGCAGAGCGACGGAACGAAGGGGAATGAACCGGGACGGTCCGACAGGAAAGAACGAGGGACGAAACGCGGCACGGCATGATCCGGGGAGTTGATTAATGCCGGGGGAATCTCGACATTTACATATTTTTAATACACAATAAATCAGGAGGAACGACAGAATGGGGAAACGTCTCATTATTATCGGCGGCGGGGCCGCCGGACCATCGGTGGCGGCCGAGGCCCGTCGGCGGGATCCGTCGCTGGACATCAACGTGCTGGAAGCCGGGGAATTCGTATCCTACATATCTTGACTGATGCCCTATTACATCGGTGATGTAATACAGCAATCGGAAGAACTCGTTGCAAGGACACCGGAAAAATTCGGCGAGTCCGGCATAACAATTTCTCTGAACACCAAAGTGGAAGCGGTCGATCACGACAAGGGGTTGCTGAAGACCACCGCCGGAGAAACCATCGGCTATGATCACCTCGTAATCGCCACGGGGACGAACGCCATTCGCCCCGACATTCCCGGTATAAACCGGGAAGGCGTGTTCGTGCTGAAAAATCTCACCGACGGTATTGCCGTCAAAAAGTGGGTCGAGGACAATCACTGCCGCCGGGCCGTTGTCGTAGGGGCGGGTTTTGTCGCCATGGAACTTGCCGAGGCTTTTCGAAACCGCGACATGGATACCACCGTCGTGTACCGGGGCACGCGTCCCATCAAGCGGTGGGACAAGGCCCTGACGGATATCGTCACGGAAGAACTGGAGAAAAACGGGGTTACCTTTGTTACCGGAACATCGCCGCGGGCCGTCGAGAAGAGCGAGAGCGGGCTGCGCCTGGTAACAGACAACGGCGATTTTGACGCCGATGTTATCGTGTTCGGACTGGGCGTTAAACCGGAAACATCGATCGCCCGGGATATAGGCCTGGAGATGGGAACATCGGGCGCCATCAAGGTCAATTTTTCCCAGAGGACGAGCCGTGAAGAGATATTCGCCGTGGGCGACTGCGCCGAGGCATTCCATCGTATTCGCCGCGAATGGGTCCACATTCCGCTGGGCGATACCGCCAACAAGCAGGGCCGAATAGTCGGCTGCATCATCGGCGGCGCGCCGCGCGTCTTCCAGGGCGTGGTGGGCGCCCAGAGCTTCAAGTTCTTCGGGCTGGAAATTGCGGCTACGGGCATCGACGAAGCAGAAGCCGTCGCGTGCGGCTATCATCCCGAAAGCCATGTTACGAAGGGAACATTCAGGACGCCGTCCATGCAGGGCCGCACGAGAATGAGCATCAAGCTCACCGCGGACAGGGCGACCGGTCGCTTACTCGGCGCCCAGGCGGTTTCGAATATCGGCGCCGTTGGTCGCATCAATATCCTGTCGGCCTGCCTGTGGTCGGAGATGACTCTCGACCAGATCGGGTACCTGGATTTCGCGTATTCGCCTCCCTTCGGCGGGGCCTGGGATATCGTGCACCGCGCCGCCCAGGGCCTGCAGAGAAAATTGTAGGGAGGCCGGGCCGTGACCGTGCGCTGTCCCTACTGCGGAGAACCCGTCGCCGAGGATGTCACGATCGGTTTTCGGGATACCTGCGGCAGGTGCGGGCGCGATCTGCACGTATGCAGGAACTGCCGGTTCCACGATCCCGGCGCCTACAACGAATGCCGGGAACCTCAGGCTGAACGGGTGCTCGACAAAGACCGCGGCAATTTCTGCGAGTATTTCGCTCCGCTGTCGGATCCGTCGCCGGCGGGAACCCGCGGGAGTTCCTCCGGCACGGAAGACGACGCGCTAAAACGCCTTGAAAGCTTGTTCAAGAGTGGCGGCGATTCGAAACGTTGACGGAAAAGCGGGGACGGTCATCGCCGGGAAGCGGCGATGCGGCCCGTGGGCCGTGCGTGACCGTGACAGGACAAACGGGAAGGGACGGAAAGGAGAGAGCACATGGCAGACATGAAACTGGACGACGTGATCGACAGGGCCGTGAAGCGCGAAGAGGAATCTTTCGCCTTTTACCGGGATCTCAGCGAACGTGTGGACGATCCAGCGGTACGGGACACGCTGGAATTTCTCGCCCGGGAAGAGCAGAAACACCGGGACTTTTTGATCGCTTACCGCGAGGGACGGGTCGGCGCCGGTGGTCTGCGAATGGCTGAAGCCGTCGATTACAGGATTGCCGAGCATCTGGAAGCGCCCGATCCCGAAAAGGACATGGAAAGCAAGGACGTCTACCTGGTGGCGGCCCACCGGGAGCTCAGTTCATACCTTTTTTACAAGGATCTTGCCGATATCCATCCAGATGGAGAAGTAAAAGACGTGCTTCTTCGCATCGCCTCCGAGGAAATGAAGCACAAGGAAAAGGTGGAATATCTTTATGCCAACACGGCGTTTCCCCAGACGGCGGGAGGCTGAAGGGACCGTCGGCGTGGAAGGAACCCGCGGTAAACTGCCGGTCGCGCTGCGGTATGCCGGCGAGAACGGTTTCTGGGAAGAGCTCGGACGGCGTCTGAAAGAGAGAAACACGGTCAGGTGTCCTGACCTGTTCTCGGCCCTCGTTTCCCGGGCCGCCGGGCTGGGGTTGCCCGTAACCTTCGGCGGACCGAGAAGCGAGGCCTGGGCTCTGATCTGCGGCCTGTTCATGCTCTGCCATGACCGTACGCCCCCGCTGGGCCGGAACGCCTATCGCTCCATGATGGCCGGCTGCAATCGGGTCATGAACGGGCGGTCCTCAGCGGCGGCGTTCGGACGCATCGCGGCCAACATCGCCAGTCCCTCGTCTCCCGGACGGTCGATTCCCGACTCCGTCGTCGATACCTTTCTGGCCAACGGCCTCGTGACGACGGGTGGCTACGAGGGACCGTCGATGGACGGCGACATTCTCACGGCTTTTCTCGAGGACGATGAAACGATGAACCTGGCCCGCGCCGTGGTCACGCCGCCGGATGATGTCTGGGACGAGGCGCTGCGCTCCTACGAATCCAGACGGCCCGGTTTCGCGGCGAGAAAGCTGCTTGATTTGTTTTACTGGATTTTCACGCGGTAACACTGCGTGACCCGGCCCGGACCGCCGGGCGGAAAGGATCGATATTCATGGTAAAAATGTCGTCAGCGTTCGCCGGGGAACTGAAAAAGGCCGACGTGCGCCACCTGTTCGGCATTCCCAGCATTCATAATATAGGTTTCTACGACGCCCTTCGCGGGGAACCGGCCATGGAACACGTGCTGTGCCGCCACGAGTCGTCCGCCACCCACATGGCGGACGGGTACGCCCGCGGCGGTGCGGGGCCGGGCGTGGTCGTCACGTCAACCGGTCCGGGAGCGGCCTACATGATACCCCCCCTGATGGAGGCCTGGTGGAGTTCCTCGCCGGTGTTCGCTCTCAGCACCAACATCGCCGCCGGGAGGATCGGGAAGAAAACCGGCGTTCTGCACGAGATCGAAAACCAGTCGTCCATGTTTGCTCCCGTTACCAAGGAACAGTTCTGCCCGCGCGGCGCTGAAGAGGTGCTGCCCATGACCCGGGACGCCTTGCGGCTGATGCGGGAAGGTCGGCCCGGCCCTGTTTTTTTCGAGGTTCCCACTGATCTCTGGGACCGGGACTGTGATGAACGCGAAACGGCGGACAATGAACGCGGTGTGAATGAACAGTGCGAAGGCGACCTGGACGGGGCGGCCGTGATTCTCGCCCGGGCGGAACGGCCTCTCATCGTGGCCGGAACCGGCGCCCTGCGCGCGGGGATCGGAACCGCCGTCAAATACCTGGCCGAGGTTCTGGGGGCGCCGGTGGTGACAAACGCCGAGGCAAAAGGAGTGATTCCGGAAGACCACGAGCTTGCCTTCGGCAACGCGGCCCGGCGTGGCGTGGTCCGGGACATGATACGGTCGGCGACGGCGGTCCTGGCAGTGGGTACCCGGCTCCGGAACGTCGATTACGCCCGCCGCGGCGTCACCATGCCCCGCCTGGTGCACGCGGATTTCGACGATACGTTCATGGACAGAAATTTTCCCGCCGAGATTCGACTGACGGGATCACTGCGGGCCATAACCGACGGTCTGCTTGAACGTGTCGGACAGGCCCGCGGTGAAAAATCCTGGTCGGCGGAATTCCGCCGCCGCCTCGATGAAGAGCGACGGGCAATCGCCGGCGAACGGGATGAGCCGGCCTTTGTGGACGCGATCCGCCGCGCCCTTCCCCGGGACTCGTCCCTGGTGATAGACAACACCATGCTCGGTTACTGGTCGGAATATTTTTACGATTCGTATCGCGAAGGCGGTCTCGTCACGGCGAAAGGATCGTCGATCATCGGTTTTGGCTTTCCCGCGGCGATCGGCCTGAAGCTGGCCCGTCCCGAACGTCCCGTGGCGGCCGTCACCGGGGACGGGGGATTTTTCTACGGCGCCCAGGAACTTTCCACCTGCATCAGGCACGGGGTGGGATTTCCACTGGTCGTTGTCAACGACGGGGCGTTCGGAATCATCGATTACCTGCAGCGCCTGATATACGGACAGGGGCACGAAACATCCCTGATAAACCCCGACCTGCGTTCGTTCGCCGCGTCATTCGGCGTGCCCGCCGACCGGGTTCATACGCCGGACGAGCTGGAACACGCCCTGGCATCATCCCTGGCGACGGGGCGGATGCATCTCATAGAACTGGAGGCATCCTTTCCGGAGAGCCCCTTCGTGCGCTACTGAACGCGGGCTTTCAGGGGCGCAACACCTTGCCGCCCCTGATCTTGCGATCCTTGAGTTCCATGAGGGCGCGGTTGGCTTCTTCCAGCGGGAATTCGACAACCTCAGGTTTCAGGGGAATCTGTGGAGCCAGCGCGAGGCAATCGGCGATATCGCGGCGCGTCACGTTGGCGACACTCGCCACCTCCTTTTCCATCCACAGGTGGGTCGTGTAATTGAGCCGGTCCAGGATTTTACGGTCCCCCTCCTCCTTGCGTATGGCGTTGATGACCAGCCGGCCTCCGGCGTCGAGCCGTTCCAGCGCCGCCAGGACGGGTTTCCAGGCCGGCGTGGTGTCGATGATTGCCTGCGGCGGTTCCGGAGGTATGTCGTCCGTGTCTCCCGCCCAGGCGGCGCCGAGTTCCAGGGCGAAACGGCGTTCGGCCTCGCTGCGGGCGAACACAATGACCGGTGACCGCGGATAGAGGTGACGGGACATCTGGAGGACCAGGTGACCCGACGCGCCGAACCCGGTCAGTCCCAGCGGCCGCCCGTTTTCGAGTCGCGCCAGCCTGAGTGAGCGCAGGCCGACGGCTCCCGCGCACAGGAGCACAGCGGCCTCCGCATCACGAGGTCCGTCTGGAACCGGGGTGGCAAATTCTTCGGCTATCACGACATATTCGGCGTATCCTCCGTTCATGTCACGGCCCAGGGCCCGGAACTCGGGGCAGAGGTTTTCCCTGCCCGTGGTACAGAAGCGGCACGTACCGCAGGCGTGGCCGATCCATCCCATGCCGACCCGGTCTCCCTCGCGCAGCCGTCCCGTTCCTTCACGGATGGACTCCACCACGCCGACGACCTCGTGGCCCGGAATGACGGGGTAAACCGGCGGCGGCGTCCGGCCCTCGATTTCGTCGAGTTCCGTGTGGCAAACGCCGCAGGCTGTGACTTTTACAAGTACTTCGCCCGGCGCCGGTTCGGGCCGTTCAATCTCGACCAGGCGCAAGGGTTCCCGTGTCGAACGGGTATCGTGTACGTTTTCGAGAATCATCGCTTTCACGAGCCGACCTCCTTGTGTCCGCCGCGTCGCCGCGACAGGCGGTACGATTTCGAGTCCTTCGATGGTTCATAGCAAGAGCCGGTTGTTCCTGCAAGACGGACCCGGGGTCCCGAAAAAGGTCTGGACCTTGACGAAAAGAAATCTATAATATTATTTAATAATATTTTCAAATGCCCGTCCTGTGCGGGCTGAGGGGGAGGTTGTAATGCCGGTAAACACCGTAACGACGGGGGAACAGCAATCCGACGCGATTCAGCGGTTACGTTCGGCTGGTTTGAAAGTCGGTATTCTTCACGCGGGCGGTCCCGCGCCGGGGGCGAACCGCGTGCTGGCGGGCGCGGCGAAGCAGTTTCTCGACAGGGGCGTGGAAGTTACGGGATTCCTTAACGGATATGAATTTATACAGGATATGGATCCCTTCACGATCGTTCCCGGCAAACATTATATCGCCGTTACCCGCGAAATAATCTCCCGGGTTCTCGATATGAACAGTTTTTACCTGCAAACATCGCGGGCAAACCCGGGGAAAAATATCACCCGGCCCGCCGACCTTAAAGATCCCGACAAGACCAGGAAACTCGTTAATATCCTCAATGTTTTCGAGTACCTGAAAATCGGCGCGGTGATCTCCATAGGTGGTGACGACACGCTCAAGATCGCCAACTACCTCTATGAAATTGCCCGTCTTCGACGGAATGGAGGCGGACAACTCTTTTTTCGGGGCGACATCGTGCACGTGCCGAAGACGATTGACAATGATTATTACGGCATTCCCTGGACGTTCGGATTCTTCACCGCCGCCGAGTCGGCGGGCCGCTCAGTCAGGGGGTTTTACGACGACGCGAAAGCAACTAACTGCTACCACGTGGTGGAACTCATGGGTCGCCGCGCCGGGTGGTACACCGCCGCCGCGAGCATCTTCGCCCGGGGCACAAAGGCGCTTATTCCCGAAGATTATAATGACCGTGATTTCATCAGGATCCGGGACCTTGCCGAGGAACTCCTGGAGATCGTTCTGAGACGGGAAAAGCGGGGAAAGACCTACGGGCTGTTCTGCGTGGCCGAAGGACTGGCCGACAAGCTGCCGCCGGAGGACAAGGCGGGCATGGAGCTTGATCGGCACGGTAATCCGAAGCTGGCGGAGGCGAAGATAGGAGACAACATCGCCCGGCAGCTTGCCCTGCTGTACCGCGAGGCGACGGGTCACGAAAAGA
Source organism: Deltaproteobacteria bacterium (assembly GCA_018399535.1). Lineage (GTDB taxonomy): Bacteria > Desulfobacterota > Syntrophia > Syntrophales > UBA2210 > MLS-D. The sequence goes on along the minus strand of JAGYOR010000038.1, from coordinate 8,841 downwards.
GTTTCAAGCCACAACTCGTGGGCTATGAAACCCGACAGAACCCGCCGTCGCTGTACGACGTCCTGCTGACCTCGCAGCTCGGCGTCGGGGCCTTCCGTCTCATAGAGCAGGGACGCGAGGCGGAAATGGTGACGGTCGGGAACAATCTCGAAATTGACGGAATTCCCTTCGGTCGGCTTATCGAACCCGGGACCCTGCGGGTGAGAAACAGGTGCATCGATATCCACGGCGATTTTTACACGTTGCTCCGCTCCCTGGAGGAATACTTCACCGAGGGGTAGCGACGGGTGCCGGTCTCCGAATAAACCTGCCGGAATATTTACCTTTTCAGTAACGGTCCGCAGGCGTCGGGTGTCATGGCGTGGCCCCGTGGCACGATTTTTTATTTGACCGCCGCTGCTGATTTATAGTAGTCGAAGTGACTCCGAAGGCCCCGGGGGACCGCCGGGTGAGAAGAACGCCGCTTTGACGGCGTGGAGTCGAATATGGGGAAAAAACGTTTTAACGTCACCGTTGACAGAACAATCTGTAAGGCCTGCGGCATTTGTGTCGCTTTCTGCCCCATGTCGGTGTTCACCACCGACCATGATGACAAGGCCGTGGTGAGCGTGCCTGAACGGTGCACCGGGTGCAGGCAGTGCGAGCTCCTGTGTCCCGATTTCTGTATAACCGTTGTTCAGGTCGAGGAGACAGCGGATGGCTGAGGCGAAATTATTATCGGGAAACGACGCCTGCGTCCAGGGCGCGCTGGCGGCGGGTGTCCGGTTTTTTGCCGGCTATCCGATCACGCCGTCTACCGAGATCGCAAACGCCTTTGCACGGGAGCTGCCCCGCAGGGGCGGCATCTTCATGCAGATGGAAGACGAGATCGCCAGCATGGGCGCGATCATCGGCGCTTCCTGCACGGGAACGAAAGCCGTGACCGCCACGAGCGGACCGGGATTTTCCCTGATGCAGGAAAACATTGGTTACGCAGCCATAGCTGAAATTCCCTGCGTCATCATCAATGTCATGCGGTACGGGCCCAGCACGGGACTGCCGACCAGCCCGTCCCAGGGGGATTTCATGCAGTCCCGCTGGGGTTCTCACGGAGACCGTCCCGTAATCGTCATCGCGCCCTACACGGCGCGCGAGGCCTACCGGGAAACGGGACGGGCCGTGAATCTTTCGGAAACGTACCGAGTGCCCGTCATCGTTCTCATGGATGAGATACTGGGCCACCTGCGGGAACGAGTCGAGTTCAGGGACGAAGACCTCGTACAGGAGATAAGCCGGAAAGGCCCGGAGCCGGGCAGGCCGTTCCTGCCCTACGAAAACACCGAGGATGGAGTCCCTCCTTTCGCGGATTTCGGAACGGGATATCGCTACCACATAACAGGGCTCATTCATGACGAAACGGGATTTCCCACGAACAATCCCGTCGAGGTGGACACAACAATGCGTCGGGTGAACGGAAAGCTCGAGTTGCATCGACAGGACATTGAGCGCACGCAGTTCGTCGATGCCGACGACGCCGAGATACTGATCGTCGCTTTCGGCAGTGTCGCCCGGTCAGCCCACGAAGCGGTCCGTACCCTGCGCAACGAGGGCAAGGCGGTGGGCATGGTACGCCCCATCACGGTATGGCCCTTTCCGGAAGACGATATAAGGACGGCCGCCGCCGGCAAAAAGGCCATCATCGTTCCGGAAATGAACCTGGGACAGATGATCGGCGAGGTGGAACGGGCCGTCGCGGGTACGGTACCCGTTCATGCCCTGAACAGGATAGACGGATTGCTGATCACGCCTCACGAGATCCGCGACCTGGTTGAGGATTTACTGTAATGGGAAAGATTCACGAAAAATACCTGCGCATGGACAAGATGCCCCATATATGGTGCGCGGGCTGCGGCAACGGAATCATCATGGGGGCCTTCATCAACGCCATAGACCGCCTGGGATACGACAAGGACGAAGTGGCGGCGGTGTCCGGGATCGGCTGTTCGGGCCGCATCACGGGGTACATGGATTTCAACACCATTCACACCACCCACGGCAGAGCCCTCGCGTTCGCCACGGGGATCAAGCTGGCGAAGCCCCGGCTGAAGGTGTTCGTTTTCATGGGAGACGGCGACGCGGTGGCCATCGGCGGCAATCATCTCATACACGCCTGCCGCAGAAATCTTGACATGACGGCCGTCATTTTCAACAATCATATCTACGGCATGACGGGCGGCCAGTTTTCACCCACCACTTTCAAAAACAAGAACGCCACGACGGCGCCGTACGGAACCACCGACCCGGATTTCGACATCGCCCAGCTCTGCATCGGCGCCGGCGCGACCTACGTGGCCCGGGGAACCAGCTACCACGCAAGGCTGCTGACCGATCTTATCGTCAAGGGGGCCGAACATCCCGGGTTCTCCATCATCGAAGTCATCACGCACTGCCCCGTGAATTTCGGACGGCGGAACAATTTCGAATCCCCCGCCCAGATGTTGCTCTGGCAGAAGGAGCACGGTGTTGCGGCACGAAAGGCGAAGACGATGCCCCTGGAGGACATGGAGGGGAAATTCACCATCGGTGAATTGTACCGAAGCACCGAGATTCCCGAGTATCTCGAAGAGTACGGCCGGGTGATTCAGGCGGCGAACGAGGAGAAAAAGCAGTGAGCAAGAGATGGGAAGTACGACTGATCGGAACGGGCGGCCAGGGAATCGTTACGGCGAGTATTATTCTCGCCGTCTCGGCCCTCCGGGAAGGCAACAACGTGGTACAGTCCCAGAACTACGGGCCCGAGGTCAGGGGAGGCTACAGCACAGCCTACGTGATCGCCTCGGAAAGCAGCATTCTCTATCCTAAGATCGACCGGCCCAACGTGCTGCTGGTAATGACAAGCACGGATTACGAGAAATATCTGCACGAAATCGATGAAGACGGCATGCTCATTCTGAACGGCGAACCCGGTCCCGAACGGATGCCGGACAACGTGTACTTCATTCCCATAACGAACATCGCGCACGACGAGCTGGAGCGTCCCATAACCGCCAATATCGTCTGCGTGGGCGCCGTCGTGGGGCTTACGGGAATGGTGTCCGAGGCGGCCGCCCTGGCCGCGGTGGAAGAACACGTGCCCGCCAAGGCCGTCAAGATCAACCGGCGGGCCTTCATTCTGGGGGTACGAGCCGCCAGGGAAGCCCTGGCGCAGCGCGAGGCGTCCGCCACATCCTGACGCGCCGTCGTCTCAGTCCAGCAGGTATCCCCGGGCGAGTTCGGTAAATGCTTTCACCTGGTTTTTCTGCCATTTCCTGGAAAACCGCAGTTCCTTCGCCATGATTTTCGCGACTTCCGGCGCCATGCGGACGCTTGCCCGCGCGTCGAGTATCAGGGCCCGCGTCCTTCGCGACAGGACGTCTTCCACGGTCCGCGCCATTTCGTTCCGGGCCGCCCAGACTACTTCCGCTCGCGTGACGGAAACGGCGGGATCAATCAGTTCACCGAGATTCGGATTGTTCCTGATCAACCGCTGAATGGCGATCGCGTCCGACCCGTAGGAATGCAGGAATCCGCCCACGTCGATGTTTTTCAGCCACCCGTGAATGCGCAGGTTGGCCGTTTTGCCGGGTCGTTCGTCGAGGCCGGCCACGAGGGCGGCCTTGCTCATCGTGTCCTCCCCCATCTTGCGGTACGTGGTCCACTTACCGCCCACCAGGGTGACCAGGCCCGACAGGGAAACGAGCACCTTGTGACTGCGTGATATCTCTTTCGTGGGTGTGCCACCTTCCGGCGGGGCCGCCAGGGGGCGCAGCCCCGCGAACACGCTGAGAACGTCATGCTCGGTGGGCATCTTCTCCAGGTAATGTCCCGCTGTTTTTAAAATAAATTCAACTTCTTCCCGAAGGGGCCGCGGTTCCAGACTCGCTTTTTCAACCGGCGTGTCCGTCGTTCCTACCACCACTTTTCCCAGCCAGGGGACGGCGAACAACACCCGCCCGTCGTCAGTGTGGGGTACCATGATGGCCGTGTCTCCCGGAAGAAACTCCTTTCCCAGGATCAGGTGCACGCCCTGGCTGGGCCGGATCATGTCCGTCGCCTTCGGATCATCCATTTTCACGATTGCGTCGGCGAAGACGCCGGTCGCGTTGACGACGACCCGCCCGAAGATTTCGTGGTCCCTGTCTTTTTCCATGTCGCGGGCGGTGACGCCGACCACCACGCCTTTCGACTTCAAAAGGCCGGTCACTTTCATGTAGTTGATCGGCGTGCCTCCCTGTTCGTCCAGCGTCTGGGCCAGGTTCACGGCGAGCCGCGAGTCGTCGAACTGGCCGTCGTAGTACATGATGCCGCCCCGCAATCCCCCGGTTTTGAGCGTCGGAATGGCGGCGAGCGTCTCCTTTTTCGACAGGCTTTGCGAGGGTCCCAGGCCGAGTTTTCCCGCCAGCATATCGTAGACTTTCAGGCCCACCCGGTAGAACGGTCCGTCCCACCACTCGTAATTGGGCACGATGAACGCCTGGTTGCTGACAAGATGCGGGGCGTTCTGCCGCAACAGGCCGCGTTCGTGCAGGGCTTCCAGGACAAGGGAGACGTCGCCCTGTTGCAGGTAGCGCACTCCCCCGTGAATGAGCTTGGTGCTGCGGCTCGATGTCCCCTTGGCGAAGTCGGACTGTTCAAGCAGGAGGCAGCTGTATCCGCGCGACGCGGCCTCGATGGCCGTTCCGAGACCCGAGGCGCCGCCTCCTATGACGATGCAGTCCCAGACGTCGTTGCACGCTTCCAGTTTCGTTATCATGTCGTCGCGGTTCATGGCGGTTCATTCCTCCCTGCGGTGTTGCGGCCGTCAGCCGTCTTCGATCCAGTGCGCGGCCCGGGACAGGGCCTTCCGCCAGGCGGCGGTCAGCCTGTCGATTTGCGCCTGGTCCATGGCGGGGGTGAACAGCCGGTCCCGTCGCCAGTTCGTCTCCAGTTCATGCAGGTCCCCGAAAAACCCGACCGCGAGACCGGCAAGGGACGCCGCGCCGAGCGCCGTTGTTTCAAGTACGCCGGGCCGCGCTACGGGGATGCCCAGGATGTCCGCCTGGAACTGCATGAGCGCGTCGTTCATGGCGGCCCCGCCGTCCACGCGCAGTTCCTCGGCGTCAACGCCGGCGTCCGCCGACATGGCACGGATCACGTCGTAGACCTGGAACGCGATGCCCTCGAGCGCCGCCCGGGCGATGTGACCGGCCGTCGTGCCCCGGGTGATGCCGGTGATGGTTCCGCGGGCGTAGGGATCCCAGTGAGGAGCGCCGAGGCCGGTGAAAGCAGGCACGAGGCAGACGCCCCCGTTGTCGGGAACCGACAGGGCCAGCCGCTCGACATCCTCGGACCGCCTGATGATTCCCAGCCCGTCGCGAAGCCACTGTACCACGGCGCCGGCGACAAAAATACTTCCTTCCAGGGCATAGGTGGTGACATCGTCCAGGGTGAGCGCGACGGTCGTGATCAGATTTTTGCCCGATTGCGCGCGCCGCTCGCCCGTGTGCATCATGACGAAGGATCCCGTGCCGTAGGTGTTTTTTATCATTCCTTTTCTCGTGCAGACCTGGCCGAACAGGGCTGCCTGCTGGTCGCCGGCGATGCCCGCCACGGGCACGGCGACGCCCAGTATCGAGGGCTCCGTTTCACCGTACACCTGGCTCGACGGCCGTACTTCCGGCAGGAGCGACCCGGGGATGTTCATCAGTTCCAGGAGCTCGTCGTCCCACTGAAGGCGGTTGATGTCGAAGAGCATGGTCCGGCTCGCGTTGGTAGTGTCCGTCACGTGCACCCGACCGCCCGTGAGATTCCAGACGAGCCAGCTGTCCACGGTCCCGAAGGCGAGGTCTCCCGCTTCGGCCTTCTTCCGGGCGCCCGGCACGTTGTCCAGGAGCCACGCTATTTTCGGCCCCGAGAAGTAGGCGTCGATCACGAGTCCGCACTTTTCCCGGATCATGGCGGCGTGGCCCCGCTCGCGCAGGCTGTCGCAGTAGCCCGCCGTCCGACGGTCCTGCCACACGATCGCGTTGGCGACGGGCTCGCCGGTTCCGCGGTCCCAGAGTACGACCGTTTCGCGCTGGTTGGTGATCCCCAGGGCGTCCACCTGCCCCGGCGTTATTCCCTGTTGTTCCAGCACTTCCCGGGCGACGGCGAACTGGGTGTCGATAATCTCCCGGGGATCGTGTTCGACCCATCCCGGCCGCGGGTAGTGCTGCCGGAATTCCTTCTGGGCGATTCCCCGGACCGCTCCCGACCGGTCGAAAAGAATCGCCCGTGAACTGGTGGTTCCCTGGTCAAGGGCGAGAATAAAATGTTCCACGACGTCCTCCTGTGCCGCCTTCCGCCCGCGCGGCGGAAGAAGCGGATGTGACCGGCGTCTTCACGTTTCTAAAACAGTGGAAGCACCGATCCGTCGAAGAAAAAATAAAAACAGAGCGCGCCGGCCGCCGCCGACCCTGCGGCCAGCGCGCGGTTCATTGTCCGCGCGTTCAGGACGAAAAGCAACAGGACAACCGCGCAGAAAGCGAGGCAATACGCGCAGTACACGTCATGCACCAGCTGGAAACGAATCAGGATGATTTCACCGCCCAGGCCCCCCGAGAGCAGCGCGGTCCGGACGTGATTTGCCGGTACTCCAAATCTGTCGCCGCCCGGCAGGTGGATCATGGTCAGAACGGTCATAAAGAGAATACCCACCCAGGCCAGATCCACGCCGCAAAGCGTGCCCCGAAGATAGGAACAGGACGTCCCGCAGTCACGGTAGACCAGGATCAGCGCGATCGCCGCAACCGGCAGAATAATGTTGCAAAGGCGCGCGACCCGTTCCGTGTCCGTCCCCCTCATGTCGGCTCCCCTGATCCTGCCCGGCGCGCTGCATCTGCGGGCTTCCGGGTGTCCGCCAGTTCACCGAGCGCGGTGATGATGGCCTTTCCCTTGTAGACCTGTTTTTCACCGTTTGTAATGATAACCAGCGTGGGCGTCACGCGCAGGTCGTCTTCCCTGATCAGTTCGTTGAAGCGTCGGTAGAGGCGGGAAGCGTCGAACACCTCGTAAGCGATGCCCCTGTCCCGGAAGAGCGCCGCCAGCGCCTCCTCGGTGCGCAAGTCACGGGCACGCGCCGCCTCGAAAAGCACCTTTCGAGCGGCCGTCGCCTGTTCAAAACTGTTGTCCGCCCTGAGGGCGTAGAGAAAGAAATTGACGAACAGGACCGACCCCGGAACGTCGACGAAGGTGAGGCGGATGATCCGCCGATCGAGCAGGTCGGCGAGCAGGGGATCGACGGCCTCTTCCACGATTCGGCAGGGACCGCAGAAATAATTCGTGTAAAGACGGACTTCCACGGGGCCGTCGCCGTAGGAAGGAAACGGTCCCGGTTCAGCGCCGGCGCGCGCCGGTTCCCGGCCGGAATACCCGGCCGTCGCGATAATCACGAGAATAACGGCAATAATGATTCGTTTCAGCACGTGATCAACCTCGGTTGCGGATGTCCTGAATGAACAAGTCCGGAGTCACTATAGACGAAGCCGGGTTTTACTGTCAATCGCCAACCCCCGCCGGGCAGGACGGATACACGGGCGTCAGGCAGGGATTCTCCGCGCCGTGCCTGTTTTTTCTTGACAGGCGAGGCCATTTATTAGAGATGAAAACACCAATGTACAGTACAATCAAAACGGCGGCATGAACGACGCTGAGACGACCGGGGCCTTCGACGACCTCGTGAACTGGGTCGTGAACGGTGTCGCGCCCGAGGGCGACGATATCCTGGACACGGAAACCGTGGCGGCGCCGCATTTCGGATGTCAGTTCACGACAGAGGAGCGTCCCGAGGATACGTACCACGGCACGTATATAATTGATGATCTAACTGACTACTGGATATGTGAGTGCTGGGAGGATTCTTCGTATGAAGAGCCGCGAACGTGGTACCCGGAGGCTGAGATACCGCTTGAATGAGAATGGTGCCCGCTGAACCCGGCGGACGGTTCGCGGCGCGGCGGTGATCGGCGCGCCGCAAAGGAACATGTTACACGGTACGCGAGGGGTGGCGGCGTTTCGGCGCCGTCACCCCTCGTCCGCGTTTTACTTGATGCGACGCCTGAGGCGTTCCATGTTCTGAATGGCAAAGGACCGGCCCTCGATGGTGATCAGGCCCTTTTCGCGAAGTATGCGCAATTCCTTGTTGACACTTTCCCGGGAGGCGCCTACCATCTTGGCAAGGTCCGCCTGGGTGAGCGACAGCTCGAAAACGGCCCTGTTGTCGTCCAGGGCGCCGTGCTCCTCGGCGAGTTCCACCAGTTTTTTGGCGAGGCGGCCCGAGACGTTGAGAAAGCAGGTATCCTGCAGGAGATCGTCGGTTTTCCTGAGGCGGAGCGAGAGAGACCGGAGAATGGCCTGAATGGCCCCCGGGTTGTTCTGCAGGAAGGACACGAAGTCGGCCTGGTCGAGCATGAGAAGCTCCGATTCCTCCAGCGCGACGGCGTCGGCGGAACGGGGCATGCCGTCCAGCAGGGCCATTTCCCCGAAGAAATCGCCCCCGGAGAAAACGGCCAGGACCATTTCTTCACCCAGCGACGAGGGAAGAACAATTTTTATTTTTCCCGTGATGATCACGTAGAGCGTAACGCCGGGCTCGCCTTTCTGAAAGAGGACCGTTCCTTTGTGAACGACCCGGCGCTTGATGGAACGGCTGAGCCGCTCCCGGTCGTCGGGCCCGAGGGCTTGGAAAAGGGGAATATTCGCCAGCAGGGCGGCAGGTGACATGGTTCCTTCCTTTCCGGAGGTCTTTCATTTCGAGGATGAATGTCTGTATAGCCAATATGATCAGTCAGGTCAAGGAGATAAGCG
>JAGYOR010000037.1 GCA_018399535.1 Deltaproteobacteria bacterium | reverse complement strand
CGATCCTGCGGGTGCGCAGTCTCAACAGCGTGTCGGCCCTTCTGGCAAAGCCCGAGGTCGATATTGCCGAGTATCCTCTTCTGGCCTGGCGATGGAAGGTGAACCGTGTCGTGGGTATGGCCCGGGAAAACCGACGGAACCGAAACGACTGCGCGGCCAGGGTGCGGGTGGTGTTCGAGACCGAGAGGCCCGCGCCGACGGGGGACACGCTGGCCCGGAGACTGCTGGAGCTGGGAGGGATCGGAGTCGGCGAGGGTGAACCGGACGGGCAAAAAATTGATTATATCTGGGGGAATTATCTTCCGCAGGGAACGGTGGCCGAGTATCCCGGCGCGCGGGACCATTTCATGATATTTCTGCAGTCGGGCGGCGAAAAGGCCGGACGGTGGATGTGGGAACAGCGGGACTTGCGGGAGGATTACGAACGCTGCTTCGGCGGTGAGCCCCCTGACCTTGCGGGACTGCTGGTGCTGTCCGACACCGAACAGACCAACGAGGGCGTGACCGCGCATTTCGGCAGCGTCGTTCTCATGAAACGGGAGCACGATGAAACCCCTTGATCCCCGACGCGCCGCCGTTGACCTGGTGACCCGCGTGGAAGACACGCGGGCCTTTCTGGAGCCCCTGCTGGCGGCCTTTCTGGAGCGTGCGCCCGCCGCCCGTGACGAGGACCGGGGACTGCTCACGGAACTGGCCTACGGGACCCTCCGCCTGAGGAACCGTCTTGACTGGATCCTGGATCGGTTCTTGCGGGGGAACGCCGCAACACTCGATCCGGGCCTTCGAAATATTCTTCGGGTTGCCCTGTACCAGTTGTTCTGCATGGACCGCGTGCCGTCCTACGCGGCGGTGAACGAAGCGGTGAAACTGGCGAAGCGGCGTTACCCCGGACGTGACGCTCTGGTGAACGGGCTTTTGAGAAACGCGCTGCGGCAGAGTGCGGAACTGTCTTTTCCCGACCGCGAAAACGATCCCGTTGAGTTCGCCGTCCGGTATCATTCGCATCCGCGATGGCTCGTAAAACAGTGGATCGACGAGTACGGTCCCGTCGAAACCCTGGAACTCTGCGAGGCCAACAACCGGACGCCCCCGTTTACTCTCCGCGTAAACCGTCTGAAAATCACCGTCGAAGAGGCGATCCGGTCACTGTCGAACGAGGGATTTGGCGCCGCCGCCGGTCGCTGGTCTCCCGATGGAGTGATCCTGGAGCGGCGTGGCGTTTCGCCGAGGAAACTGTCTCTGCTGGAGGAGGGTTATCTCCAGGTCCAGGATGAAGCGTCGCAGATTGTCTCGTTTCTGGCCGCGCCCCGCCCCGGCGAGCGGGTGCTCGATCTCTGCTCGGGCGTGGGCATCAAGGCGACGCACCTGGCGGCGCTGATGGAAAACCGGGGAACGATTGTCGCTGTTGACCGGAACAAGCGGAAGCTGGAATCGGGACGCGTCCGAGCCCGCATCATGGGTGCGACAATTATCGAGCATCGCCTGGCCGACGCGGTCGAACTGCCAGGTTCCGGGTTTTCCGGGAGTTTCGACCGTGTGCTTCTGGACGCCCCCTGTTCGGGACTTGGAACGGTCCGTCGCAAACCGGAGATCAGGTGGTTTACCGGGGAAGGGGACATTGAAGAAGCGGCGGTGTTGCAGGGACGTCTCCTGCGAGCGGGCGCGGACTGTCTGAAAACGGGCGGCGTGCTGATATACGCGACATGCGCCATGTCGAGGCGGGAGAACGAGGACGTGGTCAGGACGTTTCTGGATGAACATCCTTTCTTTGAGTTGCGACGACCAGGGCCGCCGGTGCACGACGTCATGATCGACGATGAAGGTTTTTTCAGGACGTCGCCGCACCGCCACGAGACGGACGGGTTCTTCGGCGCCGTCCTGGCGAAGCGGGAGCCGGGCCCGGCGGCAGGGTAAAACGATTGACTTTGAAAGGTAAAAAAGGTATTCGAACCCCTCCCGGTCCGGCGTCCGGGTGAAGGTCCCGAAACAGAGGAGAAATACATGATCTTGCAACAGATAGAAGTCGGATCCATGGCCGTGTTCGCCTATCTGGTCGGTGATCCGGAGACCGGCGACGCCATGGTTGTCGATCCCGCCGGTGATGTTCAGTCCATTCTCGACGCGGCCACCCGGGAAAACCTGGTGATACGCTCTATCGTGAATACCCACGGTCATGTCGATCATATCTCGGGCAACGCGGATATGAAGGCGAGAACAGGGGCGGAAATCATAATCCACGAAGACGACGTGGAGATGCTGATGAAAACGCCGTCCATGATGCTGCGGATGTTCGGCGGCAAGCCGTCGCCTCCGCCTGATCGGACCGTCCGGGATGGCGACACTGTTTCGGCGGGTTCCGTGAAGCTGGAAGTCATCCATGTTCCCGGCCACTCGCCGGGCGGGATTGCACTGTACACGCCCGGCTATGTTTTTACAGGCGACACGCTTTTTGTCGAGGCCGTGGGCCGGTCCGATCTTCCGGGCGGTTCCTGGCCGGTGATGCTTCGTTCCATACAGACGCGGCTTCTGACGCTTCCCGACGAAACGGTGGTGCTTCCGGGTCACAACTACGGCAGGACGCCCACTTCGACCATCGGGCATGAAAAACGTAACAACCCCTTTCTGCAGGAGGTATGATGGCGGGAACGATACCAGGGGGAGGAGAAGCTGTGGACAACGGCGGTTTGATGGAAACTGATTTCGAGGGGATGCGCCTGGTGAACAGGGGCAAAGTCCGCGACCTGTATGAAGTGGACGAAACGCTGCTTATTGTCGCCACGGACCGCATCTCGGCGTTTGACGTGGTGATGCCGAATCCCATTCCGGGCAAGGGAAAGATCCTGACCCGCATGTCTGCTTTCTGGTTCGGCATGATGGAAGAAATCGTGGATAACCATCTCATCTCGACCGATGTGGATGAATTTCCCGAGTCGTGCCGTCCCTACCGCGATGTACTGCGGGGGCGGAGCATGCTGGTGCGGCGGGCAAAACCGCTCCCCGTGGAATGCATTGTCCGGGGATACCTGGCGGGATCGGGCTGGAAAGACTACATTGCAGGGCGACCCGTATCGGGTATTTCCCTGCCCGCGGGTCTGAAGGAGTTCAACCGGCTGGAGGAACCGATTTTCACCCCGTCCACGAAGGCCGAGCGCGGCCTTCACGATGAACCCATCACCAGGAAACAGATGGTCGATCTCGTGGGAGAAGAAACAGCGGGCGAGGTGATTGACATCAGCGTGCGGCTTTACCGGAGCGCCTCGGAGATCGCTGAAAAGTCAGGCATCGTTATCGCCGATACCAAGATGGAATTCGGCATCCTGGACGGGCGCGTCATTCTGATCGACGAATTGCTGACGCCGGACTCGTCACGGTTCTGGCCACGTGCCGATCTCGAGGCGGGGCGGCCGCCGACGAGTTTTGACAAACAGTTTCTTCGTGACTATCTTACTTCATTGAAGTGGAACAGGGAACCTCCCGCTCCGGTTCTTCCGGAGGAAATCATCGCGCGCACGAAAGAGCGCTATGAGGAGGTGCTGGAACGCATCACGGGCCGCGCCGGGGAATGACCCGGGTTGTGTTTTTCACGCAGGAACGAATGAAACAAAGCATTGCCGCTCAAGTGCGGCCGACGGATATAACCGGGCAATCATGAAACAGGATTATTACGCGATACTGGGCATCGATCGGAATGCCTCCGACGAACAAATAAAAAAGAATTATCGAAAGCTTGCCTTGAAATTTCATCCCGACCGCAACCCGGGGGACCGGCAGGCGGAAGAGCGTTTCAAGGAAGCCGCCGAAGCCTACGAGGTGTTGCAGGACCCGGAAAAAAGGGCCCTCTATGATCGCTACGGCCACGAGGGTTTGAACGGCGCCGGGTTCAGCGGTTTTTCAGGTTTCGACGACATTTTTTCAAGTTTCGGCGATATTTTCGAAGATGTTTTCGGTTTTTCGGGACGACGGTCCCGTTCCCGGACGGCCCCGCGACCCGGCGCCGATCTTCGCTACGATCTTTCCATCTCGTTCATGGACGCCGTGTTCGGCAAGGTCGCGGACGTGGACATTCCGCGGCTCGAGACCTGCGATGAATGCGGCGGTACCGGCGCAACGCCGGGAACCACGCCGGTCATGTGTCCCACCTGCCACGGGTCGGGCCAGGTTACCAGGGCGAGCGGCTTTTTCACCGTGAGCTCGACCTGTCCTCACTGCGGAGGCACCGGGCGGATTATCGAGCACCCCTGTCATTCCTGTGGCGGAAGGGGCATGAAAGAGGTCACAAAAAACGTTCAGCTGAAGATTCCTCCGGGTGTGGAAACGGGGGTTCGCCTCAGGCTGCGGGGCGAGGGCGAGGACGGACGTTTCGGTGGTCCTCGGGGCGATCTGTATGTCTTCATTCATGTACAGCCGCATGAATTTTTCAACCGTGAGGGCACCGACGTGGTCTGCCATGTTCCCGTGCCCATGATCACGGCTGTTCTCGGCGGCGAGATGGAAGTGCCGACCCTGGACGGCGTGGAAAAGGTAAAGATTCCCAGGGGGACGCAGCACGGCAACCTGATCAGGTTGAAAGGCAAGGGCGTTCCGCGCCTCCGTGGTTCCGGACGAGGTGACCAGATCATACAGATCGCTGTTGAAATTCCGACCGATCTTACCAAAAAAGAAGAGAAAATGCTGAAAGAGTTCGCGAAACTGAGGTACGAACGGTAACGGAGGCGCGTGCGCCGTTCATCTCAGGCTATGGTTTTCCCCGGGTCAGGTTTTTGTCGCTTGACAGAGCCGGGCGACTTTTCTATATATCCCACAGCTTCCGTTACCCGCAGAAAACACGGCGGGTGGAGCAGAAGGGACAACCCTCCATGCCGGCTCGAAAAGACATCAAAAAAATAATGATCGTCGGGTCCGGGCCCATAATCATCGGCCAGGCCTGTGAATTCGACTATTCGGGAACCCAGGCCTGCAAGGCCCTGCGGGCGCTCGGATACGAGATCGTTCTCGTGAACTCCAATCCCGCCACGATCATGACCGATCCAGGAATGGCCGATTACACGTACATAGAACCGCTCAACTTCCAATCCCTTCGGGAAATTATCGAAAAGGAGCGTCCGGACGCCATACTGCCGAACCTGGGCGGGCAGACCGGCCTGAACCTGACGGCGGAACTTTCCCGGAAGGGGGTCCTCCAGGAATACGACGTCGAGATCATCGGCGTCAATATCGACGCCATCGAGCGGGGCGAGGACCGGATCGCCTTCAAGGAAACCATGGGCGGGCTGGGAATCGACATTCCCCGCAGCAAGCCGGCCTATTCCGTGGAAGAAGCGGAGCAGATCGCCGATGAACTGGGATATCCCGTGGTTGTCCGCCCGGCCTACACCATGGGAGGAACAGGGGGCGGCCTCGTATACAACACGGAGGAGCTGCAAACCGTCGCCAGCCGCGGCATCGCGGCGAGCCTGATCGGCCAGATACTGGTGGAAGAATCCGTCCTGGGATGGGAGGAGCTGGAGCTCGAGGTCGTCCGGGACAGCAAAAATAATATTATTACCGTCTGTTTTATCGAAAATGTTGATCCCATGGGTGTTCACACGGGGGATTCATTTTGCACGGCCCCGATGCTGACAATTTCCACAGAGGTGCAGCAACGGTTGCAGCGTTTCGCCTACGCCATTGTCGAATCGATCCAGGTGATCGGCGGCACCAACGTGCAGTTTGCTCATGATCCCGAAACGGGGAGGATCGTGGTCATCGAGATCAATCCCCGCACTTCCCGGTCCTCGGCGTTGGCCTCGAAAGCGACAGGATTTCCCATCGCTTTTATTTCGGCCATGCTCGCGACCGGCGTGACGCTGGACGAAATTTACTGGTGGAAGGAAGGCACGCTTGACCGGTACGTACCTTCCGGGGATTACGTGGTAGTAAAATTCGCCCGTTGGGCCTTTGAAAAATTTCCCGGCGCCGAAGACGCGCTGGGAACGCAGATGCGCGCCGTGGGCGAGGTGATGAGCATCGGCCGGACATACAAGGAGGCCCTCCAGAAAGCGATCAGGTCACTGGAGATCAACCGGTACGGCCTGGGGTTCGCCCGTGATTATAACAAGCGGTCGCTTGAGGAATTGATGGGACTTCTTACCAGGCCCAGCAGCGAGCGGCAGTTCGTCATGTACGAAGCGTTGCGCAAGGGAGCATCTGTTGAAGATCTCCGGCAAAAGACACGGATCAAGCCCTGGTTCATCGAGCAGATGGCGGAACTGGTGCAGCTCGAGGAAGAGATTATCGCCTGCCGGGGGAAACCGCTTCCCGACGAGTTGCTGGAGCGGGCGAAAAAGGACGGCTTTGCCGACCGTTACCTGTCAATGTTGCTGGGAATTCCCGAGGGGGATATTCGTGAACGC
Source organism: Deltaproteobacteria bacterium (assembly GCA_018399535.1). Taxonomy (GTDB): domain Bacteria; phylum Desulfobacterota; class Syntrophia; order Syntrophales; family UBA2210; genus MLS-D. Next base: position 9,923 of record JAGYOR010000037.1, on the reverse strand, counting down.
CGCAAGTCGCTCGGCATCAGGCAGGGGTGGCAATCGGTTCCCGTGAGCGGCGTCCGCGACGCGGCCTATTATTATTCTACCTACAACGCGCCCGACGCGGCGCCGGCGCCCGAGAAGAGCCAACAGAGAATCATCGTTCTCGGCGGTGGTCCGAATCGGATCGGACAGGGCATCGAATTCGACTATTGCTGTGTGCACGCCGCTTTCGCCCTGCGAGACGCCGGCATCGAATCTGTCATGATTAATTGCAACCCTGAAACAGTGTCCACCGACTATGATACGTCGGACCGCCTCTACTTCGAGCCCCTCACCGTGGAAGATGTTCTGGCCATCTGTGATCGGGAGCAACCCGACGGCGTCATTGTCCAGTTCGGAGGCCAGACGCCGCTGAATATTGCCAACGAACTCGCTGAACAGGGCGTGCCCATCATCGGGACGGCGCCGGAGATGATCGACCTGGCCGAGGACCGGGACCGATTCAGGCGGATGATGGAGTCTCTTGGAATTCCGGAGCCGGCATCGGACATGGCGAGTACCTTTGAAGAGGCCCTCGGGGCGGCGGAACGGATCGGCTATCCGTTGATGGTTCGACCTTCTTACGTACTCGGGGGACGGGGGATGGAAGTCGTCTACGACGAGGAAAGTCTTCGTCGCTACCTTGCCGCGGCCGTAGAGGTGACGCCGGAGCGGCCCATTCTTATTGACAAGTTCCTGGAAAATGCCATCGAAGCGGAAGCTGATGCCATCGCCGACGGCGAGAGCTCTTTTGTTCCCGCCGTCATGGAACATATTGAACTGGCGGGTGTTCATTCGGGCGATTCGGCCTGCGTGATTCCGGCGATCAGCATTCCCCGGCAGCACGTCGAAACCATATACGAATACACGCAGAAGATCGCCGAGGCTCTCGGGGTGAAGGGTTTGATGAATATCCAGTACGCGATCGCCGGCGGGGTAGTGTACATACTGGAAGCAAATCCCAGGGCGTCACGGACGGTGCCCCTGGTGTCAAAAGTCTGCAGCCTTTCCATGGCGACGATAGCCACCAGAATAATGCTGGGAGAACGTCTCGCCGACATCGGCCTTAAACGGAGTAACGTTCCTCACTTCGGCGTCAAGGAGTCTGTCTTTCCCTTTAACATGTTCCAGGAGGTGGACCCCCTGCTGGGTCCCGAGATGAGGTCGACAGGCGAGGTGCTCGGGCTCGCCGATTCCTTCGGGCTCGCCTTTTTCAAGGCAGAAGAGGCGGCCGGGCAGCAACTTCCTTACGAGGGCGGCGTGGTCCTGATCACTGTTTATGACAAGACAAATCCCGTCCTGCTCGACGTGGCCGGCGAGTTTCACCGTCTCGGCTTCGCACTGAAGGCAACAAAGGGGACACACGCCTTTCTCGATCAGAACGGCATTCCGTCGACAGTGGTCCTGAAGATGCACGAGGGGCGGCCCAACATCGTGGACGGCATAAAAAACAAGGAAATAGACCTGATTATCAACACACCCAGCGGTCGCATGAGCCAGCACGATGATTCCTATATCAGAAAAGCGGCGATTAAATACAAGGTTCCCTATATAACGACCATTGCGGCGGCGGTTGCCACGGTCAAGGGGATAACGGCGGTACGAAAAGGGCACGGGACCGTCAGGTCGCTACAGAGCTATCACCGTGATATCAACTGAATGAAACAGCGGAGCGGCGGAAATGATCGTGCCTTTCCGTCGTCGACCACTTCCGGGGACGTCATGGAAACAATCCAGGAAAATTGTGGAGTTTTCGGCTTGTTCTCGCAGTATTCATGCTCGACTGAAGTCTTTCAGGGCATCGATTTTCTTCAGCACAGGGGGCAGCAATATTGCGGTATCTCGACTTACGACGGAACGATTCACCACGAAACACACCGGGGCAGGGCGGCAAATGCCTTTCCCGAGGAAGAACTGAAACGATTGTCGGGACGTTGGGGGATCGGCCACGTCAGCCTGCAGGACAGGCAGCCTCTGCGCTGGCTCACCGGTATAGGCGAGATATCGGTGTGTTTCAGCGGCAATGTCATTAACGCCAATGAGCTGATCAGGGAAATGATGGGTCGGGGCAAGTCGTTCCTGGAAGGGACGGACGTTGAAATTATATCCAAGATCATTATCGAGGGAAACAACCTGGTGAGCGGCATATCCGATCTCGCCCGGAAGGTGCGGGGCGCCTATTCGCTCCTGGTCCTGTCGAAGGACGGTATTTACGCGGCCCGGGACGTGTTCGGCTTCAGGCCGCTTATTATGGGCCAGGATGCCGCGGGGACCAGGTATGCCGTCAGCTCGGAATCGAGAGCGCTTCAGAACCTGGACATGGAAGTATACCGCGATGTGGAGCCGGGCGAAATTATTCTCATCAACGACGAGGGATTCCGGACCGTGGCGCAATTGGATTCGCCCAGGCGGGCGCACTGTGCCTTCGAGTGGGCCTACACGGCAAGCATGGATTCCATCATCGAGGGCGTATATGTTCAGGAAGCCCGCGACAACCTGGGTGAAAGTCTCGCACAGCGGGATATCGACGAAGGGGACCTCGCAGCGGATATCGTGGCGCCCGTTCCCATGTCCGGAATCGGCCACGCCCTCGGGTATCACAAGCGTTCAGGCATCAACTACCAGGAAGTCTTTCTGTACAACCGTTATGCCGACCGGAGCTACACCCAGGCGACCCAGCGGGATCGCGACAAAATGGCCAAGCGGAAACTTTCGATTCTTCCCTACGTGAAGGGGAAACGCATCGTGTTGTGCGATGATTCCATTGTTCGGGGCACGCAGATTCGTTACAAGGTGCTGGATCTGAAAGAGGCGGGCGCCAAGGAAGTGCATGTGCGCATCGCCTGTCCGCCGCTCATGTATCCCTGTGAATTCGGCATTTCAACACGTTCCTACGACGAGTTGGTCGCCCGGTCCTTTATGAGAACCGGCGACATTACGACCATGGAACAACTCCGCGCCCTGGAGGAATGGATGGCTCGCCGGATAGGCGCCGATTCAGTCAAGTATAACACCATAGAAGATTTTGTTGCCGCGCTCATGACCGAGCGGGGCAATCTCTGCCTCACCTGTTTCGACGGTATTTCTCCGTATCCACCGAATTTCATCACGTGATTTCCGAAAAAGACCGTTGACTGATTTTCCCCTTGTTCCGGCATCGGAAGTGGCGGCGTGATGTTTTCTAATCGAAGGGGAGATGCAGTATCGACATCGGGTCCACGAAAACGGACGCGAGTCTGGTTCCCCAGTGAAGGTGGGGCCCCGTGACCCTGCCCGTGGCGCCGACTCTGCCGATCACTGTTCCCTTGTCCACGTTGCCCCCTTCGTTTACCGAGATTTCAGACAGGTGACAGTACAGGGTGAACAGGTCGGCGCCGTGGTCGATGATAACGGTACCACCGGCGAAGAACAGGGACCGGGCGAGAACGACGACGCCGCTGTTTACAGCCTGTACGGGCGTTCCCTCGGAAGCCCGGAGGTCGACGCCGCGATGGCGCGACCTGATTTCTCCGTTGAACAGCCTTCTGACGCCGAAGGGACTTGTGACGACGCCGTCCAGAGGGCTGATGAAAGGTCCGTTGCCGAGCCACTCGTTCTGACGGTTTCTGTAGATTCCGTCAACCAGGGCTCGTTCCTCCTCGATACGACACAGTTCATCGGGAGAGGGATCGGTGAAACAGGATCCCACGCTGAGTTCCGAAGATGGAAAAGTTCTCCCGGAAACGGCGAGGGAAACCGGTGCGGCAAGGGTGGAATCATCGGGGAAAACAATCTCCAGGCGGATCGCGTGATTACCCGCGGGCGTGTCCAGTTCAATCGGTATCAGCGTAAAATAATATTTTCCTTCACCCGTGGTGGTAAAGGCGTGATTCCTGCCGTTGAAAACGGCGCAGGCGGTTTTGAAGGGCGGGGCCGCAAGGCGCAGCATGATCGCTTCCCCCTCGGCGGGACGGCGGCAGAACGATTGAAGCAGTACCGTGCCCTGTTCCGTTTCGGCCCGGAATTCGAGGCCGTCTCCACCATGACCCGGGATCGGCAGAAGGAATAACCCTGCCAAAACCAGGAAAAATGTTCGTCGAAGAACAGACGTCATCTGATAAACCTCTCACGAATAGTGCAGAAATATTAACGGGAAAACCCTCGGGGGCGCAATAAAAAATCACAAATATATGGACAAATTATGGATTTTCAACTATATTGCGCGGGAATCGTACCTCCGCGGACGACATCGCGGTACAAAAGGAGCATGCCATGGTGGAGCGCTTGAAAAATTTCTGCATCCTTGCAGCGATCGGCTTTACCCTGTGTCTCGCGGGTTGTGCGCCTCTCATCGTGGGAGGCGCCGCCGTGACGGCGGGAGCGGGCACTTACGTGTACGTCCAGGGTGAACTGAAAACCGATTACTCGAATTCGTTTGAAGAAGTGTGGGCTGCCTGTGAACGGGTCGTGGCCGATATGCAGGCCATTGATGTCGTTCCCTACAAGGAAATCGGCAAGGCGCGGATAGAGGCGCTCATTGACAATGAGCGTGTACATATCTCCGTGCAGTACAAGTCGAAAGACCTGACCAACGTCTCGGTCCGCGTGGGTATACTGGGCAACAAGACCGCTTCGCAGCGAATACACGACAAAATCGCCGCCAATCTTTCCTAGCCTTCGAACGAGATTGTCCACTGCTGATCGTAATGACCGGCGCGGACGGTTTTTTGAGGTTATTTCGCCGAGGCGTCTTTCTTTTCTTTTTCTTCATCAAGCCCGTAGTACTTGATTTTACGGTGCAGGTTGCTCCGTTCGAGCCCGATTGCCTCGGCCGTCTTCGAGATATTCCAGTCGTGTTCTGAAAGCTTGCGGGTGATGTAGGCCTTTTCGAACAATTTTTTTGCTTTCCTGAAGGTATCCGAAAAAGCGGCGCCGGACATGCCCGACGGCTCCTTCGCGGGGTCGGCGATGCTCGGAAGCGTTGGTATGTCGGCGGCGGTTATGGTTTCGCCGCGACACATGATCACGATCCGCTCGATAATGTTTTTCAGTTCCCTGACGTTGCCCGGCCAGCTGTGGTTCATGAGCAGCTCCAGCGCCTCGCCTTCGATGCCCGTCAGGGATTTCCCTTCTTTGGCGGCGAACTCGCTGATAAAATGTTCCGCCAGAAGAGGGATATCTTCTTTCCTGTCACGAAGGGGGGGAACGAACAGCGGAATCACGTTGAGGCGGTAAAACAGGTCCTGGCGGAACCGGCCGACCTCCATTTCCTGTTCCAGGTCCTTGTTGGTGGCCGCCAGGACGCGCACGTCCGTTTCGATGATTTTCGTGCCGCCCACCCGCTGAAATCTCTTTTCCTGAAGAATCCTGAGGATTTTTGCCTGGGCCTTGAGACTCATGTCGGCTACTTCGTCGAGGAAGAGAGTGCCCTCGTTGGCCATGTCGAACTTGCCTCGTTTCTTCGTCGTGGCGCCCGTGAAGGAGCCTTTTTCGTGGCCGAACAATTCGCTTTCGATGAGCTCTTCCGGTATGGCTGCGCAGTTCACTTCGACGAAGGGGTTCCCGGCCCTGCGGCTGTTCGTGTGAATGGAACGAGCCACGAGCTCCTTGCCGGTGCCGTTTTCTCCCATGATCAGTATCCAGGCGTTGGTGGGGGCGATGATCTCGATCATCTCTTTAAGTTCCCGTATCACGGCGCTTTCGCCGTGCAATTCATAATCCTGGTGGTATCGTTCTTTCAGGAGCCGGTTTTCTTCCTGAAGCCTGCTCTGTTCGATCGCGTGATTTACGACGAGCACAACCTTTTCCAGAGAAAGGGGTTTTTCTATAAAATCGAAAGCGCCCAGTTTGGTGGCCCTCACAGCCGATTCAACCGTACCGTGGCCGGAAATGATGACCACGGGAATGGCAGAATGTTTTGACTTGATCTGCTCAAGTGTTTCGAGGCCGTCGATTCCCGGAAGCCATATGTCGAGCAACACGAGGTCGGGCAGCTCCTGTTCGATAAGGGAAAGGCAGGCCTCGCCGCTTTTCGCCGCAATCACTTCGTATCCCTCATCTTGCAGGATGCCGGTCAGCGATTGAAGGATGCTTTCTTCGTCATCGACGATCAGTATGGATTTGCTCATGGTTCCAATCCTCTGTGCCGGGAATATCAAAATAAACCGTCGTTCCCCGGGGGTGATTGTCTTTTATTCCCACCGTGCCGTTGTGGTCGTTCACGATTGAACTGACAATGGTGAGCCCCAGTCCCATACCCGATTTTTTCGTTGAAAAATAGGGTTCAAACAGTTTCATCCTGTCTTTGGGTTCGATGCCCGCGCCGTTGTCGCTGACCTCGACGCGGACCCGCTTGCCGTCCGGGCTCACCATCGTGGCCACCTCGATTTTTTTTCTTCCGTCTTCCGAGGCGACGGCCGACACGGCGTTATCCAGGAGATTCACAATGACCCGCCTGATTTGCTCGGCATCGACCATAACGACGGGGAGACCGGGCTGCCGGGTGAAAACAAAATCGATGTTCTTGTGAGCGTCCTGGAAGAGCAGTAAGGGCTCCTCGATTACGTTGTTCATGTCGTTGGGCATGGGGTTGGAAAGGGGCATCCGCGCGAATTTTGAAAATTCGTCCACAAGATTTTTGAGAATGTCGACCTGGTTCACAATAGCCCCGGTACATTCCCGGAAAACGTCCCGTTCCTTTCCTTCCATCTTGTTGCCGTATTTTTTCTGCAGGCGCTCCGCCGAAAGCTTGACCGGCGTCAGTGGATTTTTTATCTCGTGGGCGATCCGCCTGGCTACTTCCCGCCAGGCGGCGATCCGCTCGGCCTTCTGAAGTTGCGATATATCTTCGAAAACAACCACCATGCCCATGTAGTTGTTGCTGTCGTCCCGCAGGATCGTCGTGGATATGAGAACGGTCAGCACCTTGTCCTGCAGCATGAGCTGGGCCTGCTTTTCCAGGAAATCTGCGCCGCTCTGCCGCAGTTCCGTGAGAAATTCGGAGACCATGCTCTTGTGCTCGGCCTTCAACACCGTTTCAAAGGGCTTGTTGAGCACTTTCGAGGTTTTAATGCCGAGCATGGTTTCGGCTGCCCGGTTGATGGTGGTGATGACGCCGTTTCGATCAAGGGATATGACGCCGGCCGAAACATTTCGAAGCACCGTCTCCATATAATGCCGGCGTTCGTCAAGGTGAATATTGGCTTTTTTGAGTTCGTCGCTGCTTTTTTTCAAGTCTTCCGTCATGCGGTTGAAGGAATCGACGAGCACTCCGATCTCGTCGTCGGCGAGCACGTCGATATGGTAATCGAGATTGCCTCCGGATATCTCGTTGGTCGCCTCGGCGAGATCCTGAATCGGGACGGTGATGCCCTTCGCAAGGTACAGCCCGAACCAGGTGGCCGAGAAAATAATCAGCAGGGTGACGATGAAAAGAGTCACGATGAAGCTTGACTTGATGGGATTTTTCAGGAGATTGAACTGCCGGTATTCTTCGGAAGTCTTCGAAATATGAGACAGCTTTTCGGCCAGGTCGCCGGCGATGAAGTGGCCGGCCATGGCAACGCCGATCACGTCCTGCAGTTCGAAATTTATATAGATGGGCACGATGCCGGTGATAAGCTCGCCGCCGCCGGTTGCCTGTATGCTGGAAAGTTCCTGGCCGTGGTATACATCGTCCACCATGTGCGCCGCCAGCTTCTGGGGATGGAGGTCCGGGTGAGCCGGGTGGGGGAGAAAGAACTGTTCCTGCCGGTTGTCAAGAACGATTTCGACCGTCTCGATATTGAAAATCTCCTGGTACTGCTCCAGCAGTTCAGTCAACCGGTCGGCCACGTCGCGTTCGTAAAGTTTCCGCTCGGTTATTTCCCGGCTCAGTTCCCTGGCCGCGTGAACGGCGCTTTCGCTGTATGCCTGGTAGTAAGTCTGGCCGATTTCGAGAGACGAGTCGAGCGCCCTGCCGATTTTCACGTTGAACCAGTTGTCGATGCTGTAAGAGAGAAACTGTATGGAAATCAGAAACAGAACGACGGTCGGTATCAGCGAAAGGCTGACGAAAGCGGCCACCAGCTTCGTGCGAAGCTTGGATCCGAGGATGCCCCGCCGCCGTTCGAATATGAGTTTGACGAGGTTCCTGATGATCAGGAAAATAAGCAAAATGATAAGAATCAGGTTGATGTTGATAAGCCCGAAAATGAGCACTTCGCCGGAGAAGGAAAGCGGCGTTTCCGTGCCGATGAGACGGCTTTCGAGCAGGGTCAGGGTGACAACGACCAGAATGGTGACGACGATGATAACCCGTTCCCTGCGGCGACGGGCACGTTCTTTGGGGTCTTGTGATGTGGATTCCATTTTCATATCACGTCAGTATACAAAATCCTGGCGGACCCAGTCCGTCTCAAAATACCATAACGACGAAAAAAGCATCGTGTTCTTGATGTCCATCGGTAACGGAACCTTGTCGAGCTTCGCCCTGATTTTCACGTAATATCGGCGACCCCGGTCGAGATCCGCCAGTTCGGCCACGGGCACGCCGTTCAGGTCCGTCATAGCCCGCTGGGCCTTTGTAAAATCCGTGAATTGTTCGGGTTCTCCTCGCGCGCCGCGGTGTGAGTAGGAAACGAAGAGTGTCCGCTTGATGTTGTCGTATTTCATTGAGTGACGTATTGTGACGGACGAAATCTTTTTGTCGAACCAGACGCTTCGATGCCGGTAGAGTTCAATGGTAAAGATGAAGGTGGTAGTGATGCCTGCGAAAACGGCCTCCTCCATTTCCGGAGTAAAGCAATCCCCCAGACTGAGGTAGACGATCACATTTTCTTCGGAATTTGTTACGATGACGTCCGTTATGTTAGCCTGTCGGGCGTTTACGGGGGCCGTTTCAACGGCAAAGACGGCCGCTGCCAGGAGGAGTAAGAAAAAAATCTTTCTGATCGTAGAGTTCATTCTCGACCGATTATTCGCGTTGCCTGGTTCCGTGCCGCCTCCGGCGCTCGACGAACGAGAATTACTTTTTTTCTGCTTCGGAGTTCTCCTGTGAACGGGAGAGATGCTTGACGGAATCCGCCGAAGGGACTCCCGTCGGGGACACCGTAACAGAACTACTGATACTAGGAAAGGGGATTCAAAAAAGCAAGGATTATTTAGGCTTGGACAGACCCGGCGACCTTTTCCACCGTGGCCTGCGATGGTTGTGCGGCGATATCCGGTTCCAACGTTTCCATCGTCCAGCAATCCGGCCGCTGCAACAGTGTCCGGAGCAGCATGTTGTTCAGCTTGTGGCCGGATCGTCGCGCCACCAGATGCCCCCGGATAGGAACACCCAGAAGAGAAACATCGCCGATGGCGTCGAGAATTTTATGCTTCACGAATTCGTCGGGGAAGCGAAGTCCTTCCTTGTTGATTACTTTCGTGCCGTTCAGGACTATTGCGTTTTTGAGTGATCCGCCCAGGGCAAGGCCTTTCGCCTGTAAGTATTCCACCTCGTGAAGAAATCCGAAGGTGCGCGCCGGAGATATGGTCCGTTCATAAATATCAGGTGAAAAAACAAGGTGATGCGATTGCTTCCCCACGGCGGGATGGGTGAAATCAATGTGACAGGTTATTTCAAACATGTCCGACGGATGAAGCGACACCGTCCCCACGCCGTCGGTGACCGAGAGGGGTTTTGTTATAACGAGGCACTTCTTTTCCTTGTGCTGTTCCTCCAGGCCCGCCTCTTTAAGGAGTGCGACAAAGGGCTCGGAGCTTCCGTCCATGATGGGAATTTCAAACGAGTCGGTTTCAACCACGGCGTTGTCGATGCCGAGACCGAAAAGGGCTGAAAGAAGGTGTTCCACCGTGGAAATCCTGGTTCCGTTCAATCCCAGCGTGGTTGCCAGCGTCGTATCGGAAACATTCGATGGCGTGGCTTGTATCATATTGTCACGGCC
>JAGYOR010000036.1 GCA_018399535.1 Deltaproteobacteria bacterium | reverse complement strand
CCAGATCGCGACACCGTTCCAGGACATCGACGCCGGGCACATTCTTGACCCGTATCGATTCTCCGGGAAGCTCAATCTTCATTTCGGAAAGTATCGCCTCGATCTGCGCGACCGCCTCACCGCTCCACCCGTAGGATCCGAACGCCGCCCCCAGTGGAGTCCGGGGCCGCAGTCCCTTCAGGTAGGTCAGCACGTCCGCCGCCAGCGGAAACATATTGTTATTCAACGTGGGCGATCCCACGGCCAGTATTCCCGCCTCCAACATTTCATAGGCCACGTCGCTCCGGTGATTCTCCCCGAGCGACATGACTTTGACAGAAATTCCCCGCTCTGCGAGCCCTTCCGCCAGGGCGCGGGCCATGATTTCCGTGCTGTGCCACATGGTGGCGTACGCCACGACGGCTTTTCTTGACAGGCGCCGCCCGGCCCAGCGTGCGTATGAATCGAAGATGCCCGCTATGTCCTTTCGCCACACGGGACCGTGATCCGGAGCCACGATGGCGAACTCGACGCCCAGGCCGCCGACCCGGTCCAGAAGTTTCTTCACCTGCGGCGAAAAGGGCATCAGGATATTCGCGTAATACGTCGCCGCTTCGTACGCCAGAACCGCCGGATCGATTTCGTCGTCGAAACGCTCCGACGAAGCGAGATGCATGCCGAAGGCGTCCTGTGAAAAGAGCAGTTTGTCTTCAGGCAGGTAAGAAAACATGCTGTCCGGCCAGTGCAGCATGCGGGTTTCCCAGCAGGCAAGAGCCATGTTTCCGAGATTGACCGTCTCGCCGTCCCCGACCGCCCTGACTTCCCGGTCAAGTGAAAAGAGTTCGCCCAGCACTTGCACTCCCATGGGCGACGCGTAGACCTCGCCCGGATCTATCTCCCTGATGACATCGGGGAGCGACCCGGTGTGATCCATCTCCGCGTGGTTCGACACGATGACGGCGATGTCGCGGGGATCAATCACGGAGGCGACGCGGGCAAGCATTTCCTTCCGAAACGGCGCCTTGACGGTGTCGATCAGCGTCGGCTTTTCCGCGAGCACCAGGTACGCATTGTAAGTGCTGCCCCTTCTGGTCGCGTAACCGTGAAAATCCCTGATATTCCAGTCGATGGCTCCGACCCAGTAAACGTTTTCGCTGATTTTTACGGCTTTCATGACATTTTTCATGGCTCCCTCCCTTCGCCCTGAATAAACGTGACTCCTAATCTAGCGATTTCGTGGTCTCTTGGCAATTGAAAAAGATGTTATTATACAATTTATGTCTGTTCATTCCTGCGAAGCATGATCTTTCAAAAATTTTCATCGTCGCGTATGATAATCGTCAAAAAGGGAACCGCCGCAACGGCAATATCGCGCATCATGAAAAGCGCCGTCCATATTCTCATTATCGCCGCGTGGATCGGGGCGATGCTCCTGCTCCTCGAACATGAAGGAATGATCTTCGTTGATTCGGGTCCGGAACGGCCGATTCTTTTCGACGTCAACGACGTGGATATCGACTCCTGGCGGAGCATCTACATGGACGACCGGTGGATCGGTTATATTCACACCCGCCACGGACCGTCGGACGCGGGATTCGTCCTGCAATCAACATCACTGCTTCGTTTCCGCATGTTCAACCGGATTCATGAGCTGGTCATCGAAAGCACCCAGCACATGGACGACAATCACAACCTGGAAGAATTCGAAATACATTTTTCCGGAACGGTCGACGCAACGATCACGGGATGCCGGGATAAAAACAGGCTGACCGCCGCCGCGACATACGGCGGTACCACGGTGCGGAAAACCTTTGACAGGGCCGACGAAGTATTGCTGGACCAGGGCCTGCTCCGGGTGTACCGGGGGACCGGCCTGAGCCCGGGCGATACGTTGAGGTTCCGCGTACTGAATCCCATGACGCTGAGCGTCGAAGACGCAACGATGACCGTCACGGGACGCGAAAACGACCACCTGGTCATGGAAACACGCTTCGCCGGACTCTCCTCGAGGTCCCTGGTCGACGAACGCGGCATGGTCGTCCGGGAAGAAACGGCCGGCGGCTGGATCATAACAACCGAATCAAAGACAGAGGTAACGCGCCGCCTTGAAGCCTCCCGCGTCGCCGCCGTCGATATTCTCGGGCAGGCATCGGTGCCCGTATCCGTCAGGATCCCCTCGCCACGCTCCGTGCGTTCGCTGACGCTCCGCATCACCGGCTACGATCCGGCGCTGATCCCGGAGACTCACACCCGTCAGAGGTTTCTCGATAAAGAGACAGGAATTCTCCGTGTCGAGGTCGAAGATGAAGCGGCTCTTTCCGGGCCTTTTCTCGAGGCGGACCCGCAACCCCCGGCTCACTTTCTTGCCCCCTCGCTCTGGATCGATTCCGACGATCCCGCCATTCAAAAACAGGCGCGCGTCATCGTGGGCAGCGAGTCCGACCCGCTGCGCGCCGCCCGGCTGATCGGCGACTGGGTGTACAGAACCCTCAAAAAAACACCTACTCCTGATATACCCGTCGCCACGAAGGTGCTGACGGAACAGCGGGGCGACTGCAACGAGCACACGTCGCTCTTCATCGCCCTGGCAAGGGCGGCGGGCATTCCCGCGGACATGTCGGCAGGACTGGTATATCTGGACGGCGCCTTTTATTACCATGTCTGGCCGCGCGTCTTCACGGGAACCTGGATTCACATGGATCCCACATTCGGACAGAATATCGCCGACGCCGCCCGCCTCGAACTCGTTACCGGCGGCTTCGCCTCCCAGGCACAAATCGCCCTGGCAATGGGGCGGATCGGCATTGAAATAATTGACTACCGGTAACCTGATTTTTAGCGTAACATTCCGCGCCGACGAAGCGGGACAATGCTTGCCAAGCCCTGTCGTTCGGGGGAAAACACATGATTGAACTGCAGAAACTGACCAAGAAATTCGGCAACAACACAGCCGTGGACTCGCTGTCGCTGACCGTCGAAGCGGGCGAGTTTTTCACCGTCCTGGGACCGAACGGCGCCGGGAAAACAACGACGCTGAAACTCGTGGCGGGCCTTCTGCGACCGACCGCCGGCAGCGTTTCCGTGGGGGGGATAGACATGGCGGAAAAGCCCGGCCGTGCCAAGGCGCTCATGAGTTACATACCCGATATTCCCTACGTATATGAAAAGCTGACGGGCCGGGAGTTCCTGCATTTCACCGGCGAACTGTACCGGCTGGACCGGTCGATCTACCGGGCGCGCGCCGAGGAACTGCTCGAGCAGTTTCTCATGAGGGATGACGGCGACAAGCTCATGGAAACTTATTCCCACGGCATGCGGCAGAAAATCGTCATCTCCTCCGCCCTGTTATCAGACCCACGGCTCATCATTATCGACGAACCCATGGTCGGCCTTGATCCGCGCAGCATACGCCTTGTCAAGGACCTGTTGCGGGAGCGTACCCGGAGCGGAACGACCGTTCTCATGTCCACGCACACACTGGCCCTGGCCGAGGAAATTTCCGACCGGCTGGGAATCATGCACCGGGGCAAACTGATCGCTCTGGGCGGCGTCGACGATCTCAAGCGGGCCGCCCGCCGTTCCGAAGGTCTCGAAGACATATTCCTGAGAATGACGGCGGAGGCCTGAGGTCATGACCGGCGCCCGGTCACTTTTCTTCGCCCGAATACGAATCCTGAAAAACTCTGTTTCCGGCATAAGAAACGAGCCTGTCCTCAAGACGACCTTCATCGCCGTTCTGACCGCGTCCTTCTGGTTCGGATCATTCTTCCTGTTCTACCGGGGATTGTCCTTTTTCAATGCCATTCCCGCGGTCGGCCCCGTTCTCGTCGACGAGACCATGTACATCTTTTTCGCCGTTCTGTTCATCATGCTCCTCCTCAGTTCAATCGTTGTGTGCCACGCGACCTTTTTCAACGTAAAGGAGGTTGAATTTCTCCTTTCCAAACCCCTGGACCACCGGGTCGTCTTCTTTTACCGGTTCGTGCAATCCAGCATTTACAGCTCCTGGGCCTTCCTCTTTCTCGGCATTCCCTTTCTTGTCGCCTACGCGATTATCAGGGACGCCTCCTGCTGTTTCTACCTGGCGCTTCCGGGATGGTTCATCCTTTTCGTAATTCTTCCCACGGCGACAGCCTCACTGCTGGTGCTTCCCGCGGCCCGTTTTCTCGACTACCGCAGGGCGCGGCGTGCCTTCATCGGGACTGCCGTCGTGCTTGCCCTGGCGGCATTCTGGTACTACAAATCGGTTATCGCGCCGGCAGCACAGGAGGGGGAAGATATCGCGGCTTTCATGGAAAGTTTTCTGTACCACCTGCGAATTCTGAAGCATCCTCTTTATCCCGGCTACTGGATGGCCTCTTCCATAATCGAAGCAGCCGGCGGACGCGCGCTGGAGTCGGTCCGGTATTTTTTCGTCTATGCCGCGACAACGGCACTGGCGCTGCAGCTCAATCATATCGAGGCGGGGAGACTGTATTACCGCGGATGGCTCGCCTCCCGGAACCGCTCCAACCGGCCGCTTCCTCCTCCGGGCGCCGGCGCGGCGAACAGTCTTCTCTCGATTTTTTCCGTGCTTCCGCGGCCCACGGCGGCCCTCATCACCAAAGACATCAAGTCCTTCGCCCGTGATTTCAGCCAGTGGTCACAGTTTCTGATCTACCTCGCCATCCTGGGCGTCTACATACTCAATCTCGGAAGCGTCCCCGGTTCGGTGGACAATCCCTACTGGAAAATGATCGTGACCTTTCTCAATTTTTCGGCGACATCGCTCGTTCTCGCCGGTTTTACGGTGCGGTTTCTTTTTCCCCAGATCAGTCTCGAGGGAACCAAGATATGGATACTCGGACTGGCGCCTGTTACGTTCAAGGAACTGGTGCTGCAGAAATTCTTTATAAACGGCGTGATGATCCTGCTGGTGAGTGAACTGCTCATGACGGCCACGAACATCATGCTCGAAACATCGCCGGGACTCTTTTTCGTGTCATGCGCCATGACGGCCCTGACGGCGGTGGGACTCACGGGCCTCGCCGTGGGATTGGGCGCCCTTTACCCGGATTTCAGGGAAGAAAACCCGTCGCGCATTGTCTCGGGTTTCGGAGGAACGCTCAATTTTATAACGGCCCTGATCTACGTGGCCGTTATCGTGCTGCTTTTCTCGGTTCCCTATTTTTCATACCACGTTCATCATACCGTGACGGCGGGCACCTTTCGTACAATGCTTTCGGCGGCGTGGACTGGAAGCCTTGCCGCCACGGCGGCCGCGGGCATTCTTCCACTGGTCCTGGGATACCGGAAGCTTCAGCGGTCTGAATTCTGAGTCGAGACACCCATTAAGCGGGCCGCCGGACCTCGATTAATTTTATTGCCGTCGGCCGGGCTTGAATGTTATAGAGCAATTACGTTAAATTAAATAAAAAACGGTGAAACCGATGGCGATTTTTCAATCCCGAACAGGTAAAAATGTGTCTCCGGAGGCAAAACAGCAGGTAACGGATCTGGAGCAACAGCTCAACTACCAGAAAAAGTTCCAGAACATTACCTACAAGATCCACGCCTCCCAGAATCTCAAGCAGATTCTGGTCGACATGCGGGACGACATACGAAGCCTTTTCGACGCCGAAACCATGACTATCTACGTGGCCGATGAGCCGACGAACGAAATTTATTCGATGATGCTCACCGGCTCGGAACTCGATGAAATACGGGTCCCCATAAGCACGGAAAGTATCGCCGGCTGCGCGGCAGCGAAAAAAAAGACCATCGACATCGCCGATGCCTACGACGACGACGAACTGAAAAGCATCGACCCCGATCTCAATTTCGACAGGCGCTGGGACCGCAAATCGGGTCTGACCACGAAGCAGGTGCTCGCCGTTCCCATCACACACGGCGGCAAGGTCAAGGGTGTCATCCAGGTCATCAACAAGAAGAGCGGCGGCCGTTTCACCGAAGAAGACCGGAACGCCGTGGAAGAAATGGCAAAGGTCCTGGGGCTTGCCTTTTACAACCACGAGCGGATCAAGCAGAAAAAGAAATCGAAGTTCGACTATCTGACCAGGGCCGGTCTCATCTCGGTGGAAGACCTGGAAAGGGCCTGGGGCAACGCGAGAGAGAACCGGGAGACGATCGAACAGCACCTGATGAAACAATTCAAGATATCGAAAGATGATATCGGGAAATCGCTCAGCGAGTTCTACCGGTGCGAATTCATTCAGTTCAGCGACAAGACCGCGACTCCCTACGACCTTCTCAAGAACCTGAAGGAAGAATATCTCCGCAGGGAACTGTGGGTTCCCCTGGAACGGCAGGAAGGCAAGATTCGCATCGCCATCGACGATCCGAACAACATCATCAAGCGGGACATGATCGAGACTCTGCTCAAGACGCGCAACGTCATCTACGACGTGGCGCTCTATGAAGACATTGTTAAATTTATCAACCATTTCTACCAGTCCGGGGACGCTTCAGGCAGTATTTCCGATATCATCGGCAAGCTCGACAGCGACGAGGAGGAAGGCGAGTTCGCCGACGACGAGGGCATTACCGAGTCTGACAGCATCATCATGCAACTGGTAAACCGGGTCATTAACGACGCCTACGCGCGGAACGCCTCGGACATCCATATCGAACCCAGCGGCATCAAGAAGAACGTCGAGGTCCGCTACCGCGTGGACGGAGCGCTCATGGTCTACCAGACGGTCCCTTTCAGCTACCGGAATGCCATGGTGTCGAGGATCAAGATCATGTCAAATCTCGATATCACGGAGCGACGGATTCCCCAGGACGGCAAGATCAAGTTCAAGCGTCCCCGCGGGGAGGAAATCGAGCTCCGCGTGGCCACGATACCGACACAGGGCGGCATGGAAGACGTCGTCATGCGTATTCTCGCCAAGGGCGAAACCATGCCCCTGGAAGACATGGGACTGTCGCAAAGTAATTTCAACGGACTGGTCGACAAGATTCTCAAAAAACCCTACGGTATGTGCCTCGTGGTCGGTCCTACAGGATCGGGAAAAACGACCACCCTTCACGCGGCCCTCCATTACATCAACACACCGGACACGAAGATATGGACAGCCGAAGACCCCGTGGAAATCACCCAGTACGGGCTGCGACAGGTCCAGGTAAATCCCAAAATCGGGTTCGATTTCGCCGCCGCAATGCGCGCTTTCCTCCGGGCCGACCCCGACGTCATCATGGTGGGTGAAATGCGCGATTACGAAACGGCGAAGACCGGCGTCGAGGCATCCCTGACCGGGCATCTCGTCTTCAGCACACTGCACACCAACAGCGCTCCGGAAACCATCGTGCGGCTTCTCGACATGGGCATCGACCCGCTCAACTTCGCCGACTCCCTCCTGGGCATTCTCGCACAGCGGCTCGTGCGGACCCTCTGCAAGGCCTGCAAGGAACCCTATCATCCCACCAGGGAAGAATACGACGAGCTGGCGGAAAATTACGGCGAGGAGCTCTTCGCTCAACTTAATGTCCCTTACGACGACAACCTTACGTTTTACCGGACCAAGGGCTGCAACGCCTGCGACGGAACGGGATACCGGGGACGCATGGGTATTCACGAACTGCTGGTTTCAACGCTTGAAGTCAAGGAATTGATTCAGAAAAAGGCGTCCGTGGAAGAACTGCGCCAAAAGTCGATTCATCAGGGAATGCGGACGCTTCTTCAGGACGGCATTGAAAAGGTCCTTCAGGGAAAAACCGATTTCGCCCAGGTAAGGCGCGTGTGCATCAAGTAAGGAAATCAGGCGGGACAGGGATTATTCTTTCTTCAGCCGGTCCTTCCAGATGCTGATCATGTTCAGGGCGTCAAGGGGAGTCGTGGCGTTCATGTCTATTCCCCTGATATCACGGAGGATCCTGTCCTCCTCGCTGGCAAAAAGACTTAACTGGCCCGGGCTTTTCCGTCTGCCCAGCCCGCCGCCGCCGGCTATCTTCGGCTGGCCCGCGTCGTCAAGTTCTCCCTGTTCCAGGTTGTGCAAGACCTCCCTTGCCCGCACGATGACGGCCTCGGGAACGCCGGCGAGCCGAGCGACCTGGATGCCGTAACTCCGGTTTGTTCCACCTTCCACGATCCTGCGCAGGAAAATGACCCGGTCGCCCCACTCCTTGACGGCGATGCTGTAATTTTTCACGCCCTCCCTGGTGCGGGCGATATCGGTCAATTCGTGGTAATGCGTGGCAAAAAGCGTTCTCGCCCCGATCCGCTGGGTGTCGTGAATATATTCGCTCACGGCCCATGCGATGCTGAGCCCGTCGAAGGTGCTGGTCCCCCGGCCCACTTCATCGAGCAGAATCAGGCTCCGTGCCGAAGCATTTCTGAGAATAGACGCCACTTCCATCATCTCCACCATGAATGTGCTCTGGCCGCGCGCGAGACTGTCTCCTGCGCCTACGCGGGTGAAAATCCGGTCAGCCACGCCGATCTCGGCGGACCGGGCGGGTACGAAGCTTCCCATCTGGGCCATGAGCACGATGAGGGCGGTCTGGCGGATGTAGGTGGACTTGCCCGCCATGTTCGGCCCCGTGATGATAAGAAAACGGTTGGATGAACGGTCGAGAAACGTGTCGTTGGCAACGAACCCGTCTTCCAGGTTCATGCGCTCCACCACGGGATGCCGCCCGTCGGTGATGACGATCCGGTCCTCGTCGCTCACTCGTGGACAGCAGTACCCGTACTGGTCCGCCACCTCCGCCAGCGAGGCCAGGACATCCAGGTCAGCGATGAGCCTGGCTGTTTTCTGAATGCGACTGATCTCTCGGCCGATCCGCCCCCTGATATCTGTAAAAAGTTCGTACTCTCTGATTTTCCGGCGCTCTTCCGCGTTGAGCACCTTTTCCTCGTATCCCTTTAATTCCTCGTTGATGTAACGCTCCGCGTTGACCAGTGTTTGTTTTCTCACGTAGTCCGCGGGAACCAGGCGGGCGTTCGCTTTCGTCACTTCTATGTAATAGCCGAACACCGAGTTGAACCCGATTTTCAGGGTCCCGATGCCTGTTTTCTGTCGTTCCCGCTCCTCCAGTGATGCGATCCATCGCTTGCCGTCCGTGGACAGTGAAACCAGTTCGTCAAGCTCGGCGTCGTATCCCGATCGTATCAGGTACCCCTCGCGGATGGTGGCCGGCGGATCATCCACGATGCTCCGTCCGATCAGGTCGACCACGTCACCGAGCTCATCCATTGATGAAGCGATGGCCGACAGCAACGGAGATTCATTTTCTCCAACAAGTTCCCTGACGCCGGGAACCGCCGCCAGCGATTTACCCAGCGCCGACAGATCCCGGCCATTGGCAATGCCCATCGCCACCCTGCTTCCCAGGCGTTCAAGGTCGTACACGTCAGCAAGCAGGTCCCGAAGGTCCGCCCGCTGAAGCTGGCTGCGTTTGAGTTCCGACACGGCGGCAAGGCGCTCACCGATGCGCTCGGATGAAACCAGGGGATAAGCCATCCAGCGGCGCAGTTTCCTGCCTCCCATGGCGGTGACGGTTTTATCCAGCACGTGAAAGAGCGTTCCTTCTTTTCGATCGCCCTGGATCGTGGTGAAGAGTTCGAGATTCCGGCGGGCCGTCTCGTCGAGCACGAGAAAGTGGCGGGGATTATACCAGGACAGGCGGTTGATATGGTCCAGTCCTTCCTTCTGTGTCTCCCGCACGTAGCGAAGGAGAGCGCCGGCTGCCCTCGCGGCGGCATGATGACCTTCGAAATCAATATCCTCCAGCGCTTCCGCAGAGAAATGGCCCCGCAATAATTCCATGGAGGAATCAAAATCGAAAGCGGCGGGATTCATCCTGGTCACCAGCGCGCCCCGTTCCGTTTCGGTGAAATCGTCCTCGCCGCCTTCGCAGAGAACAAATTCCCTGAAGCTCAACCCCTCAACTTCGTTTGCGAAATCATCCCGTTCGTCCATCTCGGCCACATGAAACTCGCCCGTCGACAGATCGAGAAAGGCCAGACCGTATCGCCCGTTTTCGACGAACCAGGAGGCGAGAAAATTATTTTCCTTGGCGGAAAGGCTGTCCGGATCCGTGACCAGTCCCGGTGTTACGACCCGTACGACCTCGCGCCTGACCACCCCCTTCGCCTCTTTCGGGTCCTCAACCTGTTCACAGACGGCCACCTTGAATCCGGCGCTGATCAGACGAGACAGGTACCCCGAGGCCGCGTGATAGGGAACTCCGCACAGGGGAATACGGTCCGCCTGGTTTTTATTCCGGGACGTGAGGGTGATTTCAAGGACTTTCGACGCAATCTCGGCGTCTTCGAAGAACATCTCGTAAAAATCGCCCATGCGGAAAAACAGGATACAGTCAGGGTACTGTTCCTTGATGTCCAGATACTGCTTCATGGCGGGCGTCAGGTTCATTATTCCCATCGATCTCCCGACTTCTTTTCCAGGTCTATGAATCCATCATCATGCCGGCCTTCCGGAGGAAAACGCCCCGTTCCATCGCGAAGCAACGCCGCGAGAATCCAGTTAACGATACTGATGATGAGCGCCGCGAAAACCGCCGTCCAGAAGCCGATGACGTCGAACCCCGGCACCACGCCGGATGCCATCTTGATGAGCAGTGCGTTGATGATAAAGGTAAAAAGCCCCAGGCTGAGAACATTGATCGGCAGCGTCAGAATCAGGAGAATCGGCCGAAAGAACGCGTTCATGAATCCAAGCACGGCTGCCGTAAAAAGCGCGGCCCAGAAGCTTTGCACCTGCACTCCGTCAAGCACGTAGGCAGCGGCGAGAACGGCCACCGTCAGGATCAGCCATCGAATAAATATATAGGCCATAGGTCATGTCCCCCTGTCTTCTGTGATCCCCCCGCCGTGTCCTCGACCAAACGGGCTTCACGTACCTTCTACCCGTGATCGGAGGGGAGGTCAACACCCGCCTGACGGATAATCATCCAGCGGTATTCCCGTATATGATCCAGGAGCTCGTAGCGGACTTCCTGTTCATCGGAACCGGTCATGCGGCCGAGGAAAACGGCCCTGTTCCGAGGAGAATCGGCGATACCGACCATCTCCGCGAGATTTCCCGTCTCGAAATCTCTGCCGAAGTACCGCGCGACAGCCGCGAGGTGCGAAAAGCGTATGGTGTATTCCCTGTGCCCGGCCAGTCGGATCTCGCGGGGGTACCCGTCCGTTTCCAGACCGCGTGCGAGGTAATCCATGCCGGGGGGCATGATGGGATCACTTGAATGTTCTGTTATGAAAGCAGCGCTCCGCCCCCGACACAACGCCTCTACCAGCCGGACGGCCCCCATGTTGAAATTGAACCGTCCGGTCCGCGGCAAGTCAAGATCGTAACGATCCGCCAGCCGGTCGATTTCACCGGGAAGATGTCCGCCGTCGATGCCGACCCAGGTCGGCAAGTCACCGATGACTTCGTTCACAATGACAAGATCATTTTCTGAGAGAACCGACGATAACGTCTCGATATCGCCGTTCACGAAGGAAACTTTCGACGCCCACGGTTCGAGCGCCCGGCGCTGGCGTTCGAGCAGGTGAGACGAAAGATCAACCATGACCACGCGGTCGATACGGCCGCCCGCCGATTCAAGGAGACCTTTCATGAGACTCCCGTAACCGCCGCCTACCTCGCAAAGTCGAGTCCCCCTCCCGAGAAGGCCTGACCCGTCGAGCAGGCTGATCACCGACTCCGCGTATGTCCGAGGGCATTCCAGTACCTTTATGTAGGGAGATTCACGGCGGGACAGGGATTCACAGATCGTGTACTCCTGCATCAGATCAACCGCTTCATCGCGGTAAAAATCAGCGGTGCTGTTTATACCTTCCATGCATCCCCCCCCTGTCGCCCCGCGAAACCCCTTTCCCGTGCGGCGGCACCGGTTCCCTCAGTTTCGCATTGAATTTAAACGCATCTTCATATATTGATCAAACCTTGTTTTTGCAAGGGAGGAATTAATATGGGACTGACTCTGACTGAAAAAATTCTTCGGCCGCACCTTGTCGACGGCAGTCTCGTTCCCGGCGAAGAAGCGGGAATAAAAATCGACCAGACCCTTACCCAGGACGCGACGGGAACCATGGCGTATCTCCAGTTCGAGGCGCTCGGCCTGTTACGGGTCGCGACGGAACTTTCCGTCAGCTATATCGATCACAACACGGTACAGATCGGATTTGAAAACGCCGACGATCACCGTTATCTCCAGGACGTGGCCCGCAAACACGGCATCCTGCTGTCACGGGCGGGTAACGGCATCTGCCACCAGGTCCATCTTGAACGCTTCGGGGTTCCGGGCAAGACGCTGCTCGGTTCCGACAGCCACACGCCCACCGGCGGCGGCCTGGGAATGTTCGCCCTGGGAGCGGGCGGGCTGGACGTGGCCCTGGCCATGGGAGGTCAACCCTTTTATCTTATCGCCCCCCGCGTCATCGGCATTCATCTCACAGGAAGGCTTTCCCCCTGGGTTGCAGCAAAGGACGTCATCCTCGAAGTGCTCCGCCTGTTTTCCACGAAGGGCAACGTGGGCACGGTCTTCGAATACTTCGGCGACGGCGTCGGAACGCTTTCCGTTCCCGAGCGTGCCACCATCACCAACATGGGAGCGGAATGCGGCGTCACGACCTCGGTTTTTCCCAGCGACGACATCACGCGCCTGTTTCTTGAATCGGAGAATCGCGGTAAGGACTGGATCGAATTGGCCGCCGACGATGATGCGGATTACGACCGCGTCGTCACCATTGATCTTTCCTCGCTTGAACCGATGGCCGCGACACCCCACAGTCCCGGCAATGTAAAATCCGTGCGCGCCCTTTCAGGGCTTCATGTCGACCAGGTCTGCATTGGAAGCTGTACCAACGGGTCCTACCGGGACCTTGCCGTCGCCGCCTCCGTCCTCAGAGGCAGGGTCATTCACGAAGACGTGAGTCTTGTCGTGGCGCCCGGATCCAGGCAGGTTCTTGAAAACCTCGCACGAGACGGATACCTGGCGGACCTCATCGCCGCCGGTGCGCGCATCGATGAATGCGCCTGCGGTTTCTGCATCGGGAACAGCCGCAGCCCCGGCTCGAAGGCTGTTTCACTCAGGACGTCGAACCGCAACTTCCAGGGCCGCTCGGGCACACCGGACGCGGACCTGTACCTCGTAAGCTGTGAAACGGCTGCGGCCGCGGCTGTCACGGGACGCATCACCGATCCGCGTGACCTGGACATGCCGTTTCCCCGCATCGAAATGCCGGCGGCGTTCCGCGTGGACAACGGCATGATCCTCCGCCCGGCGGATCCCGACGACACAGTCGGCCTGGAAATACGCCGGGGACCGAACATCGGTCCTCCGCCGGCCGGCGAAACCTTTCCTGAAAACATCAACGGAAAGGCGCTTATCAAGGTGGGTGACCAGGTGACAACGGATCACATCATGCCTGCCGGCGCGAGAATGAAGTATCGTTCCAACATACCTCGCTACGCGGACTTCGTCTTCGAACCGATCGATCCGTCGTTCCCTTCGCGAGCCCAGGCGACACGCGACGAGGGGCTCCAGGGCGTCATCGTCGCCGGGCTGTCCTATGGCCAGGGATCGTCGCGGGAACACGCCGCGCTGTGTCCCAGGCACCTTGGCGTCCGCGTTGTTATCGCCAAATCCTTCGAACGGATTCACGCGGCAAACCTGGTGAATTTCGGTATTCTTCCGCTGGTATTCGTCGACGAGACCGACTATGACGCCATCGAGCCGGGCGATTTGCTTGACGTGCCGGGGATCAGAAGCATCATAGCGAATGAAGACGTCCTTACCGTTCGCAACAGAACAAAGGGAATCAATTTCCGGACCGGCTTCAATCTTACGGAAAGGCAGCGGTCGATCCTGCTCGCAGGGTGCGCCCTCAACCTGGTACGGGAAAAGAAAGGCGACTGAGACGGGCGACGCCCCGCCTGGGATATCCTCCCGGTCGTCCGGGAAAATAAAGCTGAGAGAGAGGTTCATGGAAAAGATA
Source organism: Deltaproteobacteria bacterium (assembly GCA_018399535.1). Classification (GTDB taxonomy): domain Bacteria; phylum Desulfobacterota; class Syntrophia; order Syntrophales; family UBA2210; genus MLS-D. The sequence continues at coordinate 2,894 of JAGYOR010000036.1, read as the reverse complement.
TCTGTCAAAACACCAATCGTCGAAATGGACGGAGATGAAATGACCCGCGTCATGTGGGCCATGGTCAAAGAGCAATTGATTCTGCCCTTCGTAGACGCCGACCTGCGCTATTACGATCTGCATGTCGCCAACCGCGACGCCACCGACGACAGGGTGACCGTCGAGGCGGCGGAGGCCATCAAGAAATTCGGCGTGGGTGTAAAATGCGCCACCATAACGGCCAACGCGGACCGGGTAACCGAGTACAATCTCAAAAAAATGTTGAAGAGCCCAAACGCCACGATCAGGGCCATGCTCGACGGCACCGTCTTCAGGAAACCGATCCTGGCGAATAATATCAGGCCCCTGATTCCCGCCTGGGAAAAGCCCATAATCATCGGCCGTCACGCTTACGGCGACGTTTACAGCGGCGTTGAGATGGCGATTCCCGGACCCGGCGCCGCCGAACTTGTCTTCACACCCGCCGGGGGTGGCGATGTACTCCGGGAAACCATTCACGACTTCACGGGACCGGGCGTCATACAGGGACTGTACAACACCGACGAATCGATCCGAAGCTTCGCCCGGGCCTGTTTCGCCCATGCGCTGGAAGAAAAAGTCGACCTGTGGTTCAGCACCAAGGATACCATCTCAAAAACTTACGACGCCCGGTTCCGGGACATATTCGATCAGGAATACCGGGACTCTTGGGAAGATCTATTCCGCGAAGCTGGAATAGAATATTTCTTCACCCTCATCGACGACGCGGTAGCCCGTGTCGTGCGGTCAAAGGGCGGCTTTCTCTGGGCACTGAAAAACTACGACGGCGACGTCATGTCGGACATGATCGCTTCCGCCTGCGGCAGCCTGGCGATGATGACCTCCGTTCTGGTTTCCCCCCACGGCTGGTATGAATACGAAGCCGCCCACGGCACGGTCCAGAAACATTACTACAAACACCTCAGGGGCGAAGAAACGTCGACCAATTCCATGGCGCTTATCTTCGCCTGGTCGGGCGGGCTGAGAAAACGGGGAGAACTCGACGGGACGCCCGAACTGTCTTCTTTCGCCGATGATCTCGAAGCAGCGTCGGTGGAAACCATCGAGTCCGGCATCATGACGGGCGACCTGCTGGTCATGACGAGTCCGGATTCGAACAACTGCAAAGTCAACACGGAAGAATTTATCAATGCCATCGCGGAACGGCTTCGCGGAAAGCGGAACTGAAAAAACCGACCTGACGAACCTGACGCCTTCTGAGCTGGAATCCTTTATTCAGCGTCTCGGCAAGGAGCGTTTCAGGGCGCGCCAGCTCATGAAGTGGATCTACCAGACGGGATCCCGCGACATCGGTGAAATGACCAACCTTTCTCAGGAGTTCCGGAAAGAGCTGGGCAGGATCGCCCGTGTCGGGTTTTTGCCCCTTGAAACCCTGCAGGTTTCGGCGGACGGAACAAAAAAGGCTCTTTTCCGTCTCGCCGACGGAGAAACCGTCGAAACCGTACTCATCCAGGAAAAAAACCACTGGACTATCTGCATTTCCACCCAGGCAGGCTGCGCCATGGGCTGCACCTTCTGCTTGACCGGGGCGTCGGGATTCAGGCGCAACCTGCTTCCTTCGGAAATCGCCGGGCAGGTCACGGCCCTGCGGTTCGGCACGCCCGAGGGCCCCTCCATCAAGAACGTGGTGTTGATGGGCATGGGCGAACCCCTTCTCAACTATAACAACACATTGAAAGCAATTGACATCATGACCTCCGACGTGGGGCTCGGCATCTCCAGGCGGCGGGTCACCGTTTCCACCTGCGGCATCGCGCCCATGATACGCCGCCTGGGTGAGGATATGTCCGTCAACCTGGCCCTGTCGCTGAACGCGCCTGACGATGAAACCAGGAACCGCCTGATGCCGATAAACAGGAAATACCCGCTGGCGGATGTACTGGACGCCTGTCGGGATTATCCCATGCCCCTGCGGCGGCGCATCACCATGGAATACATACTCATCAAAGACGTCAACGACAGCCCCGAAGACGCGGAAAAACTGGCGCAGCTGGTAAAAAATGTACGTTGCAAGTTCAACCTTATCGCCTTCAACGAGCATCCCGGCTGCGACTTCAAAACATCGCCCCCCGACCGGGTCGACGCCTTCCGGGACATCATGGTCAAGCACAAATACACCGCCGTCGTCCGCAAGAGCAAGGGCCGGGACATCCTCGCCGCCTGCGGCCAGCTCCGGGGACGTTCGTAACGTGTGGACGTAACGACCGGCACAGTCCAATACCCCTTCACCCCCCCCTGGCACGCGCCCTCGTTGTTGAACCGAACATGCTTCTCATGGATGAACCGTTTGCAGCCCTTGACCCGCAAACCAGGCGCGACACGAGAATATTGCTGAGAGAAATCATGTCGCGGCAGAATACAACGGCCATTCATGTGACGCACGACCTGAACGACGCCTGGGCCCTCGCCGACAAGGTCGCCGTTATCCGCGACGGCCTGCTGGTTCAGTTCGGCTCTCTCGAGGAAGTCTTTAAACGTCCCCGGACACCCTTCGTAGCGGATTTCGTGGGGGCAACCCTGGTGGAGAGAACGGTCGTCGACCACGACCACGGCCTCGCCGTTATAAATGTCAACGGTTTCACCATGAGAACACTCGACAGCGTGGACATAGGGGTAAAGATGAAGCTCGCCCTGCGTCCGGAAGACATAATCATCGCCACCCGGTCTCCTCAAGACACGTCCGTGCAGAGCAGCATCCGCGCGACAGTTTCCACTATTCTGTACGAAGGAAAAACTTCTCTTTTATCGCTCGCGGCGGGCGACACGTCATTTACCGTCCTCGTGACGAATCAATCACTCGAACGTCTCGGGCTGACGCCGGGCGACACGGTTTACGCCATGGGTAAAGGCAGCAA